>CAMNJU010000092.1 GCA_946541595.1 uncultured Planctomycetales bacterium
ATAAGAACCCAAATCATCCCAGATTTTTTATGACTGGGCGGCATGTAACTAACGCCCGTAGATCCATCGGGCTTATAGCCTTCGCCAAGCGTACTATTATCGCCGTTGTCGACAGAACCGAAAAATACGTCGTCTTTCCGATTGAACGGATTCGGCCCCCTGCCCGGCGCTCTGCTTTTCGGCGCCTCTTCCGGAGTCAGTCCCAGAGGTTCCCACGACTGCGGCGCTTCAGCGCTTGCAGAGGCGGCGCCGCGCGCGAGATCGACCAACGGTTTCTCTTGCGGCGTCAGAGCAATCTCGTCGACGCGGGGCAGTGCGCTGGGATTGCGCAGATCAAGCGTAATGGCGTTCGGAATCCTGAGTAGCTTTTCGTCGTAAGCGCCGTCGACGAGCGCGCGCCACTGACATTGCGCGTTCGCCGGGAGGGACGTGTAGTAGGTCGAAAAGGTCGCCTTCCAACGCTCTTCGGGCTTTAAAAGGACCAGCGCTTCTCTGAAGAGAGTCAAAACGTCCTGATCCGGGCGGACTATGAGGATAACGGGCCTGCGCGTCAAAACGGTTCCGGCCAAGACGCCCGCCCAGCCGGAGTCGCCCGTTAGCTTTTGCCACGCGCCCGTTTTAATCGCATTAACGTTAATCGATTCCGAGCAAGAAACGGTTCGCGCGTCAAGATAATGCGGCTGTTCGTCTTCCGGCCAACGCTCCATAAAAACGCCGCTCGCGCACAGGGCGGCCGGCCCGGCGGGACGCTTGGCTTCTTCTTCGCTCAGCACAAGATGATGCGCGATCTTATTCGTTCGGCCGGAATAGTCGAGTCCCATATCGGCGACGCGCGAGAGGACGCGCCGCTGGCGACCCGCGAATTCATAAAGAAGATAGGAGAACGCGACCGGATTGGCTTTGCCTTCCTCGGGCGAGAATAGATGCCGGTAGCCCGAAATGACTTCGAGCGCGCGCGACGTCGGCTCGTTAAGATCTTTCGTGCATGCGGCGGTACAAAAGCCGTAAGAGCCCGGTTTCAATCCCTTCGGAACAGACGTAATAATAAGTTCTGTCGCCATTTGTTACGTTCCCTGATCTCTATGCGCGTCGGTTCGACCGTTTATTGCCTTTTAGTAAAATCGAGTTTCCTCGGAGGATTCGCCACCAGCGTCGGCTTCTCCTCGTCCGGCTTCCCCTGTACGATGGGAATGAGCCCCGGCGCCGTTCGCGCGAGCGCGTAGAGCATCGGGACCTCCGCCCAAATGGGCTGAATTTCATTTGCTCGGAAACCGAGTAAGTTATTTTGATCAAAAGTCGGCGAGCATCCGCATGAACTTACGGGCAGATAAACGACGTCGGACGCAAATCCTTCCGCGACCGCGACAAATTCCGGAGTCTTCTGCATGAGCAGTTCCCGAACCGCGGCGCTGAGCGCCTTAACGCGGTTCATATTCAGGAAGTTGTACTCGCGGTCTTTATAGTTCCCTTTCGAAACAAGATTCGGCTTGGGAACGTTAATGAGCGGTTTCCATATGTCGTACTTACAGACGATCACAACGAAAATTCCATCGTACCGCTCCGTGTTCTTCATTCGGCGGTGAATCCGAACCCGTTTGGCCATCTCGTTAAGAACGGCTTCCTGACGCTGGGGCGACTTCCTGAGGTTTTTCCCCATCGCTTTAAGTTCTTCTGAAGAAAGGAGCTGCGGGTCGTCCGAGAAGTTACGGCATTCTCTAAGGAAATGCGCGTCCTGCGTAGGGTCAAAGACAAAGAAAATGCATCGGCTCTGTCCCAGATGCCGCGTAACCGGATACGCGGAGGAGTCCGCGCCCTTCTGCGGGAGATAGCTTTCGCCCGCGTTGTCGTAAAGGCAGACCGTGCGCGCGACCGTCTCCGCCGCAGCGCTGTTCGGATGGTTCGCCGCCGGAATCGCCGAAAAGACAAAAGGCTTTGGCAGAATCACCGCCTGCTCCCCGATCATAACCGTATCGTAGGAGTCGCCCGTCTCCTGAGTCTTCTCGAGGTATGTTAACTCGTCGCCTCCGAAGAATTGTTTAGATTCGTACTCCCGAATGCGTCGGTTCATCTCCGAGTCGGCGTCGGTAAAACCGATCATGAAGTCGCGCGGGAGCAGCGAACGAAGCGTAAAGGTCGACGACGACAAATAATAGGACTTGCCCGAACTGGGCGCGCCGACGATCGACATAAAGATCGCGGGCGCCTCCAGCGCGCCTTGCGGGAGCCGTAAATGACAGTGCGGACAGGCGTAATCTTTGCACGAATATCCGCTCGGATCGACGGCAAATCCTCTCTCGTCAAATTCCGTCGGCAAAAAGCGAATGGGCTCGTTCTCTCCGAGCTTTCTGTCTCCGTACAGATTGGGCGCTTCGGCAATCCAAAGCGTAGCTTCCGGCGGAAAGGACGTCCAGCAGTGCGGACAAACGACGTTTTTTATCAGTTTGCGTTTGCTCTGTGACATGCAATCATTCCTGTATTTTATTCCCGTTCCGGCGCGGCGCGGTTATACGCCGTCGGCGCGGTCAATTCGCAACATCTGTCGTTTAATTTACTTCGGTATAAAACGGGGCGGCGCTCTTCCCCTTGTTCAACGGATCGCGCGATTCTCTTCCGCAATAACGTCGGATCCGAAACCGCTAAAAGCCTTGGAAGCCTCCGCTGTCTCTTCGAAAACGCAGCGAACCGCGCTCCCCTTCGAGCCGAACTTAAAGAGACAGCCGCGGTCGAGCCGCCTAAACGCCGTTCCCTCGACGCAAACTTCCCCGCCGTTCTCCGCGATAAGGCCCCAACGTCCGTCCTCGAAAGAAGATCCGCCGTCAGCCTCGATCGACCCGTACGCTCGCGCGCGCCCGCCGACCGTAAAGTCTTTGACCCTCGTTCCCACGAACGCGATCTGAGCCCCGGCGTCGGCGGCTTCGACGCAGCACGAGTTCGGCAGTCCGTTCCCGTTAAAAACGCAGTTGTTCGCGACGACTTGCGCGCCCTGTTCCGCGCGAACCATCGTACTACCGCCGTTTTTATCGGTTTGAAAGAAGAACGCGCACTCGACGCCGTCGAGGGTTAACGAGCCGCCTCTAACGAGCAGTTCGCCCGACAAATTCTTTCTGGGTTCGATTCCGAATCCGACGACGACGTCCGACGGATTCCCGGTCGTACTCTCAAGCGTAACGTCGCCCAAAAGCTCGCAACAGTTCCAAATCTCGTAAGGGCGCGCGCTTGGTTTAAGCTTGACCGTTCCCCCGGACACGGCGACGTGCGCGAGCGCCGTCTCCAGACCGCGCGACGTCGTTACGACGATCGGCCGAGGCGTGTTGACGCTTTTCGTTTTGTTCTTCCGATGAATACCGGCGGTCTTATTGGCCGGACTCGTCCCGCCTTTCGGCGCCGGGGTCTTAGCCGGCTTCGCGTTCGCGTTTTCCGGGCCGGGGTTTCGGCCGGAATCGGCGCGCGCGTCTGCGGAAGGGTTCGCGTCCTGACCGTCGGTCGTCTCGCGCGCCGAGCCTCCGCCGATCGGTTTTGGGAGTGTGGACGAAAACCGCGCGGATTCCGGTATCCCGTCTAATCCGACCTCAATAACCCGCAGAGGGCGGCGCGCGTATGGGGAATCGTAATCCCCTTGCGACACGCGGGGAAGAGGCTTCGCTCCCGGCTTCGACTCGTCCGGCGGACTGTACGTTTTAAGGAACGTTTCCACGCCATGCATTAACGGGTCGCCGTCTATCATACCGCCGAGCTTACTTTCGGGCGAGCGCGCTCGTCTCTCAGCTTCCCGAAAACGTTTCTCCGCCTCCTCGCGCGCTTTCTTCTCCGCGATTTCACGCGCCTCTTCTATCTCCTTTTCTTCAAGGATTTCCGTTACGAACTTCGGCTGACGCAATTTCCCATCCGCCCGCGCGTAGAATAGCAGGATCAAAACCGCGCACAGGATTATTCCGGCGAAAGGGAGCGCCAAAAAGGAGTCGCGCAGTTTGATATAAAACCGGGATCTCGGGCGCCGGCTCTGCGGAACGCCAACCGACGGTTTTTCCGCAACTTCCAGCTGCAATTCCGCATGCTCCGACGACTCGGCGTTTCGCAGACCGCCCGGCGGAACCGGAAGCTCCGCGTCCTCAAGGCCGTCGGCTGTAAAAAAGGCGGATTCGTCCGTGAAAAACAGTTCGTCCGAATACGCGCCGCCCAGCGGGCTGTGAAAACGACGGACGTCGGCCCCCGTTTCCAAACGGCGAAACTCCAGTTCAACGTCGCCCGGCGAAACGCGGCGGCCGTCAAGCCACGTTGGCGTATCGTCGGTTACGCGGCCTTCTCGAACAAGTTTGCGGAATTGCTCAAAAGTTACCCGTATCCTAACGCCGCTCAATTTGATTGTAACGGGAGCGCTTTTCATTCTCTCGGAACTGTCCGTTAATCCGCCAAAATGACGTCGATCTTCTTTACCGCGCGCGCGCTGCCGGAGCTAATCGCCCACGGATGCAGATTCGCTTTAAAGAAGCATTCCTGAACGACGCCCCCGCCCCCTTCCTGAGCGGTAAAGGCGCGTTCGTTTCCGTAGAAGAGGGACCGCGTTATATTCACGGCGCCGCCGCTCATAACGCGAACGCCGTTGGTATTGTCGTCGCCGATCTCGCAGTATTCCGCGTTAAAGACGCCCTTTTCGCGCACGTGCGCCCCTTCGCTTCGGAACTGGCAGAAGGCGCATTTCCAGAAATTCGCCCGGCCGCCAACGACGTCGACGCCAGACGATTCCTCAACGGCGTTTCCGTCTAAAATGCAGAACTTAACGGTCGCCTTGCCCGACTGGACGCGAATCATGGGAGGAATCGATTTTGCGCGCGCCTCGTTCGTGCGCAGAAACGAAACGCCTTTAATATTGACTTTAGCGTCAACCGTGAACGTCTGGTTCGCGGTCAGTTCGATAACGGCGTCGTCCGGATTGCCCGTCGCGCCTACGATCGAAACCGACTTATCCAGAACAAACGCGCCCTCCTCGCCCGACGTCGCCGAACCCGCGTCGTCGAACGGAATTAACGTATCCGACGCGCTCACTTGGATCACGTCCCCGTCGCGCGCTTTCTTCAGCGCTGCGACTAACGTCGGCGCGTCCTGAGGCACGGCCAGATCGGGGGGCGCGATCTCCCAGTCTTCCACGTCGTCGCGGCTCTCCGCAAAGACGTCGGGCCAATCCTTGACGGGCTTGCTCGCCGCGGAATCAAATCGCTTGGAGCCGGCCGAAAGATCGCCTACCCGTTTCGAGACGCCGCGCCGGACGTCGTTCGCCGTATATTTCGCGAAAACTTCTCCGGTGTAGTAATCGTAAACCCAGTATTCGACCGAGTCTAAGAACACGGCGTTGTAACGTTGGCCATAGGCCTCTTTTCGAACCTTTTTGTACCGCTCCCAAAGCGCCTTGTCGCACAGTTCAAGCCGTCCGACGCAGCACACCGCCAACGAATCTAAACGCTCGGCAAATTTGGAATCGACCTTTTTAAGCTTCCATTCCTTAACGCAGTCGGCGACGGCTTCGTCCCCTTTCGCGTCCGATTTTGGAGTCGCGCGATAAATAACGCCGGCGTTGCGAGACTGAGTCTCTCTAATTCTCTGCTTAAAGCCGGAAAACGTTTTCTGATCAAGGCCCAGCGTCATTATGAACGGATTATTCCCTTTGCTCGACGACGTGCACGAAAGAGACGCCGCGTCCACGTCGCCGTTATACTTCGCGACAACGTATTCCGTCGTCTCTAAATCCTTTGCCGCAAGAGCTTTTTTAGGCGGCCAGCAGACCGCGACGTACGACCCGATCGCGATTCCGCCCAAAAGACTCTCGTTCATAACGGCGCGCCGCTTCTTATCGACGATTTTCGCGTATTGGTAGTCGGTCAGGCCGTCTTCCTCCTTATCTACGTTAATCGCGTCGTAAAACTTTTGCGCCAGCGCGTCGACGTTAATTCCGCGATACGACAACGGAACGCGTCCGCCGACCGGCGAAAAAGGCGTCTCCGCAAAAGGAAGCTCGCAGAACGTCGCGCCCGACTTCGGTTGCTTACCGCTCTCGGGGGCGGCGGGCAAACTTTCCGTCAGCGCGTCCTCAGCGTCGGCGCCGTCCGTCGTCGCGGCGGTCTTCGGGTCCTCTTCCGCAACCGTAGGCGCGTCGGGAATTGAGAACAAATCGTCGTCGGACGGCGACGCTTCGTCTTCATTTTCAAAAACGTCGTGAAAGACGCCGACGTCGGTCCCGGGTTCGGAACGGTCGCCGTTCTCGCTCCGTCGACCGGAACGCGCCGAATCAGAACGCGCCTGTTCCGTTTCGCGCTCGTTCCGTTCGCGCGGCGTCGCGGCGGGCGCCGACGCGGCGCTCCCCTTCTTCGTGGAACCGGGTTTGTCCGGCGTTTCGCCCGACAAAAGAGAAAGTAAAAGGAGGGCGCAGCAAACGGTAAGAACCGTTACGGCGAATATGGCGATCTTCGTTCGTATTCCGCGCTTCCGAAACGCGTTTTTTCTATCCCCAGGCGCAATAATAAAATCGTCGCGCGTTTTCGGCCGCGCGTCGATGGGAGAAAGCGCGCCTGCGGATTTCTCCTTCGGGGGATTGACGCGCGGTAAAGGCGCGGGCGGGAGCGTGGTCGATCCGGAAGTCGGGCGCGGCGCTCGCGCTTGCGGCAAAGGAGCCGGCGTCGCGGCGGGATTCGGATCCTTGCCCCTCGCACAGTCTAGGATTAATTTCTCCAACGGCGTATTCTTCAAAAAGAGAAACGATTCCCCCTCGATAACGCGTTCGTCGATATCGCGCAGACGGCCCTCGCAGCCGTCGATCCAGATACGCGTATTCAGATCGACGGTTCCGTTTTCAAGAGCCTCGAATATCTTAGAGCTCATAACGATTGTGCGAACGCCGTTGAGTTCCAGTTCAAACCGTTGCTTCGAACGAAGATAATTCTTAAGAGACGACATGACTCACTCCTTATTTCCGACGCAGGAAAATAAACTCTTCTCCCAACCGTCTTCCAAGACAATGTTCATGTGGTTTCCTTTAAAAACGCAGTCGTGAACGGCTCCGGCCGCGCCGGTCGCGGCGTAAATGGCCTGTCCGTTTTGAGTAAACGTCGAACGGGAAACGGAAAGCTTACCGTTCGGCTCCACGTAAATTCCGTACGCGTTGTGTTTGGCGAACTCGCAGCGCACCGCGGACCCGCCGGAATCGGAGCTCAGGTAGAGCGCCGCGCCCCCAAATTCGGAGAACAGACAGTCGACGCACTTAACCGACCCGAAAGGAGATTCAACCGCGACCGCGCCGGTATTCGTCTTGCGATCGCCGTAAAACGCGCAGTTGTAAAACTCCGCAGCGCCCGCGGCGACCGTCGCGCACGCGCTGAACTGAAGCCCGAACGCGCGGCCCGGTTCCACGCGAAACGCGACGTCTTCAAAGACGACCGGCACGTTCGATTCGGGATTGTCGATCCAAAGGCGCGCGCCGCCTGAAAGGACGACGGTTGCGTCGGACGCGCGGCGCGTCTCGCCCCGGACGGTTACCGGAACCGCCGCCAACGCGCCGCGACGGCCCGCGTCGGTCAAGCGTCTGCTCTGCCCCAACTCGTAAGGCTTATCGCGCTTTCTCAGCAGAATAACTCCCGACGGCGCGACGAATTCGAGCGCCTCGGCGAGCGTCTCAAAATCGTCGGGCACGACGATTGAACGCGGAAAGACGGACGCGTCGCGCGCTTCGTCGGAACCGTCGGACTCGCGCGCGCCGGACCCCGCGTCTTCTTCCGACGCGTCGGCGACGTATTCTTCGTCGGCGGCGTTTTCGATGCGCTCGTCCTCTAAGATCGCGAGTTCCTCTAAGGAAACGCCGTTCTCTTCGTCGACGGGAAAGAGCGGTTCTTCGCCGTCCTCTTCCGCCAAAAAGCCGTCTTCTTCGGCGGCGCCGTCAGGATCGGCCCCGTCCGCGTGTTCCGGCGTTTCGTCCGGTTCGGGCCCGTCCGCGCTTTCCGGCGTTTCGCCTGATTCGGCCTGACGCGATTCGGCCGCGTCCTTCTTTGCGGACTGAGCGATCTGCTGGGAGACCGACGATTCGAACGGCGCCGAATTCTTACGCGGCGTATGCAGACATACCGCGAGAACGCCCGCCAAGAACAGTGCAAACGCTAAGACTAACCCATAGGTCGCGCGTTCAAGACGCATTGCCGTTTCTGTTTTTTTGTCTTCCGCAGGTTCGACCGCCACCGTCGTCTCTCCCTTTTCATACGCCGCTGAGCGGCGGAAAGAAAAACCGCTCAAAAAACGCGCCGCACGCCGTGAAAATTATATCTTAAAAAAATGTGACGTCAACGAGTTTTGGCGCGTTTCATCGACTTTGCAAGACAAAACGCGTCCCCTCTGCCGCGCAACTGCATATACTTTACAAACATCTTTCCAGAACGACTTAGAAAAACAGACATATTTAGCGCGGTCCGACAGAATTGGCGCGCGTTCAAGAAAAGAAAAAGCGACGCAAAACTCATGTCGGTTCGCGTCGCTTTACGTTCAGTCAGAGTCGGTAAAAAAGACTACCTGTTCCACCCTACTCCGACAAACCAGCCGTGCGTCATGAAATCGCCCGTCGTATCCATGAGACGGGACGCGTTGAACCAGTCGTTAAACTCATATCCGCCGTGAACTTCGAAATTGCCGCGCTTCCAAGCCAGACCCGCCGCCGCTTCCACGGACGGAGCGAAAAACGTCTTTTTCGACGCGCTTTCAAAGTAAGGAACGTCCTGCGCGGACAGTACGGCGATCTGCTTCGAATCGCCGACGCCGACCGAGCCGCCGCCCTTAGCGTACGCCTGGAGTCCGCCGAAGAGATCGCGTTTCAACTCGAGGCCCAAACGAAGGGCGTACGCGTTCACGCGCGAGCTCGCCGCGACAGATTCGCTCCAAGTCGGGATCGCAGCGTTCGCGAGAAACTCTTCTTCCAACTGCGTCCACCGGAACCCAATATACGGCCGCCAGCCGCCAAACGCGCCCATATTCCAATGGCCGACTTCGAGATCGTAGACGTTCAGATTGACGTCGGAAGCGGCGTAGGAATTCGGCGATTCTTCGGACGCCAGAGCCTTATCGGCGTCAAACCATGTGTACGTAAAGAGAAGATCCCAGCCGGAAATCGCGCGATAGCCAAGTTTTGCGCGAAGACCGGACCCGCTCGGAGCGGGATAGGGCGCTTCAAAATAATTATCGCCGTTCATTCCGCCAAAAGCGTAGCTCTTTTCGGAGAAATCCGTCTGCCAGGCGAGCCATTCGAATTCCGCGATAAGCCCGGACATAACGCAAGCGCCCGGCGCGGAGCACGCGCCAAGCTCATACTCGGCGCCCTCGTAAAGAGACGCGTCGCAATAGCCCGCGTCGCACGAAGCGCCGCAGCCGCCGTACGCGGAGCCCAGACCCCAAGCGCCGATTCCGCCGGCCGCCGCGCCGACGCCAGCGCACATATTGCACGGATTCGCCTGAAGTTCAGCCGCGTCGGTATAGCAGCGAACCGTCGGCTGGACGGGGGTGTTGCTGCAATTGGGCGCGCACGTCGGACCTTGCGTAATGATTCCGCCGGTCGCGGGCGCATACGCGGGCCTTTGCGCGAAGATTCCTCCGGTCGCGGGCGCATATGCGGGCCCTTGCGCGAAGATTCCGCCCGACGTCGCGGGCCCGGCGTAAACATATCCGTTCATAACCTGCGCGTTCGAAAGATATCCGCCGACCGTCGACGATCCCATGCCGGGAACGTACCCGCACGACGAAGAGCCAGCCGCAGGCGTCTGCGCGCCGTTGGTAAAGGTGCGATAGCCTGTTTTGGGGATGAACGTCGGCACGTTAATCGGGCGTTCGTGTTCGACGCGGTGCGCCGGTTTCGTCGGATAGGGCAAAACGGCGGGCGTCGCGGACTGCGTCGCGAGAGGCGAAGGCGCGGCTTCCGCCTCTTCTTCCGTGGCCAAGGCCGGCTCGGCGACCGGCTCGTTCTCGTCGGAACCCTGATCCAAACTGATATCGACGTTCTGCGGAAGAGGCGCGGGCTCTTCCGGTTCCGCAGCTGGTTCCAGTACGACGGGCTGCTCCGGTTCAGCCGCGGGCTCGGGCGCCGCAGATTCCTGGCCGCCCTCCTCCTGATTGGAAACGGTTACAAATCTCGCCTGACCGGCCGACGCGGAATCGCCCGACGCGCCCTGCTGCGCGTTCGCGAGCTCTTCGCGCCGCTTCTCGACGAATTCCGCGCGGCGTTCCGACTGATCCTTCGGAATCTCGCCTTTCAGCGTCGAAAGAACCGTAGGCGGCTCAAACCGGTACGTGTTCTTCTTATTCGGACGGGCGTTCTGCACCGTCGCGGAGGGCGCGTTGAGCGCCGGAGTAGGAACTGCGGTCTTGGCCGCCGCGGGAGTCGGCGCGGGTTCCGCCGCGGCCGTTTCTTCGTCGGATATTCCGAGCCAAGCGGTTCGTTCGGCGTATTTTACCGAAAGCTGCGATTGAGCGGGCCGAGTAACGCCGAAACGGGGCTGGGCGGCCGTTTGAGCCCAGACGGCGTCTCCACAGAACAAGGCGGCGAGCGCCAGTCCTAACGCGGAAACTCTTTTCCAATCCATGGTTTTCTTCTTTCCTGACTAAGAAGCGGAAGCCGCTTCGTCCCTGAAAAGTGAAAAGTGAACGTGCGAAACTGCTGCTGCGGTCGCCGCTCCGTGCAAACGACACAAACAGTCTTACTCATACAATCGTCAAATCTACACCGCCTCGTTTAATTAAATTCCAGTTTCTTTCGATTTTGACTAATTATCTAATTCAAGGCGGACGCATAGGTCGCGAGAAAACGGCTGAGAACTTGCGTCGGGCGCGGCGTCTGGTACAATAGACGGAGCTTGCGCGAAGTCGCGCCGCGTTCGTTTGGGACAGAAATACTTTTGGAGTTTCGTATGCGTATAGATCGTATTGAAGGTTATTTGGTCCGTCTCCCTCTAAAACAGCCTTTCCGCATTGCCGACTCAACCGTCGACTCCTGCGAAACGGTCGTCGTAAGAATGGAAAGCCAAGGCGTCTCCGGATGGTCGGAAGTCGCGCCCGGAAACGCGCCCTTCATTACCGACGAATGGTCCGGTTCGACTTATCTCACGCTTCGCGATCAGATCGCGCCCATGATTATGGCGAGCGGAAGCGCGCCGACGCCGGAAAGTTTAGAAGGAGCCTACGCCAAGGTTAAGGGGAACCGTCAGGCAAAAGCGGCCGCGGAAATGGCGTGGCAGGATCTAAACGCACGGCTTCTGAAGCAGCCTCTCTGGAAAGTTCTCGGCGGCGAAAAGAAACCGCTTAAAGTCGGCCTGACGTTCGATCGCTCGGTCAACAAAGAAGAATTCTTTACCGGGCTGCAGCGCGCCGTCGACGAGAAATTCGGGCGCGTTACCCTCAAAATAAGGCCCGGCTGGGACGTGCAAATCGTGAGTTTCGCGCGCGTCGACTACCCCTCCTGGCTACAGCTTCAGGTCGACGTCGAAGGGGAGCTCGATTTCGATAAGCACGCGGACACGCTATACCGCATGGACGACTTCTTCCTCAACTGCGTCGAGCAGCCGCTCAATCCCCGCGATTTCGTCGCTCACGCCATGCTCAAAGGGGCGATTCGCACCCCGCTGTGCCTCGACGAATCGATTCAGTCGCTCGAAGACGCGCACATTGCCTTCGACCTCGAATGCTGCGGGTACGTCTGTCTGAAGCCCGGCCGCGTCGGGGGACTTGCCGAAGCGCGACGCATCGCGGAATTCGCGCAGACGAACAATATCGGCTGCTACGCCGGGTTCGATCTCCAGTCGTCGCTCGGATACCGGGCGGTCGCCGCGCTCGCGGCCACGTCCAATTTCGTACTCCCGACCGACTATATCAGATTCGAGGAAACGTTCGAGTACGACCTTGTTCCACCGCTCGCCACGACGCTTGTGGAAGAGCCGGGCGACGAAAAGAAATCGCGGCCCCCGCGAAGCTTCCGTTACGTCGAACTCTGGGACGAACCGGGCCTCGGCGCGGAACCGAATCTCGAAGAGACGTCGAAGTACGTCCTCGATAAATTTGAATTCAAGCGCGCGTAACGCCGCGCCGCGCACGCTATAGCGAAAAAAACGAAACGCGCCCCGCGTGAAGCGCGTTTCGTTTCTTTTTTCTTGCGCGGTCGAACCCCGCTGGGAATTATTTGGGGCCCGTCGCTTTATTGACGAGGAGACGCAGCTTGCCCGATTCGGAAACAAGCTTGCCGGCGCGCGCGTCCTCTTCGGTAAAGCGCGCGCAGTAGACTTCGCGCTCGCCGTAACGGTCGCGGTCGTACGCGATAAAAATGGTTCCGTCGTCCGCCTGACCGCCGTCTGGATAGGATACGGCGTCGCGTTCGTCAAGGACAAGACCGCCCTGCCACGTCGCCCCGTCGTCGTCGGAAACGAACGCGGTCATGCGCGATCGGCCGACGTCTTGGTCGATCGGCCCATTCTTTACGAGCAGAAGCGCGCCGGAACGCAGGCGGCGCACGAAAAAGCGCGACGACGTATGCTTAATCTTCGATTCCGCAAACGGGCTCCACGTTTTAGCGCCGTCCGTCGAGACCGATTCGCCGATCCCGCGCGTCGTGCGGTTCATAATCAGGAACGAACCGTCTTTCCTTTCGACAATATTATGCTCGTCGAAAACGGAGACGTCGCGCGGAACTTCGACGCGGCCGTAGAAATCGAGCGTCGCGCCCCTGTCCGTGGAAATATAGACGTTCGCGCCGCGCAATTTCTCGTCCAACTTGTATTTCGAATCGAATCGCCAAATGGAAACCGGAAAGAGCCAGCGCCCCTGGGAATCCGCGATCGGCTTGCACATCATAATCCCGTTGCAGAGCCGCCTCGGCGCGCTCCACTGCGCGTCGGCGCCCTTTTCCGGCTCCGTCGTCGTCATGGCCCACACGCCGACGCGCCCGTCCCAAATTGAGGGATTGAATTTCGATTCTTCCCCCTGCGACCAGAAGAGCCACAGTTTCCCGTCGGGATCCGACCACGCCGTCGCGTCGAACGCGCGCACAATTCCGGGCGGATCAATCGCCATGAGCGGTTCCGTCCACGTCTCGCCGCGGTCGCCGCTGTACGCGACTAAAACGTAATTTTCGCCGCATTCCGTCTTGCCGCCGGAATACCAACACGCCCAAAGCCCTCCGTCGCGCGCGACTTCAAGACTGGCGATTCCCTGCCACGCGCGGTTCGCGTCGGAATACTTCTCGGG
>CAMNJU010000093.1 GCA_946541595.1 uncultured Planctomycetales bacterium
CGGTTTATCGCCGTCTTCTTCTTTGCTAATCAACATCTGATAGCAGGCGGCGCCGGCCTCCCGTTGAGAGGGCGACAGCGCAGGACAGCAGTAGCAGTCGGGCATGAGCTTGTGAAACTGACGGTTCCATTCGCTGTCCCAAGGTTCGTCAAGTTTGATCTGTTCATAAAGCTTCTGCTCGCCAAGATACGGCAGGAGCAAAACCCGCCAAGAGTGGAGCGGCGTTCCGGACGGATCGGCGATATACGGAGGAAGCGGCTCCTTGACCGCTGCGTAATATTCTTCCGCCGCGGAGCAAATCTTTAAAAGTTTTGTCAAACAGCGTTTGCGCTGTGAAAAGCCCATGAGAAGCTTTTCAAACTGTTTGGCGTCCCTGTTTGTGTAATTCGACGCTTCGCCGCGATACTCTTTTACCGTTGACGTTGTGTAAAGATTCCTGTAAAGGCGATCCAGATTAGGTCGCGTCGCAAACGCGGCTATCCCCGCTAAAAGGTAGCAAATCAAGCCGACGTTTATAATCTTTGTTAAAAGCGGTTTTCGCATTGGGTTCTCCTATGTGTCTTCGCCCGCCGAAGCGCAAACAGCGCAACAACCGTTCCGTCGAAAAAACGCGTAAAGCGGTCTCATATTCAAGACCGTCGTCTTTCCGGAAATATGAATTTCATTATTATCGAGCGGACTCCGTCGTGTTCGCGGCGGCAAGTTCCTCCAGCTCTTTCGGGAGTTTGATTCCCGTTTTATCGCAAGTTGAACTCATTTTACCAGATAGAAAAAAAACAAGCGCTCGCCGCCGCCCGTACATGATATCCGCCTTCAGACGCAAAATCAAGCGCCGCGTCGGACGGATCGAATTTGACAAAAAACACAACGAAACTCCGTATCTCGAACCGGCGCCGTCTGTTCGCGGCGTCTTTCGCTTCGCGCAAGAATGGGGACGAAACGCTCTCGCCCCTTCCCAGACTTCAGAATACGCGCACTTTAGTAGATAAGCCCGATCGGCCGAACGAAGCGCCAAAAGGTCAGAAAGCTAATCCGCAAACGCCGTGCCAGTCGCTCTGATTGAACGGCTTTTAGTTCAAAAAAGAAAACGAACGCGCCCGCGTCTCCCAAACGTAGGAAACGCGGGCGTTTAGAGTTAACCGTGGAGAGCGCGTTAAGATTTACAGCTTAACGACGGCGCCTTTCTTGGCGGATTCGTAGACGGCGCATATGACTTCGACGCTTTTTCGGCCTTCGTATCCGTCGACGGCGGGCTTGCGTCCGTTTTCGATCGCGTCGAGTACGTCGGCAAACTGCCTCGCGTGCGCTTCAAAATTGATCGCGGACGGATCGGCTGCTCCTCCCCCTCCGGAAAGCCGGTTAGCCATCGATTCCCGAATCTCGGCGTCTTCTTCGCGTGATTCCGCAAAATCCCACTTGATAATATCTTCCTCTTCGATAACGGCGGAGCCCATCGTGCCGGACGTTTCAATGCGTTTGAGATATCCGGGATAGGCGGCGGTCGTCGCTTCAAGGAGCCCGAGCGCGCCGTTTTTAAAACGCAGCGACGCGATAGCGACGTCCTCGACTTCGATATTCTCGTGCGCGACCAGCCCAGTGAGGGCGGCCACTTCGGCCACGTCGCCCATGAGCCAAACGAGCAGGTCGACGCTGTGGATCGCCTGATTCATGAGCGCTCCGCCTCCGTCGAGTTTCCACGTTCCGCGCCAAACGCCGCTGTCGTAATACTGCTGCGTGCGATACCATTTGACGATCGCGTCGCCGAGCGTGAGTTTTCCGAATCTGCCCGACTCGATCGCTTTTTTCAGCTGTTTGCTCGATTGGTGGAATCGGCTTGGAAAGACGGTGGAAAGAGTGACGCCCGCCTTATTACACGCGTCGATGATTTCGTCGCAGCGCGCGACGGTAACTTCGAGCGGCTTTTCGACGATAACGTGCTTGCCGGCCTGTGCGCACGCTACGGCGGGATCGAGGTGGGCGCCGCTCGGCGTGCCGATCGTTACAATTTGAATATCGGGGTCGGCGAGGAACTCTTTAAAATCCTGATACGCCTTGCACCCGAATTCGCTTGCGAGCCGCTCCGCGGCGGCGGGAAATTGGTCGTAGCAAGCGACGAGCTCCGCGCCCAGCGATTTAATTGCGCGCGCGTGGAACCGTGAAATCATACCGCAGCCGATAATACCGAATTTATTTACTTTCATTGCTTTACCTCAAGATCGACGACGTTTAACGGGCGGGCGCGCCGTTCGCCGTTCTTCCGAAGAACGGGAAACCAGCCGCGCCCTAGGTCATTATAACGGGAGGAAAACGAGATAACAAGCCGTCTTTCCCCGCGTCCTGACGGGAGAAAGACGGCTTGCCGTAATTCTAACGCGAGGGAACGGCCCCTGCGTTTGCCGTCCTTCTTTACGCGCGGTACGGCTGCGTCCACGCCGCCGGCTTCGTCTTCCAGCGCAAGTTGGGGTCGTCGTCCGCACGATAGATCTTCGCGCGGACGTAGAGGTCGTCTGACTTGAGCGTATAGGACGCCTCGACGCCGTCGACCGACTCCAGAACGGCGCCGATTTCGTCGGAATACATTTCCACTTTTCGGTCAGGCGTCGTTTCGGTCTCTTCCACCTGGACGACTTTGCACGCGGGATCGTACCCTTTCTTTGTTCCTACGAAGTCGATCTTATACGGGCCTTCTTCTTTGACGTCAATCTTTACGTTCAGCGTTTTGCCGTCGAATTCCAGCGTTTCGAAGTCGAGGCCGTTTGAGGCGTACATATCTCCCGCGGTAATCGCGGCAAAGAGCGCGTTCTGTTCGAGCCGCTCCGCGCGGACTTTCGTCCAGCCTTTCGATTCGCCGCTGTAGTCGTGCCGGTCGTCGGAGCCCATGCCGAGCAGGAGCTCCTGGTCGTTGGAGGCGCGCCACGCGTTGACGACGTCCCAGAATTTTTCGGGTTCCCAAAGGTCGTTGCGGCGTTTGAAGTCTTTGTGAATTCCGTTGTTAATGAGTTCAAAGAGTCGAACGGCAGGATTGCCCATAAGCGCGCTCGGATTGACGTCGTAGAACCGCCACATCGGATGGTTTGCCGTAAAGAGGTAAGGCGCGCCGCCGAAGCGGTCTTTCCCCTGAGCGTACGATTCGCGGATCTGATCGACCGGCTCCTCGATCTTTTTATTGTACGGGAAGGTTTCGCGCACGCCGATAAAGTTCATGTGAACGGCGCGTTTATCGACGCAGTTGCCCGTATGCTCATAGCCGGGGATCATGAGGAATTTTTCTTCCTCGACGAATTTCTCGACCAGTTCGTCGAACGGAGTCATGCGCACAAAGGTCATGCCGCCGGCTTCCTTGATCTTAACTCCGGCGGCGCCAAGCTCTTCGATGGCCTTATCGACGATCTCGCGTTCGAGTTTATTCTCGACGTTCGGGTTCTTAATCGGTTTCCAGAGCGAGGTTTCTCCGTCGAACGCGGCGATCATTTCGTCGGTCATTTTCGGCTTGGAGCCGAAGGAAGTGAAGTGTAAATCCGTTCCTTGGAAACAGTTGTGATCCGACGGACAGATGAAATCCCAGCCTCGGTCCTTATACCACGCGACCGCCTGTTCAGGCAGCGGAAGTCCGTCGGACCATTGGTTGTGCATATGAAGATTCCCTTTGTACCAACGCGGCTTAGGCGCCGCGTCTTGCCCGAAAGAGAATTTGCCTGAAAGGAGCGCGGCGGACGCAATTGCTGACGCGCGGAGGAAATCGCGTCTTGTCAGATAAGCGATCATTATGGGTAACCCTAACTGTAACTGATAATAATAAAAGGACTTTAATTAGAAAAACGGCTCGAACGCCTGAGCGTTGTAAGCCGTTTTCCCGATGACTTGAGCGGAGCGCCTATTGGGGAAGAGCGCTCCGCCGATACGAGCCTAGTTCGCGAAATCGTCTTCGCAGACGACGCGGAATCCTACGTTAAAGACGCGCTGCCACGACTCGTAATCGCGTCGCAGACCTGCGCGTCCCCACTTCGGCCGGTCGCGCCACGATCCGCCTTTTGCGACTTTCTTCGCTGCGAGGTCGCCCGCGTTCCGGCCGTCGTCCGCTTTATACGGATACGGTTTATAGTCGGACGCGGTCCATTCGGCGACGTTTCCGAGCATGTCGCGCAATCCCCACGGATTCGGGAGATAGGAACCGACGTTCGTCTCGATCATATTGCCGTCGTCGACGCCTTTTGCGCGCGGAATAAAGGCGCGGTACTCAGGCGGATTGGCGATCGGCTGCGGATTGACGCCCTGTACGACAAACTTTGTCGTCTGCTCGTCCGCGAGATTCTCATACTTCGAGAAATCGGCGTCCATATCGCCAAACCACATTGGGGTTTCCGCCCCGGCGCGCGCGGCCCATTCCCATTCGGCTTCGGTCGGGAGCCGGAACTTCTTGCCGGTTTTTTCCGAGAGCCATGCGCAGAAGTCGGTCGCTTCTTTCCAGCTGATGCGAATGACCGGCTGTTCCGGCTTGTTGGCGGGATAGCCCGGCAGGACGTGGTCTTTCCACCACTGGTCGATGAAGCGGCTGTCGTGCGAGGCGTCGAAGAGCGCGTACATCGCGTTGGTCGTTTCCGTCGTCGCCATCCAGAAGGGCTTGTCGACCGTAACGGCGCATCGCGGGAACTCGTCGTTGAATCCCTTTTCGTCGCCCATAACGAACGAACCGGCGGGAATCTTAACCATATCGAAGGCGACGTCGTCGGTCAGGGTAACGCGCGCGGTTTGCTCGCTGCGCACTTTGACGGCGAACGGTTCGTTCTTTTCGGCGGCGGCGTTCACGGCTTTCGAAGCGCCCTGAAGGGTTCTCGCCGTGTCCGCGTCGAACGGCCAATTCTGAACTTTAGGCGCGGACCGATCGAGGTCGGGCGTCTTTTCCGGCTTGACGAATTCCGGACGGTTCTTCTTGGCTTCGTCGTAATAGTAGGCGTCCGACTCGAAGTTCAGGTCGTTGTCGGCATAGAGCGATTTGAGTTCGACGTACCGATCGGAAACACCCTTGATCGGGCTGGTTCCTCGCCCGCGGCCCGCTTCGGTAATTTCCGTCCACGAACCGAAGTACGGAACGTTCAAGTCGATCCAGCAGTAGAGCTTACGCCACGCTTCGTCGTCGAGCTTGACGTTGTAGTGCCCCTTTTGCAGCATCTGAACGAGCTCGGAGGTCGAGACGTGATATTCCATCGGCTGAAGGACATGGATATCGCTTTCCGGACCGGGCCGACGCACGTACCCGTGGAGGGCGTGGTACGCGTTCGAGAAGTTCTGCGGGCCGCGGGAAGTATCGGCAAAGTTCGGTCTGCCGGGTTTTTCGCCGTTGTGGCATCCGACGCAGTACTTGTCGAGTACCGGCTGAATTTCCCCTTCGAACGAGAATGGGCGTTCCGGACCGTAGAAGGGCGTCAGGTCGACGGGCGGCTGATTGCGCGCGATTGTCGTTGCGGTCGGCGACACGTCGTTTTGCGTTTCGTGGCAGCCGATGCACGATTCGTTTTCGCCGGGCATACCGACGAGCCAGGAGCGCATCGTCTGAACGGCGGCGCCGTTTTCGTCGAGCGGCTGGAGCACGACGGGCGTGTTCGCGGGAATCTTAAAGGAGGCGCTTCCGTCTTCGAAGACGGGGACTTCGCCGAGCATGCGTCGGCCGTCCCAGCAGCTTTCGAGCCCGAACGCGTCGTGTCCGCCGACTCCGCGATAGCCGTAGCTGACCGCGAAGACGCGCAGCTTCTTAACGGTTCCCTTCGGAACGTTGGGAAGACCTTGTCCGAAGTAGACGTCGGTTATGAAGATATTGGCCGTCTTTTCCCCTTCGACGGTTCGGTCGGGAATGACGGTCGGCTCTTCGCGTTCGACGAGCGCGAACGGCTCGAGGAGCTGCGCGCCGTCTTCAGCGCGCAGGCGGAGCATATTGTCAAACGTGTCGACGAGATAGATTGACCAGGGTTCTTCCGGAGTCATGCGGCATGAGACGAGATAGTGATCGTCGTCGAGCGGGCAGGGGAAGAGGAATTTCGGCCACGAGTTGTCGACAAGTTGGTCGACGGTAACGTTTTTCGGCGGATTGTTTCGTCCGGGAATACGCTGAACGACGCCTTGCGTTTCCTGACGTCCCTTCGAGGGATCGAAGATAACGAGCTCGCCTTCGCGCGCCACGCCGTGGTGTCCGGAGACAATACCGACGAACTTCGAGGATTGGCCCGGAATGTTTTTCGGATAGAACGTGCTGTTAGGCCAGAAAGAGCCGCTTCCGTAATGTTCGACCTGATTCGTGCCGTCCGGATTCATGGTAAAGACGTAGCGCGAATAGTAGTGAGGAATATCCACGTATTCCCACCGCAAGTACATAACGCGCCCGTTAGGCAGAATCGTCGGATCCCAGTCGTTGTCCTGCTCGAACGTCAGCTGACGGACCGTCTTGCCGTCCTCTTCCACGCGGTAGAGGTTGCCGACGAGCCCGGCGCCGCCGATGCAGGGAATGCCCATCATGGAGGCGGAGGATACGAAAATCGTCGAGCCGTCCGGAACGTAGCACCCTTCGACGTTGTCGACGTCGCCGCCCATGTCCGGCGTCACTTGACGCAGTTTTCCGTCTTCGAGAGTGCATTCGAAGACTTGCCACGTGCCGTTTTCAGAGAGTGCGGTGACGAGGCAGCGATCGGCGTCCCAGTGGAGCGAAATATCGCCGATATAGGATCCGCGCGGGCCCTTAACGACCTCTTTCATGGGCGCGGTCAGATCGTTCATATCGAGAAGCACGAGCGAGTCGTTGTATTGCCCCTTGTCGCGCGACGCGTTGGAGATCCAGTTCGATTGGAGCGCCGGATTGTTCGTCTTGCGCAGTAAGATTTGGTCGAATTCCTTAACAACCGGGTGAGAGAGCAGGACTTCGCGGCGGAACGCGTCGTATTCTTTCGCGACCGCGACGAGCTCTTCCGTCGTGATATTTTCTTTTTTGAACTTCGCGTCCAACTCGTTCCAGCGTTCGACCCAATCTTCTCCGTCGACGTCGCCGGAGTCAAGCATGCTGTCGATCGCCAGTTTCAGGGAATCGCGATTTTCGATAGCGAACGCGACGTCGGGGCCCAGCTTCGCGAGTTCCGCTCGCAGTTTGCGCGCGTTTATCTTCGCGATCCACGCGGCGCGTTCGGCGTCCGTCGAGAAGAGGGACGGATCGTTAACGTCGCCGAGAACTTGCAGTTCGAGCATGGACGCCCAGCTGTCCGCCGCGCTTTTCGCTTTACCGGGCTCGCCCGCGTTGACTTTGTATGTGCGCCAAAGTTTGAATTCGATCCAGTCGTATTCCTGTTCAAAGAGCGGCCCTTCGGAATTCTCATACGCCGTTACGAATACGCCGTTGTTTCCGCCCACGACTTTGTCGCCCGACGTAAAGGTCGGTTCTGCGGGGAATTTCGGCTCTTTACCGGGCGCGCTCGCGTTATTGGCGAGACGGATTTCAAAGTCTTGATTTCCGCGAACGTCAATATTGCCCGAAAAGAGGCGAATCGACGAGATTTTACGCGGTTTGCCAAGATAGTAGACGACACGGGACGGCGCGCCGTTAATGGCGACGCGTCCGACGCCGCCGTACGCGCCCGCATTGCCGTCGGTCAGAAACTGCGGATCGGAGACTTCGGACGCGACCGTCAGTTTGGCGCCTGGAAATTCCAGAAGGTTAAGATCGGAAAATTCGGCGATTTCAGCCGCCGCCTGAGCGAATTTTTCAGGCGGCCAATGCTGAGTCGACGTTTTAATTTCGCCGGAGTAACACGCCCCGGATAAAACGAAGGCCGCCCCTAAAATTGCGGCGGAGCAAATTAACTTTTTCATGCGTAACCTCTTTACGGTAAAACATGGCGACGTGCAAACCGCGGCGCTAGGCTGCGCAGCGCCGCCGCCCCCCAAATATTTTACCTTGCGGCGCCGCGTAAAACAAGAGCGCCGCTTTGGAATCGTCTTTTTTTTAGTTCGCCGCGTCTCTTGTCGGCATTAAGGTTCCCCTTATAATCGTTGAGTTGAGCGGTTCCGACGGAAAGGCTTGCAAGGAACCGACGCGGCGGCGTAAAGACGCGGAGAAAGAACGGGTCGCATGACATACGGCAGAGCTATGACGGCGGGCGCGCCATGGAGACACATTTTACGCTTTGCGTTTCCCGTATTGGCGGGCTCTCTCCTTCAGCATCTTTACAGTCTCGTCGATCAGATAATCGTCGGCAACTTTGCGGGTCAGGACGAGCTTGCCGCGATTGGCACGACGGTAACGTTTACGCTCTTTTTTCTCGCGCTCGCGATAGGTTTTTCGGCGGGTTCCGGCGTTCTCGTCTCGCAGTTTTACGGCGCTCAGGACGACGCGAACGTTCGTTCGGCGTCTTCAGTGGGCGTTCTTTTGCTCTTGGGGTTCGGCGCCGTTTCGACAGCCGTCGGCATTCTTGTAGCGCGTCCGGCGTTTGACTATTTTGTGGACGCTCCCGACGAAATTCTCGATTTGACGGTTAAGTATTTTACCGTCTATATGTACGGGCTTATTTTTCAATTTGGATTTAATATTTTCGCGGCGAATTTACGCGCGGTGGGCGACAGCGCGTCGACGCTTTACTTCCTCGTCGTTTCTTCGATCGTCAATATCGTCCTTGATCTCCTTTTTGTCGGGCGGTTTCGCTGGGGCGTCGTTGGCGCGGCGGCGGCGACGGACGTCGCCCAGGCGGTTTCCTGCGCCGTCGCGTACGTCTATATGATTCGTCGATATCCCATTTTCCATATCCGCGTTAGCGATTATCGCTGGGACTGGCGCGTCGCAAAACGGATCGTCGAGCTCGGTTTTCCAATTGCGCTGCACATGGTCGTTATTGCGGTTGGAACAACGGTAATTCAGCGCGCGGTCAACGGCTACGGCAAGATTATGACGGCCTCGTTCGCCGTCGGCCGGCAGCTGGAGCTCTTTTTGAATTTTCCGAGTCACGCGCTGCAGACGACGCTTGCGACGTTTACGGGCCAGAACGTCGGCGCGAAGCGTCTAGACCGCGTCAAACTGGGGGGACGGCAGACGACGGTTATTTCAATAGCGTTTACCGTCTTTATTTCGATCTTTTTGTGGATCTTTGCGCCTCAAATTGTGAACTTCTTTGGACTTGACGCGGAGGCGGGCGGCTACTGCACGCGCCACGTTCGCGCCGTTACGGTTATCAATATTGTCCTGTGTTCGTATCTTCCCCTTTTTGGGCTCTTTCAGGGGACCGGCCACGGCGCGATACCCGCGTTCGTCGCGACGGTCGCGCTCACGCTGCGCTGTCTGTCCATGTATCTGTTTGGACACGGTTCGTTTTTGGGATATACGATCGTCTGGTGGAACGGTATTTTTGGATTCGGCGTCGGCTGTTTTATCTCCTGGAGTTACTATTTGAGCGGCCGCTGGCGGCGCGGACTCGACGCGGACGCCGGTCCGCAAGAGACTGAATAAGCGGCGGCAAGAAACGAAAACGCGGGCGGCTCGACCCGCCTTCGGTCGAACTCGCCCGCGCCCCGCGGAAGTGTGAAACAGTCTATTTTGAGAGCGTCGAGATGAAAACTCCTGCGGCGAGGAGAATTAAACCGACGACGGCCATGACGCCGAACGACTCGTGGAAGAAGAATATCCCCGCAAGGCACAGCGCCCCGGTCTGCGCCGTGGCGACGAGCGACTGCTTGAGCAGATAAAGGCGGCGCAAGCTCTCAATTTGGAAGTAGAAGCCGATCGCGTTGAACACTCCGGCAATGAGAACGTAAATCCAGCATGGAGCGGGCGGCTCCGTCCACGCCGCGAATCCGTGTTGACACGTGAAGATCAGGCCGCACGCCACGACTCCGACGCCGGTTACGACGAGCATAATATACGACGCCGGAACGCGTTCGGCGTTGTTCTTCGTCACTGCTTTGCCCTCTTCTGCGGGTTAGTCGATGCGTATGACGCGCCGCATGATCGAAACCTGCATACAGTATCCGAACGAGGTGCACAGGGCGCACAGCAGGCCGAGGCCAATCTTCATATCCTGTCCGGCTATTTTATTGGCTTCCCCGTTGTTCTGACTCAGTAGGAACACGGCGGCGACCAAAGTTACGAGCGCGATAATTTTACTCACGGTTACGCGCTCTTTGAGCCATGTCGCCCCGATGATTGAAGCGAGAATGAGCTGGCCCGCCTGAAGAATAGGCGCTACGAGCGCAAGTCCGAGAAACGCGTACGCCGCGAGATGCGGCCGCGCGCCCAGAATTTCGCAGAGGAACCCCGCAAGTACGAGCGCGAGAAAGATTCCAAACGCCGGGAACTTGTACTGGCCGCGGAACGCACGAACGGCGATAAACGGAAGTACGAGAAGACAGCAGACCGCCTCTTTAACGGCGATAGACCAGTCGGAACTGACTTCCGGATAGTTCGTCATAATGCGCAAGACGCTTAGAGAAACCGTATAGCACAGCGCCGAGCAGAGAGTGTAATAAGTTCCTATTTTCTGAGAACTTACTCCTTTTTTTTCTAACAGTTCGTCTAATCTCATTTTTGCCTTTGCCTTGCCTCTAGAATGGGCGATAGAATGAAGAGCCTTTCGGCGATTTCGACGATTATATCGCGCGTTTTGTTTGCGTCAACAGCAGAAACGCCGACTTTTGCACGCTTTTCCAAGCCCTTGTCTCCGGCCGTTAATTCGCGTATAATCACGCGCAGCAGTTCACTTTTTCAAGTTACTCCCGAGGCAGCTCATGACGAAACAATTCGCCGCCGTTTTATTACTTTTCATTGCGCCGTTCCTTTCCGCGTCCTCGCTTTTTGCGCAAGGCGTCGCGTCGATTTACTCCGCTATGTCCGCGCCGATTCCAGCGGCGGAGGATACCGCGGCCGACCGATACTTTGCGCCGACCGATTTCCTGCTCGACGCGTCGGGCGCCAATTTCTACGTCGCGTCCGAAGGGCTCTCGCAGCTCAGGCGCGTTCCCAACGACGGCAAAACGAACGCCGAAGGGCTTCCGCTTTCGTTTAAGCCGTTTAAAATGCGTTTCTTTCCGGACGAAACGCGCATAGCGGTCGTCGGCGGGCTTGATTCGGGCGTGTGCGCCGTCGTTAAAGTAGCGGAGAAGGGCGCCGACGGGACGGTCGTTCCCTGTCCCATGGCGGTCGTCGCCGAGTTTCCCGCGGGTCACTCCCCTTCCGACGTCGCCGTTAAGGCCGATCAGGACGGAGAACGCCTCTATATCGCCAATCGGTTTTCCGGCAAGCTTACTGAATATAACGCGGCCGACGGATCGAAGCTCCGCGAATGGGAAGTCGGGCGCGAACCGTTCTGTTTGGAACTCACGCCGGACGGGACCCGCGCCGTCGTCGCCGACCGGCTCACGAATATGAAAGCGAATCAGTCCCGATCCTTCGCGAAGGTCTATGTCGTCGATCTTCTTTCCGGAGAATGCAAAGAAGTCGATCTTCTCAACGGGAACAACGATCTGCAGGATATGGCGATTACCCCGGACGGGAAGTACGCGTTTATTAGCTCGCTTCTGTGCTCCTATTCCGCGATTACGAGCCAAGTCTCCGGAGGTTGGATCGGCGAAAACTGCGTTTTGTGCGTCGACGTCGAAAAGGCGCAGCTCGTCGAAGTTTTCTTTCTCGACGACGCCGAACTTGGCGCGGGCAATCCGTGGGGCGTCGCGATTTCCGAGGACGGGGAACGGCTGATCGTTTCTATTTCCGGAACAGACGAGCTGATCTTTCTTCCGCTCGATAAGCTGCAAAAGATAATCGCGGAGCGGCCCGAATGGGCGCGGCCGGGTTACGGCGCGTATACGTACGCCTCGTTTGCCAAAGGGGAGGTGCAGCTGCCGATGCGTATTCGCGTTAAGTTTGGGTTCAAAGGGATTCGACAGCTCATTGCCCGAGGCGAAGACGTATACGCGCTTGCGTACTACGACGACGCGATTTGCAAAGCGACGATGAAGCTCAATCCGCCGTACCGCTATTTCCCCAATTCGTACGTCTCCTCGGAAAAGCCGCCGCGATCGCTCGAGGCCGTTGAAGCCGCCAAGGCGCAAGGGGAGGACGCGAAACCGGAAGACGATTCTCAGAAGGAAGCGGAGGCGTACGCCGAACTGTGCGAGAGCGCGTGCGTCGGTCCGACCGTGGGCGCGCCGCTGCGCTTTACGGCGCTTCAGCCGCTCGTTCCTCTTGAAGGCGTTGTGATCGAACGCGCGTTTGCGCGGCTCGCGCCGAAGCCGGAGCTTTCCGCACGGCGGCGCGGCGAGATTATCTTTCACGACGCGACCGCATGTTTTGAGCATTGGCTCAGCTGCGTAACCTGCCATCCGGAAGGCCGAGCCGACGGGTTTAATTGGGACCTTCTCAACGACGGTACGGGGAATTTAAAGAATACCAAGAGCATGCTTCTCTCGCACGAAACGCCCCCGTGCATGATCTCGGGAATTCGCGCCGACGCGGAAACAGCCGTTCGCGCCGGTTTTACGCACATTCTCTTTATGCCGTACAAAGAAGAGAACGCCGTTTGCGTCGACGAATATCTCTCGAATCTCAAGCCGGTTCCGAGTCCGCGGCTGGTCGACGGCGAGCTGAGCGAATCGGCGCGCCGCGGCAAAGTTCTCTTTGAGCGGTTTGAATGTTCCGTATGCCATTTGGGCGAGCTGTATACCGATCTGCGCATGCACGACGTGGGATCTAAAGATCCGAACGACTTTATTTATAAGTTCGACACGCCGTCCCTTATCGAAGTCTGGCGCACCGGGCCGTATATGAATACGGGCGAATATATTACGGTTCGCGACCTGCTTAAAGACGGAAAGCACGGGCTTAAAGACGGCAAATTCGAGGAACTGTCGGAAGACGATCTGAACGATTTAGTAGAATTTGTTATGTCGCTTTAATCGGTTACGAGTCGCCGCGAACGGCGATTCTGTCGAGAAAATCGCGCATGGGTTCGACGTAGACGCGATAGTCGAAGTATTCGTTCGCTTTTTTGACGCACGCGCTTCGCATCGCGGCGGCGTTCGACCGTTCGACATATTCCGCCGCGCGCGCTATTGCGTCGAGGCAGCTTTGGGGGGATTCGTCCCGGCAAACGAAGCCCGTTTCCCCGTCGGTCAGAC
>CAMNJU010000094.1 GCA_946541595.1 uncultured Planctomycetales bacterium
CGCGCTCGACTCCGTGCGCATTCTCTCCGGCGGCGCCGAAGTCTTTGCCGATAAACTGCTTGAAGGTTTGCGCGCGAATCCGGAAAAATGCGCCGCGGCCGTCGAACAGAGCCTTTCGATCGTTACCGGCCTCAATCCGTACATCGGATACGAGAAAGCCGCCGCGCTCGCCAAAAAGGCGTTCAAGTGCGGCAAGACGATCCGTCAGCTTTGCGAAGAAGAGCAGGTTCTTCCGAAGGACCAGCTTGACGAAGGGCTCGACGTCGTTCGTATGACGAAACCTCTCTCGAAATAATTAAGTTTGGCGAGAGGCAAACCGTCCGCTTCAGCGCCGTTCGCCGCTGGGAAACGCCCTGTCTGTCAGGGCATGGCGTTTCCTCATGCCGGCGTCTGGCGAAGGCGCGGCCGTCCGTTCCGGAACCTTATCTCACAGCGCGCGAAGCTCGACCGACCGTCGGCTTCGCGCGTCGGTCCCACGATTGCTGATTTTGGAACTATGCGATCTCAAGAAAACGCTCTCTATCAACGCGCTCTGAAATTTCTGAACCGTCGTACGAATTACGAGACGTTTAAGTCGATTCCGTACGATCAGATGGAGAGTTCTCTTTCTCGGTTGCGCGAATTTCTCTCCTTTCTCGGCAATCCGGAAAAACGGTTTATCATCGTTCACGTCGCAGGAACAAAAGGAAAGGGAACGACGTGCGCCGCGCTCGATCGAATCTATCGCGCCGCCGGCTACCGCGTCGGGCTCTTTACGTCGCCGCACTTGGACGAGGTAACCGAACGTTTTCAGATCAACGGTAAGAATTGTCCTAAGACGCTTTTTGCCGAAACTCTGCTGCGTCTTGCGGGCAAATGGAAGGAATTTGCCGCAATTAAACGTCGGCAGGCGCTCGATTTGTTCGATTCGGACGCCGATCCGTGCGTCGAAAAGCCGACTTTTTTCGAATGGGCGCTCATTCTTGCCGTTTCTCTCTTTGCGCGCGCGGGCGTCGACGTGGCTATTCTTGAAGTCGGTTTAGGCGGCCGATTTGACGCGACCAACGCGTGCGACGCCGACGTGTCCGTCGTAACCAGCGTTAGTTACGACCATTGCGAACAGCTCGGCTCGACGCTTGAAGCGATTGCCGGCGAGAAACTCGGGATCGTTAAGTCGAACGCTCCCCTTGTGTCCGGGATAGGCTTTTCAAAATTCCTCATGCACGAGCCGCTCGAAGAACCGCCCGAGCTGGAACCGTGCGAGGAGGACGCCTCGGGCGAGAAGAAAGAACTCAAAAAGCATACGGAAGAGGATTGGCTCCGTCAGGAACGCGCCCTTCTTCGAATCGATCCGCAAACGCAGATTTCGGATCGCGAACTCGACGCCGTGTGCGCGCTCGCTCGGGAACGCGCGCAGAAATTCGGCGCGCCGTTTTATCAAATCGACGGGATTTCGACTCTCGTCGAGAGTTTTCCGACTCCCCCGTTCGATTCCGTTCGACGCTGGAATTTTGAGATCGCGTTAAAGGTCGTCGATATTCTCGCGACTCGAACGGGCGCGCCGGAAGGACGAACCCTGAAGAACGGCGATTCCGATAAAGAAGGGGAACGGCTCAATCTGCCCGTCCCGGCGTCGGCGATACAAAGCGCCGCGGAGAATTTCGAGATACCCGCGCGGTTCGAAGTCGTTTCTAAAAATCCGCTCATTATTGTCGACGGAGCGCATAACCGCGCCTCTGTCGCCGCCTTTATGCTCTCGGCGCGCGAACGGCTTAAGGACCGCAAAATTAAGATTCTGTTTGCTACGACCGTTGGTAAAGATATTCGCGGCATGATAGCGGAGATGGCGCCGATCGCCGACGAGATCATCTTAACGGAACGCGGGAAAGACGGACGCGCCACTTCTATTGCCGATCTCATTCAGATTACCGAAGAGACGCTCAACGAAACGTGTTCCGAAGATTCTCCGCTCAGACGCAAGTTCCGGGTCGTTCCCGATTTCCAAGCGTATCTCGCAGATTACTGCACGCGGGCGAATCAGAACAACGACGCGCTCTGCGCGATAGGCTCGTTCTATTTTGCCGCCGAAGTGCGCCGCAAGATAAAATCGCGCTGAGAATCTGAATCCGCTGAAAAAATGACGTTCGGAGAAAAAAACAAAAATTTTTCATTTTCTCCGCTTGACGAAGTGAAATCTGTATATTTCTTGTAAGATGTTGCGTTCCTGAATGTTGTGTGGCGTTCCGGTTGGAGGCGCCTTCGTTTCGACTGCGCGCTTTTCGGCGCAAGGCAGCGGTTCTTTGCCATGACGAATCGCGTTTGGCGACGGTTCGAATCGAAAAAAAGCGGTTCTTTTGAGACTAATCTTGACGCTCTCAACATAGGGCTGCCCGGGCCATTCTCCGGTATGTTATTGGCGGAATTGGCTGATTGGAGAAGGGCGAATTTGTTGAGCTTTTCGAATCAAGGCGCGTTAATGCAACTCGGCAAATGGCCGATCGCCCGTCATGCGCGTGAGCAATATGACTGAGCAATAGACTGCTTTCTCTTTTGTGAGACGACGTCAGCTTCGGCAACAGCGCTTTGTTAGCGGCAATCAGCAGATGTTCTGGAAAACCTTCGCAAATGGCGGGCGCGTGTCTGAAATAAACTCTGGCGCTTGTATCTAGTCCCTTAGTTTTGATTGATTTGCGTCGACTTGTTCAACGCTTGAGTCAACAATTTTTAACTTTTCTTAATTTTGGCGTTTGACAAAAGACAAACTGATGTTAGAATCTTTATAAACCTATTTACCTACCACAATAGTAGGATTTAATTCGAGTAGGTTTTTGACGCGTTTCTTTCACGCCGTTCTTTACGATGGGGGAAAGTTCATAGGGAGGACTTCGAGCGTTCCCGACGCATGTGGAATCACGGGAAACGCCGGAACGGCGGCTAATCGCGCGTCAGTCGATTTTCAGTTTGCGTTCTTCGCGGCGATTTGTGAAATGGAATTGGTTTATTGGAAGGCGGTATTGAAATGAATAAGAAAATAGCGTTGGCGTCGACTGGTTTGGCGCTTTTTTTATCGTTGGCGTTGACGGTTTCCGGATGCGGTTCTAAAGCGGAAGGCGATTTGGAACTTGTGAACGTATCTTATGATCCTACGCGCGAGCTCTACCAGGCGTACAACGCGCTTTTTGAAAAACATTACGAAGAGCTTACCGGTCAAGCAATCTCGGTAACTCAGTCGCACGGCGGGTCGGGGAAGCAGGCGATCGAGGTCGCTAACGGTCTTCGCGCCGACGTCGTGACGCTCGCGCTTGAGGGGGACGTGCAAGTCGTCGCCGACGCCGGTTTGATCGACCCCGGTTTTATTTCGGAGTTTCCGCGCGACAGTTCGCCGTATACTTCGACGATCGTCTTTTTAGTTCGCGCCGGCAATCCTAAGAATATCCTCGATTGGAACGATCTCCTTCGCGACGGAGTCGGCGTTATTACGCCAAATCCCAAGACGTCCGGCGGCGCGATGTGGAATTATCTGGCCGCGTGGTATTATTTCGAGGAGGCGGGGCAAAGCGAAGCGGAAATTAAAAAATCGATAGAGAAACTCTATAAGAACGTTCTGGTTCTCGATTCCGGCGCGCGCGGTTCGACGACCTCTTTTGTCAACAACGGTCAAGGCGACGTTTTAATTGCATGGGAAAACGAGGCGTTCCTGTCGTTGCGCGAGTATCCCGGCAAGTATGAGATTGTCGTACCGTCTGTTTCGATCCTGTGCCAGCCGACGGTCGCCGTCGTCGATAAGGTGGCCAAACGTCACGGCGCGGAGGAGGCCGCCGCAGAATATCTCCAATTCCTTTATTCCGACGAGGCTCAGGAAGTTGAAGCGCAGAATTTCTACCGTCCGAGCTCGCCAGAAATATACGCGAAGTATGTGTCTGAAAACGACAGTTCTTCGATAACGGCGATTCCGGAAGACGGCAAATGGATTAACGACAAGGTTAAGAAAATCGATATCAACCATTTCGGCGGTTGGGCTAAGGCGCGTAAAGATCACTTTGCCGAAGGCGGCAACTTCGATCAGATTTACGAAAAAAAGGCGAATTAACGCTAAGCGGCGACCGAACAGCGAGCAATCCTCATAAGGGCGTCGGCGAACGACGCGGCCTTTCCAAAGGAGAGACGAAGTGAAAAAGTCCAAACGAAAAAGCGTAATTCCCGGATTTGGGATCACTTTTGGGATAACAATGACGATTCTTAGCGTCGTCGTGTTGATTCCGCTGTGCTCTCTTGTCATATTTTCGGCGCAATTAAGTCCTGCGGAATTCTTTCACACGATAACGACGCCGCGCGTGCTGAAAAGCTATTGGATCAGTATCGGCTGCTCGTTCGTCGCGTCGACCGTGAACGCGTTTATGGGGCTGGCGCTCGCGTGGATCCTCGTTCGATACGAATTCCCTGGCAAGCGTTTCGTCGACGGAATCATCGAGTTGCCTTTCGCTTTGCCGACTGCCGTCGCCGGCATAGCGCTAACGCATATGACGACCACAAACGGTTGGATTGGCAAGGTTTTCTTCGATTTTTTCAATATTCGGATCGCGTATACGCCCTTGGGGATTATCGTCGCGCTCGTTTTCATCGGGATTCCGTTCGTCGTTCGATCGGTTCAGCCCGTTTTGGAGAAGATCGACGTTCAATATGAAGAAGCCGCCTCCATTCTCGGCGCGTCGCGACGCAAAACGTTTTGGAGCGTGATTTTTCCCGAACTGTTGCCAGCGCTCATATCGGGATTTTCTCTGGCCTTTGCGCGTTGCATCGGCGAGTACGGAAGCGTCGTCTTCATTTCCGGCAATATTCCGTATAAGACGGAGATTGCGCCGCTTATGATAATGTCCCAGTTGCAAGAGTACGACTACGCGAGCGCGACGAGCATCGCCCTTGTTATGTTGGCGATCGCGTTCGTAATTCTTTCGGTCAACGCTATTTTGCAAAGCATGGTTTCTAAACGCGTTAGCGGAATAGCGTAAGGAGTCCCAAGATGCGGCTTAGAAAAGAAAACGCGGTCCTGAAATGGACGCTTATTATTACGTGCGAGCTCTTCCTGGCGCTCTTTTTGATACTGCCGCTTGTCTTTATTTTAGAGACGGCGTTTGCGCAGGGACTGGCCGCGTATTGGAACTCAATTACAGATCAGTATGCGATTAAGGCGGCGCTGCTGACTCTTAAGGCCACCCTTTGGGCGGTGGGCGTCAATACGCTCTTCGGTCTTTCCGCCGCATGGTGCATAACGAAATTCGCTTTTCGCGGAAAGAAGATTATTTCGACGTTTATCGATCTGCCGGTTACGGTCTCTCCGATTATCGCCGGTTTGATTTACGTCCTTACCTTCGGACGTCAGAGTTTTCTCTTTCCGTTGCTGGACAAATACGATATCGAGATAATTTTCGCAGCGCCCGGCATTATTCTGGCGACGATATTCGTGACGTTCCCGTTCATTTCGCGCGAGCTCATTCCCGTGCTCACGGCTCAGGGCTTCGACGAAGAGGAAGCGGCGGCGCTTATGGGCGCGCGAACGTGGACAATTTTTCGTAAAGTGACGTTGCCGCACGTCAAGTGGGCGCTGTTATACGGCGTCGTCCTGTGCACGGCGCGCGCTATGGGCGAGTTTGGCGCCGTGTCGGTTCTTTCAGGGCATTTGCGCGGCAAGACGAACACGCTTCCGCTCTATATCGAATTACTTTACCAAGGCTACGATTTTACCGGCGCGTTCGCCGCGTCGAGTATTCTTGTCGTGCTGACAATCGTCGTTTTAGTTTTGAGAGTATGGCTTGAAGGTCGCGGGAATAAAGACCTTGATATTCTGAAATAACGTGGCAGGAAAGAGGGGAAACAGAATGAGTCAGGCGGATAACGAGATTCGGGACGCGTACGTAGAGTTGCGCGGCGTCAATAAACGATTCGGCGATTTTTACGCTTCGAAGAACGTCAATATATCGATCCCAAAGGGACGGCTTGTCGGACTGCTAGGTTCGTCCGGGAGCGGTAAGACGACGATTCTCCGAATGATCGCCGGCCTTGAAACGCCCGATTCCGGCGAGATTATCATCGACGGGCGGGTTGTAAACGATATTCCCGGCAGCGAGCGGGGCGTTGGATTCGTCTTTCAGAGTTACGCGCTCTTTAGGTACATGACCGTATACGACAATATCGCGTTCGGTCTTCGAGTCAAGAAAGTTGACGCCGCAACGATCGACAAGCGCGTCCGCGAACTTCTGAAATTGATTAACTGCGAAGGGTTAGACGAGCGTTTTCCAAGCCAACTTTCAGGAGGCCAGCGTCAGCGCGTCGCGTTTGCGCGAGCGCTCGCGCCTAATCCGCAACTGCTTCTGCTCGACGAACCCTTCGCCGCAATCGACGCTAAAGTCCGACTCGAACTGCGAACTTGGCTGCGCAATATGATAACGCAGCTTGGCATTACGAGCATTTTCGTAACGCACGATCAGGACGAAGCGATAGAAGTCGCCGACGAGATCATTGTGACGAATCAGGGACAGATCGAACAGACGGGTACGCCGCGCGAGCTTTACGTTAATCCGAAAACTCCCTTTGTCGCGAGTTTTATTGGGAATACGCAGCCTGTTGCGAATTATGACAGATTTAGATACTTCGACAGTCTTGGCGCCGGAACGCGCGCCATTATTCGCCCCGAGTTTGTAGCCGTCTTTAAGAAAGGGGAAAACCAGCGGTTTGTAAAATCGGCCGAACAAGGCGTGGTCGAAGACGTTATCTTTCGCGGCAGCAATCTCGAAATCAAGACGAGAATCCATGATGTTGTGATTTCGTCGACGCGCAGTATTAACGATTCCATTCTCGAACCCGGCGAGCCCGTCGACGTCTTTATTTATCGTTTAATCGTTGTCGACGGCGATAAGATCGTCGTGCAGAATAATAAGTCTCTTAAGGAAGAAAGCGTTTTCATTTAATGAGAAACGACGGTTTGAAATTAGAAAAGATCCATGCAGATATGCTTGTCATAGGCGGCGGCGCCGCCGGCTGCTACGCCGCGATTACCGCCGCCAGACTGAATCCCAACTTGAGGATACTTGTTTTGGAGAAAGCGAACGTTCGACGGTCGGGATGTCTCGCCGCCGGCGTGAACGCGATAAACGCGTATATTGTCGACAATCATACGGAAAAGGAGTATCTTGAATACGTGCGCTGGGACGCGGAGAAGATTATTCGAGACGATCTCGTTCTTTCGATGGCGAAACGTTTTAACTCCGTAGCCCGGAATCTTGAAAAAATGGGGCTCGTCTTTCTCAAGGACGAGAACGGGAACTATGTTTCGCGCGGCAAGCGCAACGTTAAGATCAACGGAGAGAACATCAAGCCGATTCTGACAGCCGAGCTTTTGCGTTACGAGAATATTTCCGTTATCAATCATGTCAACGTAACCGATTTGCTGCTCGGCGAGCGCGGCGTTTGCGGCGCGGTCGGGTTTGCCGTCAATTACGAGGCGGCGTTCGTCGTTACGGCGCGCGCGACGCTCGTTGCGACCGGCGGCGCGGCAGGAATGTACCGTCCAAATAATCCGGGGTTTTCGCGTCATAAGATGTGGTATCCTCCGTTCAATACCGGCGCGGGCTACGCCATGGGCGCGCGCGTCGGCGCGGAAATGACGTCCTTTGAAATGCGGTTTGTCGCGCAACGTTGCAAAGACACGATCGCCCCGACCGGCACGATTGCGCTTGGCGTCGGCGCGAAGGAAGTGAACGCGAAAGGCGAGACGTACGCTTCGCGTTACGGGTTGTCGACGTCAGGGCGCGCGCAAGGCGCTACGACCGAGGCGCTGGAAGGACGCGGACCGTGCTATCTCCAGACCGTTGGCATTTCGTCCGAACAGGAAGACGATCTATGTCGCGCGTATCTGAACATGGCTCCCGCCCAAACTCTTAAATGGCTTGAAAGCGGCAAATCGCCTTCTCATTTTAACGTGGAAATCGAAGGAACGGAACCGTATATAGTCGGCGGGCACACCGGAAGCGGGTATTGGGTCGACACGTCGCGAAGAACGACGATCCCGGGTCTATACGCGGCGGGGGACGTAGTCGGCGGCGCGCCGAAGAAGTTTGTGACCGGATCGATGGCGGAAGGCGAGATAGCCGCTGAGGCGATCCTCGGCGATCTGCCCGCGCTTCCCGAGGTCGACAACGAGATTCTGACGAGCCTTTCTCAAGACAAGATTGCGGAGTACTCCCGCCGTATGACGGACGGCGAAAGTCTTTACGACGTCTTTGAATTGGAAGAGGCCATGCAGAAGAATATGGACAATTACGCCGGAGGGATAAGCGCGAAGTACCGCTATAACGAGAAACAACTTACGATCGCGCAAGAACGAATCGCGCAACTTACGAAAATGGCGTCGTCGTTGACTGCCCGCGATATGGACGAAATGCTGCATATTTACGAACTGATTGACCGTCTGACCGTTTGCGAGACGCTTATTCCGCATCTAAAGGCCCGACACGAAACGCGTTGGCCAGGATTTGGCGTCAACGCGGACTATCCGGAACGAAACGACGAATGCGAGTATTTCGTCAATTCGCGGCGCCGCAACGGGGTCGTCGAGATCGTAAAGAGACCGTTAACGGTCGGAAAGGAACGATATGAGCATACGAATTGATAGGAATTTATGCGTCGGATGCGGCGCGTGCGTTGAAGCGTGTCCCGGAAATCTGATTAAACGCGATTACAAAGGCAAAGCCGTTTTAAAGCGTCCGGAAGAATGTTGGGGATGCGCGTCCTGTCTTAAAGAATGCCGTTTTAAGGCCGTGAGTTATTTCCTGGGCGCCGACATTGGCGGACAGGGCGCGCTCATGCAGTTTGAAAGAGACGGCGACGTCTCGCATTGGCTTGTTAGCATTGCCGGACGGGAGCCGATCGATATTGCGGTAGATCGGCATTGCGCTAATAAGTATTGACGCGCAAACGACTGTCGCGTGGGGAGAACGTCATGGAAAAAGATTACGCAAATTTAAAAGCTAGCGGTTTTATGTTGCAGAAGCAGAAGGATCAATTCTCGATGCGTCTGCGCGTCGTCGGCGGCAATCTGACGGTTGAGCGACTTGAAACAATTCGTCGCGTCGCCGAGAAATACGGTCAGGGATATATTCATTTAACCTCTCGGCAAGGAGTTGAGATCCCTTTTATTAAACTTGAACAGATCGACGAAGTCGTCCTCGCGCTCGAAAAGGGCGGCGTGTCGCTTGGCGCTTCGGGACCGCGTGTTCGCACGGTGACCGCATGTCAGGGAGGGCGCGTTTGTCCGAGCGGAAGAATCGACGCTTACGAAATCGCCGAGGAACTTGACAAACGCTATTTTGGGCGGAAATTGCCGCATAAGTTTAAGCTTGGCGTCACCGGATGTCCCAACAACTGTCTCAAGTCGGAAGAGAACGATTTGGGCGTTAAAGGCGTGACGGAAACGAGTTGGAATCCCCAAAAGTGCGTCTACTGCGGCGCGTGTGCCCGCGCGTGCGCTAAGCGGAAGGCGATTACTGTAGAACCCGGCAAATTGACCGTCGACGCCGATCGCTGCATTAAGTGTGGAAAATGCGTCGATTCATGCCGCAAAGGCGCCATGACCGGTAAGAACGGCTATCTCCTGACTTTTGGGGGGACGTTTGGGTCGGTCGTTAGTCCCGGTCGCTCCGCGACGCCCATTGTTTTCGATAAAACGACGCTCTTTCGAGTCGTCGACGCCGCAATCGATTACTTTGAACGTTACGCGGAACCCAAAGAACGCCTCGCCTCCACGATCAAACGACGCGGATGGGACGAGTTCCAAGAGACCGTTCGCGGCGCGTTTGAAGCGGGAGAAGCGGCGCGCGATGGGACGGGGAATTCGGCGAAGAACCGCCTGTGAAAAAACGTGTCTGGCGAAAAACGCCGCGCTAAGAGACGAAATAAGGCGATGAAAGGATGATGCGACCGTTATGGCGACGTTTCCGTTTTGTATCGATTTACATGGGAAAAAAGGTCTGATCGTTGGCGGCGGCGCGATTGCGCTGCGTAAAATCGAGGCGCTTGCGCCCTTTGGTTCGCGTTTGCGCGTCGTCGCGCCCGATATTCTGCCTGAGATACTCGAACTGGCCAAGCGCGGCATGATCGACGTTGAGAAACGACCGTTCGCGTCCGAGGATCTCGACGGCCTGACCTTTCTCGTTCTTGCGACGGACGATTCGAAACTCAATCGCCGGATTGCGGACGCCGCGCGACCGAAAATCGCGCTCATTAACGTCGTCGACTCCCCCGATGATTCGACGTTCTACTTTCCCGCCCTGATCGCGCGCGAGAAATTGACGGTCGCCGTTTCGACGTCGGGAACGTCCCCTACTGCCGCCGCTGAGATTCGCGATCAGATCGAAAAAGCTCTCCCGGAGAATATTGACGTCATCCTCGAATGGCTTGCCGAAACGCGCGGCGAGATTAAACGCGCCATACCTGAACCGGAGAGACGCAAGGCCGTTTTCGCCGCGCTTTATCGCGAGACCGTTGCGCGAGCGCGTCCGCTGACGCGAGACGAAATCAACGCCGTTTTGAGACGCGTCGGCGACGCGGCGCTCGACGAAACGCGCGGTGAATCTTTAACGGAAAAAGGACCGTGCAAAGGCTTTGTCGCGATCGTCGGCGCCGGGAGCGGCGACGCGTCCTTAATTACTCGCGCCGGATTCGACGCTATTCGACGGTGCGACGCTATTCTGTACGACGAGCTGCTTGACAAAGCGTTGCTCGACGCCGTTCCGAGTTGCGCCGAGAGAATTCCCGTCGGCAAACGCGCGGGCGGCCGCTACGAAAGTCAGGAGACAATTAATGCGCTCATGATCAAGCTGGCGCGAGAAGGCAAACGCGTCGCGAGACTCAAGGGCGGCGATCCGTTTCTGTTCGGACGGGGCGGCGAGGAAGCGCAGGCTTTACTTGACGCCGACGTTCCTTTTGAGGTCGTTCCCGGCATAACTTCCGCGCTGTACATTCCCATGGTCGCAGGCATGCCCGTTACCTATCGCGGATTGAGTCGCAGCGTGCATATAATCGCCGCGTCGCGCGCCGACCACGAATTTAACGACGACATTCGAAAGTGCGCGCAACTCAGGGGAACGATTGTCTTGCTTATGGGGTTAAACCGACTCGAAAGTATCGTGCGTGAACTCGTCGGCGCCGGTATGGCGTCTGACGTTCCCGTCGCCGTTGCCCAAGGCGGAAGTCTCGGCGAAACGGTTGTCGCGCGAGGAACCTTGAACGATATTGTCGAAAAGACGCGCGCGATGCGAATTCAACCTCCCGCCGTTATTGTCGTGGGCGAAATCGCCAGACTCGATCTTCGGGCGCCGCGCCGTTCTGACGGCTCCTGCGACGTTTGTGGCGACGTTTTCCGGCGGTAAGTTGTTCAGCGCGGGGAGTTCGCGTCTTGGAAGATTGGAAAGCAGGCGGTTTGCGCTGACGGATGAAGAGATGCGATTCATAATAGACGTCGTGAAGCGCGCAAAAAACATATAAGAGACTGACCTGAACGTCTTTTAGAACGCGACGGCGAGTCTGTTGTTCCGGAACTTTGGGCTCATATTGACGGTAAAGCCGCCTCATGGCGCGACGTCGGCGCGTATGATAAACGCGGGGTTCGTCACACAGCCTCACGCCTTAGAATCCTGTCCTGTAATATCGGCGCGAAAGGACGCCCGATATGATCAGAATGAAGACTGGGGAATAAACGGGATTTAGCGTAACGGCGCGATATTTACATCGCAGGTATTCGGTTCAAACATGTCGAAAGAACAAGTTAATTACCCTCTTGTTGAAACGGCCATGTTGCGAATGAATAATTTTTGGCGATCGGTTAAAAACGAACAATGAAAAATCAATGAATGGAAACAGCGGTAAAAAACATAGCGCTTAGCATGCCGACAGGTATTTACCTCCGTTTTTTTTCTTAAAATCTAGTAACAACGCCTTAACAAAGTAAATGGCAAAGCGATGACGGACGCAAAATATGATCTTAGTCCTGAACTTACCGACAAACTCAACAGATTGAAAGAATACGTGAGAGGACTTGGTTCTCTTGCCGTGTGCTTTTCAGGAGGCGTTGATTCCTCATTTCTCCTTGCGGTCGCAAGCGAGACGCTGGGAGATAGAGTTATTGCCGTAACGGGCGTCGACGCTTCTGTGCCTGAACGTGAGGCGAACGAAGCAAAGGCTTTCTGTAGGGAGCGCGGCGTTCGGCATATCCTGTGCGAGGTGAATCCGCTCAAAGAAGAGGGATACCGAAACAACAGCCCCAACAGATGTTATTTTTGTAAACGCGGCATATTCGCGGAAGCGAGGAGAGTCGCGGACGAAAACGGCGTCGAGTATATCGCGGAAGGCTCTAATATGGACGATATTGGAGATTACCGTCCCGGCCTTAAAGCGGCGTCGGAACTTTCCGTAAAAAGCCCTCTGAGGGAAGCCGGTCTCTATAAATCCGATATTCGTTTGATATCGAAAGCAATGGGGCTTCCTACTTGGAGCAAACCGGCGTATGCGTGCCTTGCGTCGCGATTTGTCTACGGAGAGGAGATCACAGAGGAAAAGCTGCGTATGATTGATCGGGCGGAACAGTTTCTTATTGAACGAGGTTTTTTTGAAGAGCGTGTTCGAATTCACGGTTACATTGCAAGAATTGAGGTTCCGCCAGCCGATATTCCCCGACTTGCTTCTGACGAAATCAGGAACGCGGTATATGAAGAATTTAAGAGAATAGGTTTTCTGTTTGTAACGTTGGATATGAAAGGGTACAGAACCGGCAGTATGAACGACACGCTGAGAATAGTTGAGAATACCTTAAAATAAAGGGAATTGAGTTCATTGTCGCCGATTTGCGTCGTTCTGAAAAACGAAAATCCAAAAAATTTTCAAAACCCCGCTTGACGGTTTACAAATCTACGGTATATTTTCACGAGTCGTCTGCAAGCGTGGGCGGCGCGGCGGCGGCTCTGCCGGCGCCAACGATATTTAAAAAGTAGGTAATG
>CAMNJU010000095.1 GCA_946541595.1 uncultured Planctomycetales bacterium
CCGATGACCTCATGGCTGCCAGCCATGCGCTCTCCCAACTGAGCTAATCCCCCAGGAGATCAAATCGAAACAACAAATATCAGGGTTAAAGTGGAGGATAACGGGTTCGAACCGATGACCTCATGGCTGCCAGCCATGCGCTCTCCCAACTGAGCTAATCCCCCAGACGTGAACGCCGCTACGCGGTCGATTAACAACGCTAGTATACCGAAGACGGCGTTTTCGTCAACGCCTATTTTTTATTTTTCTTTCATTTTCTGTTGTCTTTGCTCAGAGGGAAGGGCGATCGAACAAGAAAAACAAAAGCCTTTTCACTCGCTTTTAAACAGGGCGCATGAAAAGGCTTCTAAAAAAATTCGTGGAAAGGCGCGGCTGGGCGATCGGCAGAGACGGTCACGGATTGATTTTTTCAATCAGTGCGTCGCGTTCCATTTGCGTGGCCGACAGGTCGAAAAGGACGTATTTAATGTGATGGCTGAGTTCTTCTGCGTTTTTCGTCAGAAACTCGAGGGAATTGCGCTGAACTTCAAACCGTTCAGACAAACGATCAATGTGTTCCTGTATCTTCTGTGCTTGTCCGTCGTCGAACGGAAGCGAATTAAGGAACTGACAAAGTTGCTTCAACTCAATGGGCGCTTGCGAGGGTACTGAAAATGACATGGCAGTTTCTTCTAAATGTTATTCCCACGTTACAGTCTGGAAATTGGGAAATTCGCGAGCGAAGATTTCCGTCGACGTAACGTTTTGCCGCTAAGCAAACGCCTCGCGCTCGACTTGGCTCGATTTAAACGCCGTGCGTTCGATAGGAACCGTTTGCAAACGCGATACGCGTGGGACGATTGGGTAAGTCGTCGGTAAATACTGTTGAACGAAAGATCAAACAACGGGAAACAAGGCTTGCCGGCCGTTTCTTTGAAACGAAAACGTTACGCTTTGCTGTGACGAACAAAACGTGGAACAACGCCCGTCCCCTTTGGATCAATCCGCCTCTGGAGCGCCTGTCAGCTTTGAATTGGCAGAACGGACGAGCGGATCATTTCGTTCATATCTACGTTCTCTACGAAAGAACGCCGAAAACTTTGCTAATTATAATGCGGGTTTTTTAAATTCAAACAGAATTTGACGTTTAGAAAAAAATATTTAAAGTTTTTTTTAACTGCGGACGACAGCTACAAGATATTATCGTAAAATTCTTTTTAAACTGTGAAATTTGGTAATTATTCCTATCTTTCTTATGTCTTCTATTTTGTTTGTATGGGTAATAACGGTTCAAAGCATATATTGTGAATCTTAAACGCGTTTTTTGATTTGTAGATTTCTTATAAAAAGCGGCGTACTTCTACTCGCAAGGACGGTCCAAAATCGTCTTGATAGGAAAGAGGATTTTTGTTACCGTTACGCCTGTCAAGCAGTTGGTATGACGTTTGACAAAAACGGACGCGCGGACGCCGCGTTTTCAACTTTTTCCGCGAGTTGCTTGGGGAAATTTGAAAACGACAGCATAGGACTCGAACAGGATGTTTTGGGTTAGCGTTGGCGTCAACAGGGAATTGCGGGTACACTAATGAACAACGACGGTAAAAAGAAAGCAAAAGTTCGCGTATTTTACGCCTTTGCATTTCTCGTTCTTGCAGCGGTAAGCCTTGTCGTATTCTGTGTTGGAAAATTTACACGGGTCGGCGGAGACGTTTATGTCTTCGACGGCTGGGTCTATGGTCGCGAGGATCAGAAGAAAGCGAGCGCCGCGCTGGCAGCCGCAGGATTGAGCGATTTTTCGTGGTCGTCCGGTAGGCTTTCCGTACCCGCCGACCAGAAGGGGGCGTATTTATCCGCGCTCGCCAGCGCGGGCGCTTATCCGAAGGCTCCCAGCGAAACGCGCGGCGACGCGTTGCGTGAAATGAGCGTTTTCGAATCGGACGCTAAAACGAGACTGCGCGAACTTGACGCGTGCGCGCTTCAACTCGAACGAACTATAGAACAGATGAACGGAGTGGACTACGCCACCGTCGGCGTACGATCGCGTAAAGAGCAGGTCGGCCTGACCGCGAAAAATATTGTTACCGCCTCCGTGAGCGTCGCTTGTAAAGAAGGTTTTTCGCTTGATTTAGACCGTTTATCCGCTATAACGGTCGCCGCGAAGCATCAGTTGGGAATCGAGTCTGACGAAAACGTCTCTATCATTGATCTCAATAAGGGGAAATCATATCTGGGGTTTGAAAATTCGTTAGGAACGGAAACAGACCTTGCTTTAAACGCAGAAAAGGAGCGTCTCGAAAAATATTGGCGAAATAAATATTTAGAGGCCTTCGGCGACGTGAAAGATATTCGCGTAACCGTCGAGGCCGACTTAACGCTCGACTCTCCCGAACCGTCCGGTAAAAAGGAAAATGAAGTTGCGAAGAGAGACAGAGTTTCTGCGCGTTTGGAGGAGGAAGAAATCGCGCGTACAACGGCGTATGCAAAGACCGACGCGCTTCCAGTGAAATCCGCCGGTTGTTCTGAAAACAGCGTGGGATTCGCTCAACTCGGCAATCCAAAATCGCGCGGCGGTTTCGGCGGGTCTGTAAAAACTTTCCGTCAGAGCGTCGTTGACGAATCCATGGCAGACGCGCGAACCGGACGCCCCAACGTATTGCGCGAATTTTTAGACGCCGCAGTCGAGAACGCCGCTGTTGTTCGAGATTTGCAGTCTGCTTCAATCTGGAATATTGATTCTCTAAACGGTTTGAATTCGTCAAACGAGCCGGTTTTTGACGGTACGCCGAGGCTCGTCGCCGCCGCGCTGCATACGAGCTCGCCCTCGTCGGTTTCGCACGCCTTTCACGACGTTGAGAAAACGACGCGTCAGAAGGGGACCGTTTCGAGAGGCGCGAAGAAGGACGCCGTCGAGCAAGTCCGATATGACGAATCTGCTTCTTCGGGCGAATCGGAATCAAACTTGCCGCGGCGAAACGTCTATACGCTGCGCTCGATTGTCGTTCACCTTGGTCTGCCTCGCAGCTATGTTCTCCGCGCGGCCCGTCAGGCGTCGGCTAACGATTCGAAAACGTTTGCTCCGAATCAGGGGACAAACGAACAGGCTTTATACGAAATTACAGAAGAGCGGCTCTTAAACGAAACGAAGCAGTTTGCCGTCGCGCTGTTTCGTCCGACTGGCGAACGGCTCGGGTGGTCAGATTCAACGTTAGAACGCAGCTTTATCGTCGACGTATATTCCGACGTTGAAAGTTTTGGCGAACGAACTCTCGAAAATCAAAATGAAAAGAAAGCGCACGCCAACTTCGGCGCTTTTGACTCTAACGGCGAACGTTTCCCGCTAGATGAAGCGGAAATCGATCGCGACGGTATGAGTGAAGAGCAGGGATGGCGGCCAAGAGTTGAAGAAGTAGAAGAAGCGAATCTGCCCGGCGTCGCCGCAATTGGCGCCGATATCAGGACGCATGGAACTCTTGCGAATACTTCCGGAAAAATCGCGGAGATATCTAAACCGGTCGGCCTGAATGAAAAAATCTCGTCCGTTGTGAAATCTGTTCCCGAGGAGGAAACGGAGACTAAGTTCGACTTTAACGAGCTAAGGTCTTTCGAATTCTGGAAGAACGCTGCGACTGAGTACTCCGCCGTTCTCTACGGCATAGCGGGCGTTCTTTTAATGCTAGCGCTGCTTCGCGTCCTTCGTTCTCGGAAACGGCAACGAATAAACGGCGCGGAGCAACCGGCGCTCGGGGGTGGCAAAGCGAACGGAGTTGATTCCGCAACGAAACGCGGCGCCGTTAGTTGGGATTCTTATAACGAAGAGGATATTGACGACGAATTGGAAGCGGAACTGCAGCAGCTTTCGAACGCCGCAAAGGTCCGGAGAACGCAAACTAATCTGAATGCCGTTTCTCGCGAGACTTCCGACGAATATTCCGCTAAAAGGCGGGAAGCGCTGGACTTAATTTCACGTTTTCCAGAACGCGCCGCCGCGTCTCTTCAGGGGTGGGTCAAAGGGTCAGACGTCTGACCGGCCGACTTTCCATTTGAACCTTCGGACGCAGTAATGAGCGACAGGAAATCTAAAGCGAATAAAAACGTAGGAAAGCAAGAGGGCGCGCGTAAGGCCGCTCTTTTGCTCTCAATTCTTGATCCGGAAGTCGCTAATTCTTTATTGAAACGGTTTGATTTAAACGTCGCCGTTGAAATCGCGAGGGAAGCGAAACGGGTCGACGTGAGCCAAATCACGGAAAGCGACGTTGAAGCTATCGTCGAAGAGTTTCTCGAATCTTTTGGCGTCTATGATCCGGACATGGCGGAAGCTCTTTTGGGCGAGGCAAAACGTACCGTCAGCGAGAGACAAACTCGAGACGCTGAAAGACTGGAAGGTGGGCCCCCCTTTGCTGATATCGACGGGAGTTCGTTTAGCGCGCTGAGTATATTTGAGCCGGAAACTGTCGCTCGCGCGATTCAATCCGAACGTCCTACTACCATTGCAGCTGTTCTTCTACGACTTGAACCTGAACAGAGAGACGAAACGTTGGAGCTTTTACCGGAGGAGTTGGCTACAACCGCGCGCGAAGTCGGAAACTTTTTCATTTCCGAACGTCAGGGGGCATTAACTTCAAATGCGACTGTCAAACGTCTGGAGGACGCGCTGTGCGACCGCGCGTTAGAAGATGAGCAATAATAAGGACAAATACGTCATACGCAACGCTCCGATAGATTTCGTCGAAGACGCGGAATCAGTCGGTTCCGCAGACGCGACGCGCTCTATTAATGTAAATTCCGTCGTCGATATGAGAAACAATGAGCTCAGTCGCAAAACAGAAGATTTTCTTGCTAAAGTTCGCGGCGAGGCGAACCGAATTGTCGCAGAAGCGCGCGGCGAAGCGGAGACGATTAAGAAAGAGACGCTGGCCGCTATCGAGCGAGAACACGACGCCCTGGAACGCCGTGCTGCTGAGCTCGAAAAGGTTCGAAAAACCTTAGAGTCTGACTTAGAAGCGCTTGAAGAGCGACGTAAAACTCTTGAATCAGAAGCGTTTGAAAAAGCTCAAAAAGCGGGTTTTGAACAGGGTAAAAAAGAAGGCTTTAAGGAGGGATATCGCAAGGGGGAAGAGAAGGCGAACGAAGAGCTAGAGGCACGGATTGCCGAAGGTATCGAGAATCGAGTTCAGGAGACGACAAACTCAGCGTTGGAACCGCTTCAGAAGCTTGTTCGCGAAATGAAAGAATCGCGTCAAGCTCTTCTCAAGAATTGGGAAGAGAATATTTTACAAGTTGCCGCGATAATAGCGTTCCAATCTATTTTGCGCGAGCCGTCCCTTAAAGAGGACGTGCCCGTTGAATTGCTCCGCGAGGCGTTGGAATTGGCAATGAACAGCGCGACGTTAAAGGTTCGTATGAATCCGACCGACGTTACGACGCTGAAAAACAGGATTAAAACCGTTCTTGAAGAGACGGGCAACCTCGCCAAGACCGAAATAGTTCCCGATTCGACGATTACTCGCGGCGGATGCGTCGTTGAGACGGGGTTGGGAGTCATTGACGAACGTTTGGAGTCTAGATTACAGCGGATTGTCGAAGAACTTTCCGAGTGATTCCCGTTTACTAGCGAACAAGATAGGATGGAACCGTTTTGGACTCGTCTGTTTTTTTAAGCAACATTATAGAGCAGGTTAAAAGTATTGCTCCGGCGCGCATTATTGGAAACGTAGTGCGCACCGAAGGAACGACGATTTCCGCCGTCGGTTTTCCCGCGCCTATTGGCGCAATTGCGCGCGTAGAACGTCGGGACGAGGAAGAGCTTCTTGCGGAGGTTATAGGTTTTCGCGATAATCTGACGCTTCTCTATTCCTACTCTGATCTGACGGGCGTTCGGCGCGGCGCCAAAATTGAGCTCTGTAAAACCACGCCTTGGCTTGCTACGGGCGACGAACTTTTGGGACGCGTTGTCGACGCGTTTGGCCGGACTATTGATTCGGGGCCCGCGCCTGTTCTGTCGTCGCGCGTTCGGTACGACAGTAAACCTCCTGAGCCTTGCGCGCGTCCGCGAATTGAGTCCGTTCTTTCGACCGGCGTGCGCGCAATCGACGCGCTTTTGACTTGCGGCCGCGGTCAGCGATTGGGCGTTTTTGCCGGCTCCGGGGTAGGTAAGAGCGTAACGCTTGGAATGATGACGCGTTATACGGACGCCGACGTCGTTGTCGTTGGGCTCATTGGCGAGCGCGGCCGTGAAGTTAACGATTTTATCGAGCGGGAATTAGGCGCAGAAGGGCGCAAAAAGAGCGTCGTCGTAGTTTCTACTTCCAATGAACCGCCGCTTATGAGAGTTCGCGCCGCGTACGCCGCGATGTCCATTGCTGAATACTTCCGCGATCAGGGCAAAAATGTGCTTTTTTTAATGGATTCTCTCACGCGGTTTGCCATGGCGCAGCGTGAAATCGGACTTGCAGCAGGCGAGCCTCCGACGTCGCGCGGATATACTCCGAGCGTTTTCGCGATGCTGCCCCGTCTTGTCGAGAGGGCGGGCCGAACGGATCTTGGCAGCGTAACCGCGTTTTTTACCGTGCTGGTCGAGGGGGACGATAAACACGATCCTATTTGCGACGCCGTGCGCGGTTTGCTCGACGGCCACATCTGGCTTTCCCGGAAGTTGAGCGCGCGCGGATTTTATCCGGCGATCGATATTCTTGAAAGCGTGAGTCGACTTGCGCCCGCAGTTTGCTCGCGGGAACATTGGGCGTTGGCAAACGAAGTTCGCAAGATTGCCGGCGTTTATGCCGACGCGGAAGATCTGATTTCCGTGGGCGCGTACCGAGCCGGCAGTTCCCCCGATATTGACCGCGCTATTGCGATGAAGCCGAAGATCGACGCGTTCTTACGTCAGCAGGTATATGAACGGTCGACGTTTTCGGATACCTTGAAAGGTTTGAAAGCCCTGTTTGAATAACGGGGCGCTTGCGTCCGCCAAAGAGTAAAAAGAGGGGGAACACGCTTCTACAGATGCGCGTTCCCCCTCTTTTGCAGCGGCGCGTAACGACGGCGATATGGCGTTTACAGTCGGCCGACCGTAGTTTCCGCCGCGAGCGCTTGAATCATATCGCGCGTCGACGCTTCGACCGCTTCTTCCCAACGCGCTTCGCCGTACTTTTCTTTGTACGCCTCCGAACGGTAGGCGAAAATAATATTGCGCGAGTTGTTGATAATTGCGCCGAGTCCTTTTTCGTCAAACGCGCCTGCGACGTCTTTGGCTCCGCCGCCCTGACTGCCGTAGCCGGGGACAAGGAACCAAACGTGAGGAAGCGCTGCGCGGAGTTCGGTTAACTGTTCCGGCCATGTCGCGCCGACGACGCCGCCGACGTTGCCGTATCCGCATTCGATTTTAGTTTGGACGACGCTTTCTTCTGCCAACTGCTCGACGAATTCTCCGACCCGTCGATAGAGCGGTTTGCCTTCGAAGACTAAATCTTGAAACTGAGCGCCTCCCTTATTGGACGTCTTTACGAGAATGAACAGTCCGCCCCCGCGTTCGTTTGCGACGTCGACGAACGGAGTAAGACTGTCGTCGCCAAGATAGGGACTGACGGTGAGCGCGTCCGCTCCCCAGGGACTTGAACCGCCCGGTCCGATAAGGCCGTTTGCGTAGGCGGTTGCCGTAGAGCCAATGTCGTTTCGTTTGCCGTCGAGAATAACGAGCAATCCTTTCGACGAAGCGTAACGGATAACGTTGGCAAGGCATTGCATCCCGAGCGGGCCGTACTGTTCAAAAAAAGCGGCCTGCGGCTTGACGGCCGGAACGAGAGGGGACGTTACGTCGATAATTTTTTTACAGAAGTTCTCAAATACCTCGGCGACGTCTTGCGGGTTCGTCTCCGTTTTATTTTGTTTGAGGATTTCCGGAATTTGCGCCCATCGCGGATCAAGCCCGACGAGAACGGGCGTTTGCTTTTGGCGGATTTGACACGCGAGACGATCAGAAAATGGCGTCAAAACGATACTCCTTCGAAGCTTCTTTTTAATTAGTGTATCCAGCCGCTGCCGAACGCGGTGGGAACGGCGTTTATACTATTGTTCTGTCGGCGCTTGGGACGACGGCTCTTCTTTTTGCTGATTCATGCTGTTCCAGTTAATAATGTCGAGCAGAGAAACCCTCTTTTTCCCTGGCTCCACGTCTGATTTTTCGTCTTTTGGCGTGTTAAACAGGCCTCTGCTCTTTTGTGTCTCTTCTTCTTTTTGCCGCGCGGCGTCTTCGCCGATGGCGAGTAGAGCTTCCAGTTCCGCCCATTTCTTATTGTCTTCCTGTCCGGGAGTCAAGACCAACTTGTTGGCGGCGACCCATCGAAGAACGGAAAGATCGTATTCGACGGGATATATTCTCTGGACGCGTTCAATTGCGAGTCTTCCTTGAACGTCCCTTCGAACTTCCGCCTGATTGACGTCGCCAATTTCAGACAGAAAATCCTGAACTCCCATTGCGCAATGTCCGAGGAAAGCCATTACAATATAGAAGACGACCGTCGAGCCCATGTGTTTGTAGTCGATGAGTTTGAGCGCCGTGCCGAACGAACTTTTAATCCGGACGACTTGAAAACGTCTCTTTCTCGACCTTTTTTTGCGGTAATTTTGCTGCTGGTAGCCGTTGTTGTAATAGGGCGCCCCGTAACCGTTGTTGTACGCAGAGTAACTGGTTCGGTTTGAATTGCCCGAACCCAGTACGCTGACGCTGTTGATTTCGTCGAGCGTTAGGTGAATGAGGACGCCGAAGAAGATGGACGCGGATTTGAAGAGCCTGAGCTGCGTGTCCCCGGACGACAGGATGAAAAGGACTTCGCCCGCGATGACCGCAAAGGGAATGCTATGAAACATTCCCCTGTGTATCGAGAGTTTAGAGACCATGCCCCCAATAACGTACACGATAAAGAAGTATACCCCGGCGCACGTCGTTACCACGGCTTCCGGTTCAAGAGCGAAGTCGCGAAGGCGGCTCGCAAGAAGTAAAACGCAAACGCCGGAGATCGTAGTAACGCATCTACGAAACGCCTGACTGTTGTCGCTGTCAATATCGGGCAGAATCCCGCCCAATGAGCAAAGAACGCCCCCGAAAACCGCCTGCGGAAGGGAAACTCCGTACCATAAATACGCCGCGCTCCCGAGCGCGATACCAGCCGCAGAGCTCCAGGTGATATGAGTCTTGTAACCGGGCATCTAAAACGGTCTCCCAAGCAAGCGTTTTACAGGATACGGTTCGACGCAACGCTGGCGCGTTCGTTTGGGAACGTTTTGAACCGCTATACGTCCAAATACTGACGCCTCTGAGCCAAACAACCTTCTAGAATATACACATTTTACGCATTTCAAACAAGAGCAAGGTTTGATTTGCGACGTTATATTGACCGTGAACGTCGCGCAGTTTATACTTTTGTGGGCAGGGAAGAAGGCTAGTTTGCGTAAGAGTGGGCGTTTTGGATAAACAAGGCGCTTTGTTTTGTTTAGCTAAACTTTTAAAATCGAAAAAAATTTAACATATACTCCGTCACGATGAGTAAATCGCCGATTATGGGTAAGAGCGCGGAGCGGTTTGCCGCGAATTTGGATAAATTAGTTGGGACGGTAAAACGGGTATAACAATGGTCAATTTGAATCCTTTTGATATCATTGTGCTGGCGATTCTCGTTTTATCCGCATTTTGGGGGGGGATGCGAGGGGTCGTCTCTCAGATAACGACGATTGCCTCTTGGATTGTCAGTTGGTTTGTCGCTTCCCGTTACTACGGTTTTATTGAATCGTTCATTTCTCCCCAATACGAGTGGCGTACACTCGCCGCGACGGTTTCTACGTTCGTTCTATGCGCGATGGCGATCAGAATTGGAGCGCATTTCATCAAGAGCGGCATAGCCGTCGTCGGTCTTAACGAGTTTGACCGGCAAGTCGGCGCTCTTTTCGGCGTCGCCAAAGGCGCGCTCCTCTGCGTGCTTATCACCTTTTTCTGCGTGATAGCTACGGAAAGAACGCGGAATCTTGTCAACGATTCAAAATCCGGCCCGTTCTTCGTTTCAATTATTGGAAAGGCGGAGAGTATTCTTCCCGAGTCGGAAATTAAAGCCAAAATCAGCTCGATGATTAAAGATAAAATTGACGCCGAGAAAGCCCGGAAATCCTTAGATTCAGACGTCGAGACTTTTAAGAGTTACCTGAAAAGAAGCGTTTTAGACGATACCGCGGCAGAAATTGTCAACGAAGCCGACATGATAGAAAAGTCGGGGGAAAAGAACGCGAATTCGACGAACCGATTCAGAAAGTTTCTTTCCCAGATTGCGGCTCAACAGAGCAAGGCGCGCGCCGTGGCGACTGACGAAACGAACGAGGCTGTCAGCGAGGTGACGGGGATGGCTTCGTCCGAGTTGGCGGCGGCTCGACCGACGCCTACCGTAACGACCGCAGTTCCCGCGCGCAACGCGGACGACGGTTACGCCTACGCCGTTCCGGCGAACAGCGCGCCCGACCCTGGCGTTTTATCCGCAGACGGTGAGCTATACAGCCGCGCAGTCCAGTATTATACCGATCAAAGCGGTTACTCTTCAGCCAATAATCTCAGCGAGCAAAACTACGCGAATAGCGGCTACCCGAACTCGAACGCCTACAACGGCGGCTATTCCAACTCCTCGGAATACGCGGGCCCCGATTATACTCAGAGTTCGAGCGTCTATCCTCAGGCCGCGTCTGGCGTCGTCGATACGCTGACGAACAGCGGAACCGAATTTGGATTTCACTCCTATCCGGCGAATTCGGAATACGACCGGCCAGAGTATACGCAGCGCCGCCGTCTTTCGGGCCGGACTGCGTCGAGCGTTCGACTTGGATCTTACAGCTATTCGTCGAATTATTGAACGAACGCCGACCTTTATTTCGACGTTTCGTTCCCGTCCTCAGTTTGTTTGTTCTCAATTCCGAAGACGTCGGTAGTGAACGGTTCGGCTTTGAGGAACAGTTCTTCTTGGAAGACCTCTCCTTCCGGCTGAATCCACTCCCGCCACGGAGCGTAAAGCGGGGCGCGAACGGTTGTCTTTTCTTTAGTTGTGAAATCGACGAACGTGATTTCCCGTGAATGGAGCGCAATAGCGCGTTCTCTTCCGTCTTCGTATTGCTCGCCAAAAGGAACGGTCGATCCGTAGAGAGCGTCCCCGAGCAAAGGGAAACCGCGAGAGGCGCACTGGAGCCGGATTTGATGAGTTCTGCCGGTCTCCAATTGAATCTCCAGCCAAGTCGCGGCGCCCAGTCTGCCCAGCGTTTTGAAATTCAAAACAGCTTCGCGCGCGTCCGGATGAATGGGCGGAATGAGCTCCGCTTCGGCGCGGCCCGGTATTTTACGCATGTAGTCGTACCACGTTCCTTCGTCTTCCGGGACGGTTCCGCTAACGAGCGCCCAATATTTTTTGACGACGCTTCGCTCTTCGAACTGCTCGGAGAGTTTTCGCGCGGCGCGCGCGTGCTTGGCGAAGACAAGAACGCCGGACGCGGGCCGATCCAACCGGTGAGGTAGACCCAGATACCGTTTGCCCGACCGGCCGTCTCGGCGGTTCATGAAATCTTTGACGCGAAATTCAATCGAATCCACGCCGATAGGCGCCTGCGTTAAGACGCCCGGCTGTTTGTTGACGATCAGCGTCGGACCGACTTCATAGAGGATATGAAAGCGCGGCTGGGCGTCGGGACAGGCCCAAGACGGGGCGGGGGAACCGCCGGAAGATTCGGGAAAAGTGGGTTCAGATTGCATTGCGGATCGAAAGCGCGCTCGCGCCGATTAAAGGTTCGAAATACATTAAGGCTTTGCGTTAATACCTCGCGCTCCATTCTAATACAAAATTCGAAGACGTCGACTGACTATTTTTTGCCGCCAAAAACAATGAGGAAATCGGTGAAAAAACAAAAATCCCCCCTTGTTAAACGCGGAAAATACCTTATATCCCGTTATCGTTCGAGGAGGATACGCGAACGGCTTAGCAGTCTGACCCGAAATCAGACGCCGGGCAACCGGTTGAGGGTTCGAATCCCTTGTCCTCCGCTTTGCTTTATGTAAAGTAAAAAAATTCGGTGAAAGCTCTTTCAAGTTTTTAAAAGAGCTTTTTCTTTTTCCAATGAGGAAATCGGGGAAAAAACAAAAATTCCCCCTTGTTAAACGCGGAAAATACCTTATACTCTCGCTATCGTTCGAGGAGGATACGCGAACGGTTAGCAGTCTGACTCGAAATCAGATGCCGGGCAACCGGTTGAGGGTTCGAATCCCTTGTCCTCCGCTTTGCTTTATGTAAAGTAAAAAAATTCGGTGAAAGCTCTTTCAAGTTTTTGAAAGAGCTTTTTCTTTTTCTTGACTTTGAGAATTCGTTTATTTTGCTGTTGCGGCTCGCAGAACTCTTTTCTTGAACAAATCTTTGTAATTTTTGTGATTTTTATAATGATTTTAGCGATTGCGCCGATAATAACGATAGAGGCGTTGTAGAGCGCCGCGTACCTTTTCTGCTTGTTGAAAGAACGACGCGTCTTGTCGAATGCGCGCGTTGAGAGGAAACAAAGATGACGAATCAGAATTATAATCGCGTTTTGGCTACGTTACGCAAGCTTATCTTCGGCGCGGCGGCCGCCAGCGCCGCTCTCTTTGTGTGCAACGGGATTGCGAGCGTCGATTTTGGAGTAAACGGCGGCTTGGTCTACGCGCAAGAATACGTCTACGACGAAAGTATCGACGATTTGGAAGACTTCGTTTCTTTCCGAGTCGCTAATACCCCGCTTCGGACGGGCGACGACGCCGACGCCGCGGCCGATTCTGTCAACTCGAACGTCGACGTTTCGTCAGGCGCGAATCTTTCCGGTTCCGCCGTTACCTTCGG
>CAMNJU010000096.1 GCA_946541595.1 uncultured Planctomycetales bacterium
TCGTCCGGCGAACTCAAAGGCCGTAAGTGGATTACGCTGACCGGTTCGATTCCGATTCGCAAGCAGCAGGCCGCGTACAACGATCTGTTCGGCAACGCCCAGTATCTCGACGACATTCGCGACCAGCCGCGTTACCTCTTCTACGACCTTGAACGCGGCGAAGTCCAGCCGGACGGGAACGTTCAGTGGAAGCAGATTAACGTTCTGAGCGCGATCCGTAAAGAAAATAACAACTGGTCCGGCGTCGGGTCCGACCAAGTTGGATACAGCTATATGGCTCCGACCGCGCCCGGCTTCCCGCCAATGGCAATGAACTGCCCGCCGATGGCTAATAAGCCGTTCGGCGAAGAAGTTGCGAACCTGCCGAATATCCCTCTTAACTCGACCGAACAGATTAAGGTTCAGGCGGACGAGCTCAAAGAGTGGACCGACCTTCAGGAAGCGATGAAGAAATTCGACGAAAGCGATCTTCAGAATCGCGATCCGTTCGCCGACGCACAAATGGGCGGCGGCATGGGCGCGATGGGCGCCGGCATGGGAGCTATGTCGACCGGCATGATAGGCGGCGGCATGAGAGGCGGCATGACCGGAGGATTGGCCGGCGGCATGGAATCCGGTATGGGCGGCGGTCTGAACGGCGGTATGGAAGGCGCGGGAGGAAACTCCTGGATGATCAACCAAGACGCGATTACCAAGTCCCGTCTCCGCGTCCAGCAAGCGGTTTCCGTCGACTACTATCTCTTCCGCTACTTCGATTTTGACGTCGAGCCGGAAAAAACCTACGTCTACCGCGTTAAACTGCATCTGGCGAACCCGAACTACGGCGTTGAAGAGCGTTTCGTCGTCGATCCTGAAACGATTAAGAAGACTTGGGTCGACTCGGAATTCAGCGAACAGTCCAATCCTGTTTCGCTCGGCGAAGTTTCCCGCGTTTACGCGGAGAGCGTCGAAGCGGCGACCCGACCTGGCGCGGAACCGCGCATTACTCTCTCGTCTGTCTATTTCGACGCCGAAGACGCTTCCGAGTCGATCGTTCAAGGTCTCGCTATGAAGCGCGGTCAAGTCGCGAACTTCCCCGGTCAGTCGCATGATCCAGTCAACGTTTCCGGCGGTATGACGATGGATATGTACGGCATGGACGGCGGCGACACGTCCAAGAAAAAGACGAAGAAATCGGTTAACCACATTTCGAACGTCTGCGTAGTCGACGCGCTTGGCGGAACGAAGATTACCGACGCGGAATACCGATCGCCGGGCAAGGTGCTCATTCTCGAACCGAACGGGCTTATGCGCGTGCGCGAAGTTAAAGAAGACGCGCGCGAACTTAGTCGGTACGACGGCTCCAACCAGATGGGCGGGCTCGGTACCGGCGCGGCTGGCACGATGATGTAATCCGTGCCGACGCTTCGGCGCACGGTTCAAAGTTAAAACCTCGTTTAACGCCTGTTAAACGAGGTTTTTTTATGCGATTCTAAAGTCTGCGGCGTGAATAAAGGGCGCAATTTCACGAAAAAAAGAATCCGCGGCTTGTGCCGAAACCCGAGGCGCCGTATAATACCGGAAAGGAATGTGAGAAAAAAGCGCGAGGCGCGTTTGGAGTTTTTACCGTTAGAGGAATCTGTAGATGGCCAAAAAAGACGTCGTGTTGGATTCAAAACATGAAGATTCGAATCCGCCGTCCGGACAGTGGCGGCGCGTCGTTTTTAACGACAGTTCTCTTGAAAACCCGCGAACGACTTGGTTCGTACTCTCCATAGTTACGCTGTTCGCGGTCGTTATTGGCGTATTCGGCGTCCTCAGCGCCCCGTCGCGCGATTCCGGCGCGCTCTATTATCAAGTTTCCAACGACACGCTCTCGTTCAATCTCCAGACTACGATTATTCCGAACTCGGAATCGCTTGTCGAGGCTTTCGCGGTCGGCTGGAACGACGAACTCTTTCTTGCTGACCGTTCCGGCGTGTCGCTCTATAACGCGTCGGGAGAAAAGCTCGGTTTTTGGCGGAACGACGCGCAAGAATCCCCAACTGCGGCAACGTTCGTGTTTGACGAAAAAGCGGCTACCCACGGAACCCTTCTCGTCGCATATACGAATACAATTAAAGCTCTCCGCTTTTCTTTGGAAACGGCCGCAACGGAAGATAACGGCGTTACGACCTATACCGCGCGCAGAGAGACACAGAACGAACTTGAAACCGTGTTAACGGTTCCGGACGCGGCGATCCGCGGACTCGCGTGCACGTCGGAACGTCTCTTCGTCGCGGATTACGCTACCGGGCGCGTTTGGCGTTATTCTTGGGCCAAACTCAACTCGCTCCGGGAAACCGGAGAACTGACATGCTTGCCCGACTGCGAAATTGGCGCGCCCGACGACGCGACGGCGTACCCGGGACTGCGGCCCGGCCTGGAGCGCAATTTCTCCCTTTCCTTTCTGCCCGGTCAGAACGAACTGTTCGTAGCGAATTCGGGGCTCTTCCGCGTCGATTCGTTCAACGTAAGCGCCGGGGTCAATAATCCGTCCCACTCCTGGACTCGCGAAAGCAACACAATCCATGCGTTTACCGGTTCGGCCAATCCAATCGCGGTCGCCGTCTCTAAAGATTCGTGGCTGGCGACTGCGGACGCAGGCGCGTTTGCGACGCAGGCGGTCGCAAGCGCTAATTCTCCTATCCAGCTCTTTAGTCTGACCGGAGAGTGGCTCGGGCAAATCCCCTACGACGGTATTTCGCGCACAGAAGAAACGTTCGTCGTCGATTTAGGCGTTTCGCCCGACGCGCGGCGAATCTACGCGCTCAATTCGAACGGCGAAATCGACGTCTGGACGCTTGACCGATAAAAAGCTTCTCTAAGATATTCAAATCAATAAGTTAAGAAGGATTCTCCACGCTCTCGACGGCGGTCTCGGCGGGACGTGCTTCCGCCGGTTCGCGGTAGTCGAGCGGGGTCGCGGTAAATCCAAGGATAATAAAGGCGAGCGTCGCCCAGCCGAGAATAGTCCGTCCCGGTCCCAGCGGTTGAAGGTCGTTCTGCGTAGTCGGATGACGCAATCCTAAGAAAAACAAAAGAATAAGCAGCAGCGACCAATTCCAGCATCTGAAAAGAACAACCGCAACCGCGGCAAGCCCAAACAGGATGTAAGAAAGTCTCTTCGCTCGATGGCGCGCGAGCGCGTAGAAAACATGCCCGCCGTCAAGCTGCCCGATCGGGAACAGATTGAGCGTCGTCAGTAAAACGCCAACCCAGGCGGCGACGGCCGTCGGATGCATTATGAGCGTTTCCGTCGCCGGATCGTATCCGATAAGCGCCTTGGCAAACCATTGCATTATAAGAGGTTCGCTAAAAACAAACCCTCCCTGCGCAAGCAGATCCGGCGTCGTGGGAACAACGGTTGAGAGCGCAAGTCCAACCGTTAGAAAGACGAGCGTTACGGCAAGTCCCGCTAGCGGCCCGGAAATGCCGACGTCAAAGAGAGCGCGGTTGCTAGGCGCTCTTCCCCGCATAAGTATAATTGCGCCAAACGTGCCCAGCGGAGGAATGGGAACGGGGATAAAATAAGGAAGCGTCGCGGATATCCCGTAACGGCGGTTCTGAAAGTAATGACCAAGCTCGTGGCACGTAAGAATGGTCATAAGGGGCGCGGAAAAGAGAAGCCCGGAAAAAACAGAACCTCCGCCGTACCAAAGAGAACCGACGCCGGTCGTCGTCAGCCACGTCAGAAGATAGAGCGTCAGCGGAAGCGCCCAAGGGGGCGCGGCGCTTTTGACGCGCTTGAACCAAGACGGTCTTTTTCTATTTTTCCCAGAGTCGGCCAAAGGCGGATTTAACCGCTCGGTCTGTGCGGCGTTTTCAGACTTCGGCTCAATGACGATTCGATCTTCGCTCTGATTCCGATCGAGAGCTTTAATCTCGTCTATCGATCTGCGCACAGACTCAAGCAAGGCGTTAGTATCTGTAATTAAATCGTCATGATTACCGGAATTGCGTTCGTTCACTCGGCGCCCTCGTTTACAGTCTCTTTTCGTTTGTTTCCTTAATATCAACCAACCGCCGTACGAAGACAAACGTTACGTCAAAAAGAAAACGCCGCTCAGACGTAACGCATGGCGCAAGAATACGTTAGAGTCGACGCGCGGCCGCGCGGCGCGCCGAAATGATCAACTGCGGGGCCGCGGCTGTAAACCTGCGTCGGTCTCGGCGCCGTCCCGCGCCGCGTTTCGCGCGTACTCCGCGAGCTCCGGCGACGTTTGCGGAAGATTGTTCACGTCGACCGTGTCCGGACTGTAACGCGCCGCCTCGAGCGCGGCGCGTTCCCGTTCTTCCAGTATGCGCATGACGTCGCGCGAAGCGGCGCATGCGCAGCGATGTTTCAATTTCCGGCCGCGCAAAATTGGAATCGCTAAAATCAGGCCGAAAATGAGGAAGACCACGACGGCGCATCCGGCGACGACCGCGCCTTGCGCAAGCGAACGAACCGCCTCCGGCGGAGCGACGGCGTCTGCCAAAAGAAGATAGTCCGACATGCTTTCCCCGTTTCCCGGCCTCGCTGAACCGCGTCAAATTTCCGACTGGAACTTCAGTTTACGGTCGGTAATGCGTTCGAACGCCTCGAGATACTTCGCGCGCGTCTTAAGAACGATATCGTCCGGGAGAGTCGGCGGCGTCGAATTGCGATCCCAGCCGGAACCGAGCAGCCAGTCGCGGACAAATTGCTTGTCGAACGACGGTTGGCTCTTGCCAGGCTCATACTGATCGGCGGGCCAGAATCGGGACGAATCGGGCGTGAGAACTTCGTCGATGAGAATGAGCTCGCCCGACGGAAGAAGCCCGAATTCAAATTTCGTATCGGCGACGATAATTCCGCGCTTCGCTGCGTATTCGCTTCCGCGTTTGAAGATATCAAGCGAGTAGGCGCGCAGTTTCTCCGCGATCTCGGAACCGACGCGGTCCGCCGTCTCTTCGAAAGAGATGTTCTGGTCGTGGCCCGTCTCCTCTTTTGTCGAGGGCGTAAAGATCGGCTCGTCTAACTTCGCGCTTTCCACGAGGCCGGCAGGAAGCTTCAACCCGCAAACCGTCTGGGATTTCTGATATTCCTTCCAGCCGGAACCGACCAGATAGCCGCGCACCACGCACTCGATGGGGACGACCTTCGTCTTCTCGCAGAAAACGGATCGCCCTTCGAACATGCTGAGATCCGTGCCGGCGGGAAACGGAATCTTAGAAACGTCGGTCGTAATAACGTGATTGCGAACGCCAAGCGTTTCAAACCAAAATTCGGCGGTCTGATTGAGAACCTTGCCCTTGTCGGGAATCGCGGTCGGAAGAATCCAGTCGAACGCGCTGATACGGTCGGAGCTCACAAGGAGAACCTTGTCGCCAAAATCATATATATCGCGCACTTTGCCGCGTTTCGGAGTCATACCGGGAATCGACGTCTGCAGAACAACGTTAAAGTTCATTTTCTTTTTCGTCCTAAGTTCAGTATTTTTCAGCGCACGACCGACAAATTCGCGGTCGAAACCGAACGTTATTATACGTTTTCATACCAAATCGGCAAGAGTCCTCGAGACGCAGAACGGCAAGCGCCGCGCGGTAAACGAAAGAACTTAGCGCCGATCTATGCCAAGCGAAAGAACGCCGCGTACTTTTTTTCAAAAGACCGAACGCGCTTTAATCTGCGCGCGTATTAACGAAAGGACGGGAATCCGCTATTGACCCAAAACGCGAAAAAATTCATAATTCCCGCGACGTCGATTCGCGCTCTTGCGCGAACGCGTCCGTTGCGTCTGATTTCACAAAGGGCGGAACGGGACTCACTGCGTAAAACGAAGGATTATTATACATGTCGATACAATCGAAATTCGGAATACCGGTCGCGCTTTCGATTCTGCTTGAAGGGGAAGACGTCGCGCCTTATCGCGACGTAACCGTCTCTCTCTGCGGGTCCGACCCCAGCGAACCGCTGCCGAATGGACTGTACGTCTGCGGCGCGGACAGCGCCGACGCCGCGCTCGCCGGGCTCAAAGCGGCTAAGGCGAGCGGCGCGGAAGCGGCCGTCGTTTCCAACGACTTTGAAGCGGCGCTGGCTCCGGAACTCGACGCGGGCAATAATCTCGAATCGGAAACGGGCTTCCAAACGATCTTTGTCGACGATCCCCGTTCGGTCTACGCGCGCGCCTGCCAAGCGTTCCTTGATTTTCCGGGTAAGAAACTCAAACTCATAGGAATTACGGGCACGGCGGGAAAATCGTCCCTGTCGTATATCTTGGGCGGCGTTCTCGCGCAGGCGGGTCAGAAGATCGGTTTAATCGGCTCTCTCGGCGTTTACGACGGCGAGAAATTCTCGCCGCTCGCGGAAACGACCCCGAAACCGGAAGAACTTGCCGTCCTCCTCCAAAAAATGGTCGACGCCGGCTGCGTGTGCGCCCTTGTGGAGGTCTCTTCCCTGGCGCTCGAAGAAAAGCGAATCGCGGGCCTCGAATTTGACGCGGTCTGCCTCACGAATCTCCGGCGCGATCACCTTGATATCCACCGTACCGTCAATCAGTACCGCCGCGTCAAGATGCAGATTTTCAGCTACCTCAAGAGTACAGGCGTTGCGATCTGCAACGTCGACGACCGAGTAACCGACGCGGCCCTTCATCTCATAACTCAACCGACGCTGACGGTCGGCATCCAGCCGACGCAATGCGACGTTTCGGGCACGCCCGTCGAACGCAACGCCAGCGGGCAAACGTTCTATATCGTCGCGGGCTCCGACGCGTGCCCTATTCACACGAATATCGTCGGCAAAGAGCACATGTACAACTGCTTGGAAGCGGCGGCGCTCGCCATCGCGTGGAATATTGACCTCAAGGTCGCGGCGCGCGGTATCGAACGCGTCTCCTATATCCCCGGCAGAATGGAACGCATCGACTGCGGACAGCCGTTTGGCGTCTATCTTGACCGCGCCAATTCGCCGGAATCGCTCACCGCCGCGCTCGAAACCCTGAAGCGCGTCAGCGCCGGCTCGCTCTACTGCGTCTTGGCGTCCCCGGAAGACCGCGACCGCAGTAAACGGCCGCTCGTCGGGCGCGCCGCGGAAACGAACGCCGATTATACGATCGTTACGAGCGGAAACAATCTCGAATCTCAAAAGGAAGAGGCGTTTGAAGACGTCCTGAGAGGATTCGAAAAGCCCGAAAAGGTCAATGTGATCAAGAATCGCGCCGACGCGATCGTTTGGGCGCTCTCGCACGCATCTCCCGACGACTCCGTTCTCATCGTCGGACAGGACGTTTGCACCGTCGGCGACGTCAACGTCAACTTCTTGCCCGACCGCGAATTCATTAAGCATTGGCTCTACGAGAATCAGCCGTGCGTCGAGACGTTCTGGTATAACTGAGTTCCGCTCAACGCGCCGCCTTTTCATTCGAACGCCGCCGAGAAATCGACGGCGTTTTTTACTGCCGCCGACCGTATCCCAACCTCTTGCGTATGGCGGCGCGTTCGAATAGAATCTAGAAGGTCAAATACTAAACAATCCCGCTCCCTATCGACGAGGAAAAATAAATGGAACGCAGAACCTTCCTGCAGTACGGCGGTCTCTCAGCCGCAACTCTTGCGACCGCGGCGTTTGCCGACGATTCTCCTAACGCCGAAGGCAAAACGTACCGCGTGCTGCTCATTGGCGCGGGCTGGTACGGCAAAATGGACCTTTTCCGGCTCATTCAGGTCGCTCCGGTCGAAGTGGTCGCTATTTGCGACGTTGACCGGGAAGCGCGCGAGAACGCGGCCGGCATGGTCGCCGAACGCCAAAAATCGCACAACCGTCCCAAGACGTACAACGACTATCGAGAAGCCCTCGCAGAAAGCAAACCGGATCTCGTGCTCGTCGACACGCCCGACCATTGGCACGCCCTGCCCATGATCGCGGCGGTCGAGGCGGGCGCGGACGTCTACGTCCAGAAGCCCATCGGCGTCGACGTCGTCGAATGCCAGGCAATGCTCGCCGCCGCGCGCAAGCACAAGGCGGTCGTCCAAGTCGGAATGCAACGCCGCAGTACGAAGCATCTCATGGAAGCGAAAGAGCGGTATGTCGATTCCGGAAAGATCGGCAAGATTTCGCAAGTCGATATCTTTTCGTACTATGGCGGCCCCGGCGGCCCGTTCCGCCAGGATCCCGCAGAAGTTCCGGACGGATTCGATTACGATTTCTGGTGCGGCCCCGCGCCTAAACTCCCGTACTATCCTTTCCTGCGCCGGAGATCCTGGCGCATGCGCATGGAATACGGAAACGGAACGCTGGGCGATATGGGCGTGCACATGTTCGATATGGCGCGCTGGATTACCGGCAAACGCTATCCTAAAACGATCTTCTCGACCGGCGGACAGTACGTAAAGGGCGGCGGACTCGACAACTGCCCCGATACGCAAACGGTCGTCTTTAACTACGGCGATATGGAAATCGTCTGGAACCACAGAAACTGGTCGGAACTGCCCGACCGGCGGCATCCGTGGGGCGGATACTTTTACGGCGAACGCGGTATTCTCAAAGCGAGCGTTTTCGGATACGATTATCACGAATATCGGAAGTCGCCCAACGAAGACGTGCACGTCGACGTTGAGTACAATACCGATCAGTATCCGGAAGACAAAACGGAGCCCAATATTGAGCTCTTCTGCGCGCAAGCTGTTCGCGACCACATGACCGACTTTGTCAATTGCGTAGTCGATCGCGGACGCCCGCGAAGCGATATCGAAGAGGGAGCGATTTCAACGATTTGCTGCGTGCTCGGAAATATCTCGATGAAGCTGGGCAGATCGCTCGAATGGGACGAGGAAGCGGGCAAAGTCAAGAACGACGACGAGGCGAACGCGCTCCTCGCGAGAGAATACCGCGCTCCGTGGATTCACCCGCAAGTCTGAGTCTTTGGACAGAAACGGAAATAAGCGACAACTATGAAGAATCTGCTTTTAGAAAGTTTTCTATTTTGGTCGATCGCGGGAACGTGCGTTCTCGTTTTCGGATACGCGCTGTCGCAGGCGACGGGCAAACGCTGGTTCACATTCGCCGGGCTGGGCGCGGGAGCGCTCACGGTCGCGGTCGGCGCGTTCCTCGTATACTTCGTTAAGACCGACGAAAAGCTAATTCGCGAATCGATTTCCGCAATTGAAAACTCTGTTCGGAACAACGATCCGGACGGCGTTCTCAAGTACGTTTCGGAAAAAGCCTTTAAGACGCGCATGCTCGTCGATCAGAATTTGCGATCGGTTGAAATAGAAAGCGCCAAGGTCTCTAACTTCAAGATTCTCGAACTCAACAGAACGACGTCCCCTCCGCGGGCAATCGTATCGCTGAGGGGCTCGGCCAAGGGAAAGGTTAACGTTTCGGGAGGCGGATTGCTCGTCATGAACGTCGGTCCTTATCCGTTTAACGGCATAGCCGACTTCTCGACGGTCGAATTGCGGCGCGAACAGGACGGAGTCTGGAGAGTTACCGACAACGTAACGATCGACCGCGTCTTCTAATGGGCGGCGGCCGGCCTTATGCGGAAGCGTTGGAAGCGGGCAAAGGAACTTATTCTTTCGCCTTCTCTTCCAGCGCTTTAATTTTATCGCGAAGGACGGAAGCGCGCTCGTAATCTTCCGTGGCGACGGCGTCGTTAAGCTCGCAGCGCAAGCGAACGAGCTGCGCGCCGGAATCGGGAGAATGAAATCGCGCCGGCCGTTTGCCAATGTGAGTCTTAGCGCCGTGAATCCCGATCAAAAGCGGTTCGATCCGGTCGCGGAACGCGCGATAGTCGTTCTCGCAGCCGAACTTGCCAGACTTGCGAAAATCAAGAAAAGAAAGCTTGCAGCAGGGGCAGCACTCGAAATCCGACTCTTCCAGTTCGTCGGTCATGTCTTTCAAGTCGGCGTCTTCCTCAATTCGGTCTTCTTCGACAATCTCTTGCGGAATAGAATGGTTCCCGGCGTCGGAAGGGGTCTGAGCGTCGTTCTGATGAAGATACTGGTACGCATGTTCGTCGCAAAGATGCAGCTCCACGGCGGCGGCGTTAATCACTTCCGTTATATGGAACGTTGCTGGCTTATCGCACTTTTGACATTTCATAGCGTTATCCTGATGGAAAAATCCAAGTCGAGCTGTAACTCGTGTTAGACGCGATTGCTATACTGACGGACGCCGTCGGTCCAACGTCTTTTATTGTATCGTTTATAACGAAATAACAACCCCAATATCGCGTAAATTGGGGAAAAGACTTTCTGCGGCGCGCAAGTCAATCCAATCTTAGCTGCGTGAACGGTAAGAAAAAAAGCGATTTCAGTCAAGGGAAACGGCGCAAAAGAACGCCATTTTTTCACGCGGAGGCTTTTTATCGCGCGAGAATGTAAAAACATCCCTACTCCCCAATTCTCTCCTCAGAAAGTTCGGATGGATTTTTTGAGAACCTTGGCAGATTGTAAACAAATAACCGTTTTTGCAAAGAGCTTCTTTTCGATCAAACGGCAGGAAATATTTAGACGCTCCCCTAAAAGCGCTCACAGCGACTTTTTCGCGTGGGCGTCAGCCGTTTTCCGCAGTAATTCGATCATACGCGCAACGGAGTTTTCACTCGAAAACCGCGCCGCGTATCTTCGAAGCTCCGCGCCGACGGCTTTCCTTTTATCTTCGTCGTTCCAAAGGGAAACGATTGCTTTAATCCAAGGAGCAACTTCCGATAGCTCCGGTACGATGCGCGTCGACGCCGTAAAACGCGCCGGTACGGAGAGCGTAAGCGACTTATTGCCGACGACCTCCGGAAGGGCCCCGCGGTCGGAGCCGACAATGGGAACGCCGTTGAGCGCCCCTTCGACCGCGACCCTGCAAAAGGTCTCTTCGCAAAGGGACGGTATGAGCAGTATTTTGCTCTGCCGATAGATTTCTCGCGGCTCGTCAAGAGACCCTGAAAAATAAAGATTGGTTAGAGCCCGCGCTTCGGGGATCGAAGTCAGCGCGTCGATTTTAGCGCGGCTTTCCACGACAAGAATAGGCGCGTCCGGAAGTCTGCGGTTCAGTTCAAGCGCAATTCCCAGGAAGAAATACAGTCCTTTTTCAACGGATGGATTAATAAACGTAATCCAGCGAGGTTCGTAAGAATCGGAAACAACAAGCGTTTCGTCGATTACCGGAGGAACGGCTTCCGTACGGATTCCAAGTTTTTCGGAATATCTTTTCTTTGCGAATTCCGACGGAACGACAACTAAGTCGAAAAAGTCGAACAGCTCCCGACGGCGGTACGCAAGATTGTGTAAAAAGAAAACGTTCGCCGCCCCTCCCCGTTTCGCGCCCTCCGCCGCGTACGGCGCGGCCCAGTATCCCCCATAGCTTGCGTACACGTCCGGCTGAAATTTATCCAGTTCCGCGAAAAAAAGCTTGAGAAAAAGTTTGCCCGTGATTTCAGAAAGATAGCCGGAGGGGCGAGAGCGGTCGAACGCGCCGTTCGGCAAAAAGACCGTCGCGTCAATTCCGGAATCGTTAAATCGCGCGAGTTTGAATTCCGTACTTCGATCCTTCATTTTAACGCGGAACGTTTCAATATTCGCTTTTAACCCAAGACGCGAAAGGAGAGCGATAAAATCCGCCTCGGTAAAATCCCGACCGTCAAAAAACGAACCGCAGAACGCTCGCGTCTCAACGCCGCGCTTAACGAGTCCGCGCAGAAGCGCGCGCGTAGAAATCGCGGCGCCGCTCGTTGGATCAAGATAGTTATGGCAGGAAGAGAAAAGTACGCGCATGAAATTTCTCAACGAACCAAAGGAACGCCCCAATTAAGAACTAAAAAATCAAAACACACGAAATAGCGTTCTTTCATCCTTTTGCCGAGGGCTTCCGGGCGGACGCCAGAAAAGAACAAGTTCACTGCCGCGGCGTCCTCTTTGTTGAAAAGGCCGTGCTGCAAATGAAAACGTTCTTTTGGGGGCAGTTAGACGCCGGAAAGTTAAAATAACTGGAAACAGTAATGAAAAAACAACTCGTCCAACACAAAGACGACGCCGTTCATTTTACATGAAACCTTTACTCAGCGGAGTCCTTTGAAACGACTCCGTGTACTTCAAAACCGTTTCTGAAACCTTCCTTCACTTCACTCCGTTTTGAAGGGATTCACCGCTTCAATAATTCCGCGTCAAAGAACGGTTTGTCGTACTTAATTCGTCCTTCGAGAAGAAATCGGGCGATTTCTCCCAACGTCCGCGGTTTTGCGGAGCTATTGCCGTACGAGGGCAACATGGAACGAGAACTCAAATTAAGAATATCAGAACTCTGCCATACAATCCAATACTCCCTGATAGCGACAAGCCCACGCGAATCTATGGAGCCAGTTCGTTCCTTCTTGTCCGTTCTTCTGAGAAATTCCTCCATGGAGTACGGAAGAACCGTATCGTACGGAAAAAACGCGTCGTTTCCAAAACAGGCAAACCAGGATTCGCGCGGGTAAAATACAGTTTTTTCCAAAATGGATCGCTTAAAGTTTTCCGGGGAGATTTTTAAATGTACGGAAACGTCAATAAATTGAAGGCAGATTTTGAGATCAGAAGACCATTTTGCATATAATTTGCTGTCTTTAGCGGTAGTGTTGTATTTTTGCAAAGTTGTGTGGTCTGTTTCTTCTGGATGAAACGCGGGAAAAGCAATTTCAGAGCTGTCAGCGCACTTTTTAATAATGTTTACTCTTTGCTCCCAAACCGATTCGCTTACAGCGCCGTCAGGCGCGTCGGGAGGAAATTCGCACGGAGGGAGCAGGAACATACGCTGCTCATCCAATTTAAAGCCTGAGAACGGAAGAAGACGGGAAAGCGGTCGATACGGAAACCAGTCGAATTCTTTTAGTTCTCGCCAGAACTGA
>CAMNJU010000097.1 GCA_946541595.1 uncultured Planctomycetales bacterium
TTGGGCTCGTCCACGCATGAAGAAGTTCAGCAAGATAAAAAATAATACCTGCGAAAAGCTTTTCGGGCAAAAATGAACGTTCGCGTCGAAGATTCAATCTTTTGGCGCGAACGTTTTTCATATTCAATGAGACTCTTGCAAGTTATCCTGTCTTTCTTTTCCCAGTCCGTAACGCCTTCGTCTTTTCTTCTAGCGCTCCAATTCCAAAGAAAGAATCTGCCGCGTTTTCCCCTCAATTATCAAAAGTGGATATGAAACAGATCGAAAGAAGGAGAAGTGCTCAGCAAGACAAAGACGTTCCCAGAAAAAAGACGGATATAAAAAACGACGTTGCTTCAAAGGAGAACCTTTAAAACAACGCCGTTTTTCAAAGCGTTCTTGGCAAAGCGCGTTCCAAGTTAATAGAAACGAGCTTTTTCAAATCACTTAGAATAATCTTTCACGTGGGCTTTATCCTTAATAGGATCTGCGGGACGCTGCGGCTTCACAGCGGGATTCGCTTCGATCTCTTTAAGGAGTTCCTCAATTCCGCGTTCAAGCTGCGGATCACGTCCTTCAAGAACCGCCTTCGGATCCTGCCAAACTTCGATATCGGGATCGACTCCATGGCCCTCGATTACGTATTCGCCCGTCTCGCTATTCGTAGCGTTCAACGGCACGGATACAAGTCCGCCATCCGTTAAAGGTCCGCGGCCGGAAATACCGACAACGCCGCCCCAACTACGCTTCCCGATCAACTTACCAAGTTCAGATTTTCTGAAATAGTACGGGAAGATATCGCCGTCGCTGGCGCTCGTCTCATTGAGTAAGCATACAAACTTAGCGGTCGTAGAGATTGTTGGATAATAAGTCGGAGTTTCACGAACCTTACCGTAACGGGTGCCAAGGGCCTTTTGATTCAGACGCATAATAATCCAAGGCGAGATATTTCCACCGCCGTTGCTTCGCTCGTCGATAACAATACCTTCTTTACGAAGCTGCGGGTAGTACCACTTAATGAACTCGTACGCGCCGTTAGCGCCCATATCCGGGATATGGACATAACCAAGGCGACCGTCGCTGGCTTCTGCAACGCGACGGCTACGATTCAAAACAAAGTTCAAATAGCGCAAGTCTGTTTCGTCTTCTACCGGTGAATAAGACGTCTTCCAAGATCCTTCAGTATTCCCGTCCTTGCTAAGCGTCAGCTCCACGCGGTCTTTCTTGTTTTCAAGCAATCGATAAGGGTTATCGTCGCCAAGCAATTTCACGCCGTCGATTTCGAGCACATAATCGCCCACAGAAGCGTTAACGCCGACCTCAGTTAACGGAGAACGGTATTTAGGCTCTTCGTTTTGCCCCTCGTAAATCTTTTCAAACTTATAGAGATTCTTTTCCTTATCCAACGTAAACGTGGCGCCTGGCAAACCCACAACCGGCCGTCTGGGAACGATATAATCCCCACCCTCAACATAGGTATGGCCAATATTGAGTTCGCCAATCATCTCTGTGAGGATATAGGTTAGGTCAGATCGGTGCGATACATACGGAAGAAGCGAACGGTATTGATCGCCGACGGCATTCCAATCAACTCCATGCATATTCTCTACATAGAAATAGTCTCGGAAACGGCGCCAAACCTCCTCGAAAACCTCGTTCCATTCTTCGTTAGGATTGAGATCGCAGTACATATCGTCGATACTAAACGTCTTAGAATCGCCGCTCGTTGCTCCCACGTCGTAAATGCGGTATCCCGACTTGCGCGTAAGGAGTTTCTTACCGTCAAACGATAGAACATAACCGCCAAAATCTTCAATGAACGTGTTTAACTTAAGCTTTTTAATATCAAAGCACTTGAGAATCGGTTTACCATTTTCGTTACGCCCATAATATTCCTCGGGCTCCTTGATAAAGTATAGGAAATCACCAGCGCAGCCTAGCTCAGAGTAGTTCTCAGATTCGATCGGTAAACGAACGACCCGACTCTCGATTCCGTCGAAATCGATTTTCTTGGTTTCGTCGGACTTCTCTTCTGACTTTGCGGCCTCTTTGCCTTCTTCCTTGTCTGTATCTTTGACTTCGGTTTCAGCTGCTTCATCACTCTTCGGTATGAAGATATTTTCAACGTCTTTTCTAAGCGCCATAGCGAAAATGCCGTGGAATCGATCCCCGGCAAAATTCCACTCGACGGAGCTAAATTGCGGATAGAATTCACGCTGCCCAATAAAGAACAACCAATTTCCATCGGAAGAAAAGACCGGGGAATAGTTTTCAAACATGGGATCGGTGACCCGTTTGAGTTCGCCAGTCTCTTTTTCCCAGATATAGATCGCCTTGTATTCGCTCTGTTCAGTAAATTCACATGCAAAATAAGCGCCGTCCGGCGACCAAGCTCCATACGGGAAACTGCCAAACTTATCACGGCCAACTTCAACCAAGCCATCCGCGACAGGAGCCTGAACGGGGTCGTCATACTTTAACTTCAACACCCATAGTCTATTCATTGCGTCACGGAAAGAGAGCGCTTTGCCATCGGGAGCCCAACGCAAAGTGTCTAACTTGCAACGAAGCGAATTTGTGAGCTGGATCTTTTCATTTTCGCCCTTTTGATCAATAACGTAGACCTGATCTTCGCCTGATTCGTCGGAGAAGAAAGCAATCCAACGCCCGTCAGCGGACCAAACAGGGGAACGGTCGTGCGCGCCGGAGCTGTTAGTCAAATTCCGCGTCTGTCCGTGCTCGAGCGGAACGGTAAAGACGTCGCCACGCGCGGTAAACAGGGCGCGTTTTCCGTCAGGGCTGACTCCGTAGGATTCCATATTTTTTCCGGCAAAAACGCGACGCGGACGAGCTGCAAGTCCGTCATGAGGAACGATGATCGAAAGTTCGCGCGTCTCGTTTGAAGCAACATTGAAAACGCGAAGAGAACCGCCAAGTTCGTAAACAATCTGTTCTTTTCCGTCGGAAGAAGCCCAACGAACGTCCCAAACTTTCGAATCGCTGATTTTGACAATCGAATCGTCTTCTTCAACGAACTTATACAGATTCATCGTTCCGTCGCGATCGGATACGAAATAAACAGAATTGCCAACCCACATCGGATCGCGATCGGAACGCGGAGTCGTAGGTACGTTTTTGAACTCCTTGCTCTCGCGATCGAAAATTAGAAGATACTGAGCCCAGCCGCCTTCATAACGCTTCCAGTGCCGGAAATCTCGAAACAGCGGGGAATATACGAGTCTATTTCCGTCGGGAGAAAGATCGCCTGCGCCAGCGACGGGAACGCCAATACGTTCGGGAAGACCTCCGTCGACCGAAACAAGGTAAATATTCGTCAACGAATCAACTTCGTCGGAGTCGCGCTTGGACCGAAACATAACCTGCTTACCGTCGGGAGTCCATCCGAGAACCTGCGCGTCGACGCCCCGACGAGGAGCTTTAACTTCAGGCGTCGGATAGTAGGTTAAACGTTTCGGAGTTCCGCCGTCAGCCGACATGACATAAACTTGATCGTTTCCGTCATATTGACCGGTAAACGCAATCATTTTTCCGTCAGGAGAAAACTTAGGAAATTCCTCGAGTCCCTCGTGCGCCGTCAAACGGGATACTTTCGTCCCGTCAAAATCGCTCTTCCAGATATCGCCGGCATAGCAAAAAACAACCTGATTCTCAAAAACATCCGGATAACGCAACAGTTTAGTCGGGCTGGGCGAAGTTCCGCCTGCTTGCTCTTCATCTGCTTGAAGAGACGCGGTAAAGCACGCAAAAAACGCCGCTAAAACCGAAGCCGTGAACGCAGCTTTTACGGATAAAAGTTGTTTCATCATTTGACTCCTCGTAAATATGAACAAGAGTCGCAAACACTTAGAAAGAGAAAAATTCTTCTCAATCAGAGTAATGTGCGAACTAAAAATTTACTGAACGTAGTCTCCTTAGCAGTTAACGCAGCCTCGTTCGTTTTCGGGACTCGTTCAACTGAAAAGAGGAAAAACAACAAGACATTTTAAAATAAAACAACAAAATAAAAAGAGAGAAATGCGCAAAATAAGAAAATTATAGTTAAAATTCCAATTTCAATCCTATGGCACAAAAAGACGCGCGAATAACATTTCGTTAATCGCGCGTCTCAACGGCAAAGACTATTATTGTTCTTCAATATTCAATCAAAGTCTAGAAACCAATCCAGGAGTTGGGCTTATCTCATACCCGATCGAATTACTGTCGGCTTCTGCGTCTGCTTCAAGGGCCGCCTGAATTCGCTGTCGGCTTCTAGCTCGACGTTCCGCCCATTCCGTTGTCGGATTATAGCTGGACGTCGCGGGCGACGCCTTTGTCTCACGCACCGTACTCCCCTGCTCAGTCGAATAAACGACGGGACCGATTATCTGCTCGTCGCTGGGGACATATTCGACCTCAGTCGTTGGACGAGTTGTATAACGTCCGGCGTCAGCCACGTATCCAACTTGAGGAGTCGCCGCCATTCCTCCTTGCTCCATGCTCACCCAGTCTCCGCCAAGCGCACGGTACAGCCTTACCACTGCTCCCATCATACTGGCGCGACACTGAACGAACTGGAGCTCATAGGATAATTTCCCTGCCTGAGAATCCAGCAGACGTTGGAAATCAATCTGTCCGCTTTGATAACGCTCGTTCGAAAGTTCGAACGCGTCGGTATATGCGTCGACGGCGTCAGAAAGCGAGGTCAGTCGGTCGCGTTCATTAACATACATGCAAAGCGAGTCGTCAACGTCTTTTGCTGCTTCCAAGACCGTCCGCTGATAAGCGGCTATAAGCTCTTCCTGAGCAAATTGCTGCGCTTCAACGTTAAATCGGTATTTTCCGAAGTTGAGAATGTTCCAAGAGAACGAAGGCCCGATTGCCGCGCCAACAGATTCGCTCTGGAACATATGTTCGACTGAGTTCGCGTCCAATCCAAAAGAACCGTTAAGCATGAAAATCGGATAAAGATTACCTATCGCTACGCCAACGCGTGCGTTCTGAGCGATGATCTTCTGTTCCGCAGCGCGTATATCAGGCCGACGGCGCAACAAATCGGCGGGGATACCGACCAGAATCTGTTCTGGAGCGGCGGGAATGGGAGCCGGGGCGCGCATTAGGTCGTCGACATAGCCGGGCGTACGGCCAAGCAGAATGCTCAACTGGTTCAAAGTGGCCTGATACTGAGTCTGCAAAGAGAGCAAACTGGATTCAGTCCCACGACAGACTCCAAGCGCCTGACTTTCGTCAATTCGGCTCGTGGACCCTGCTTCATTTTTCGCTTTCGCGATGTCGAGCGTGCTATGCTGAATCTGAATATTCTCTTCCGAAATTCTGATTTGCTCTTGATACGAACGCGCGGTAATGTAAGCTTGCGCAACGTCGGCGCACAAAATCACGTACGCGTTACGGTACAGTTCACGCAGAGCTTCCATATCGGCGTTAGCAGCCTCTGTTGCACGGGCAAGCCGACCAAAGAAGTCGAGCTCCCAACTCATCGACGTCGTCAAATCGAAATTGCTGTAGTCCGAGTTGACGGAGTTTGAATGACCGTGAGTATAGGATCCGCTCTCCGAAACCTGCGGATAAGCGTTTGCCTGAGTGGCGCCAAGAGTCGCACGGGCAGTTTGAATACGGAACAAAGCTTCACGCAGGGTAAGGTTGTCCGATACAGCCTCACGAGTCAGCTGCGCTAAAACAGGATCCTGAATCTGACTCCACCAGCCGGCGACGTCAGCGCCTGCTTGCTGGCGAACCCCCTGAGACTCGTCTACCTGTAAATAAGACGAGTTCACGGTCGCCTGTGGGGCATGGTAGTCTTCTCCAACCTTACACCCTCCAGTCAAGACCAATGACAGTAAAGCGCCATAAGCCGCTCCACGATGTATTAAAGGCCTCATAGTAGCACACCTATTCTTCTTATGCGTCGATCGCTTGCTCAGATCATGGAATCTCCATTCAGTCCATTTCATAAAGGACGATCTAAAAGCGATAAAACTTTCAGTTGGATTCTTATCTCCCACTGACAAAAACGCCATTCATCAGCAACAACGCAACGCGATTTCCGCTAATAAGGAAATCGCACACTATAACGTCAGCACGACTCTTATCGTTTTTTTGTATTCTTTCCCTTTAATTCTTTTTAACAGAAAGAATACTTTTTAGAGTTTTATGGGTTGCACTGGATAGAATCTATATGCAGGTGAAAAGCGGTCTACTACACTCTTTTGATAACTTTTACAAAAAAAACTATCAAAGTTTCTTATAATCAAAAAAATATACGCTGATTGAGAATGCTTTTTTTACATTTCAGCGGACCAATGAACAGAAAAAGAAAAAAATTTTAAGAAATTGACGTATAAATCTTCTTTTATTTCATACAACATACAAGGCGGCGTGGCGCCTTAAAAAGGTTGCTTTTGACTTCGTCAATCTCAGAGGGAGTCGCTTTTACCGTCGTCGAACTGTATTATCAGCCTTTTTGAACGTCGTCGGCAGGATTGAACAAATACTTTTTTGCAGTATTCTGTTGGAGTCGTTTTATTCAAATGTGAAGCGATGGATAGGTATTCCCCGCGTTACTATGACGGTCTGTTTTAAGCGGAGTCGATAGAAGTTGCATAATTCAGACAGATTCGCGACGAAACAGGGGGCGCTTGTCAGAACGGCGCCACAGTCGTTTGCATAAGTTTTTAATCCAATAAGCCAGCCTCTTCGGTCAACCGAAGAAGGATTGCCTTTTTGTAGTTTGCACTTCATCCAAAGGAGAGATAGTGTCACTTAATTTGTCATTTAAGACAGAAACGCTTACACTGAGCGTTCTTTTAGTCTGTGTATGTCTTATCAATTCCGCTTACGCACAGTTCGGCGGAGGTCCTTCTGTTCCTACTCGTTCGACGGTTGTCGCGGGAGTGGCAGGCGAGGCTGTCCCCATAACACAAAAAAAATATGTCGGCAATGTTGAAGCTATCGAAGAAGTTGATTCTATTGCCCGGGTCGATGGCACGCTTACGGTCGCGCCAGGATTTGAAGAAGGGATGCACGTTACTAAAGGTCAGCTTCTCTTTGAAATCGATCCTGTCCCTTATCAGGCTAAGGTTGACTCCGCGCAAGCGGCAATTAAGCAACTGGAAGCTCAAATTGACTATGCCCAGAAAAACTATAACCGACTCAACGATCTTTACGCTCGACAGGCAGGTTCCAAAAACGATATGGAAAATGCCGAAAGTAATTTATTGAGTCTTCAGGCGCAGCTCCTCTCAGCCAAAGCGCAGCTTGTTTTGGCGCAAGAAGACCTTAGCTATACGCAAATTAAAGCGCAAATAGACGGACGTGCGGGGCGGCGAGCGTACTCTTCCGGCAACTATGTTTCAAAGTCAAGTCAACCGCTTGTAAAAATCGTTCAAACGGATCCGATCTATGTTCGTTTTACGATGAGCGAACGAGACTACCTCTCGTTGTACAAAAACTTTGACGAGCTCAAAAGTCTTTCTAAGATAAGTCTAACTCTTCCGAACGACGCCACATACCCTCTCGAAGGGGAAATTAGCTTTATTGACAATACGGTCAAATCAACAACGGACACAATCAAAGTTTGGGCTACGTTCAAAAATCCTGACGAAATTCTCAGTCCAGGCGGAGTTGTTACTGTTAATCTCAAAAAATTCGCGACAGAGACAAAACCCACGATAAAGCCGTCTGCCGTGATGTTCGACGGAGCCTACAACTACGTCTATATTCTGGTCGACTCCATCAGTGATGAGGAACTGTATAAGGAGATTAAAGCTGATAACCGTTTCGCCCAGAATGTGGAAGCGATGGAGGATGCGTTAAAAGCGATTCTTAACGGCGAAGACGCAGTCGTTCAATTTCTGGAAAGTCACAAAGATAATTTGGTAGTCTCACGCTCTTCCGAAGCAATTTCAAAAGTTCTTGCAACTAAAGATTCCAATAAGATCGCGCAAGAAGTAATCAAACTGACCGCGTCTCTTGGAAACATGAAAACGTTTGGGGACGTGGAGATTGAAAATAATCCGAGCGCAGCTGTTGAACTTCTTAAAAACGAGGGCGTTGACGGTTGGATTAAGGCGTATCTATCAAGCTTTAAGACTGAACGGTATGTTTATACGGATCCCCAAACGAAGGCCGAGAAAAATGATTTTCCTGACAACAAAGTGGATTCCAAGTACCTGATGGTACTCCGTCGCAACATTACGCTCGGCCCCTCTAACGGCGACGTTGAAACAGTCACATCCGGCATTAAAAAGAACGACATTGTTATGATGGACGGCGTTCACAAAGCGCGCCCGTTTGATTTAATCGTACCTATCTTTCGGGATCAAGACGATCAAGAGAAAAACTCTAAATTAAAGGCCGCAAAAGGTTCTCCTGCAGATAAAGCGCAGACTAACGAAAAAGTGGCTAAGTCTAACGCTCAGGTAGCGAAACGCGTCGGTTCCTCTAAGAAAAAGGTGGTTTCAAAAGAGACTGACAGAGGAGACGGCGCCATATGATTTCCGATGTTTTTATTAGACGGCCAAAACTCGCGATGGTCATCAGTTTGGTTATGATGGTCGCGGGTATTATTAGTATTCCAAAACTCCCGGTAGCGGAATATCCCGAAATTTCTCCGCCGGAAGTACGTGTTTCTACGGCATATTCGGGCGCTAGCGCCGAGGTTATTACCGAAACGATCGCTGCGCCGCTGGAAGCCGAGTTTAATGGCCTTGAGCACCTTCTTTACTATTCGTCGAGTAGCGATAACAGCGGATCGTATTCCTGTACAATCACATTTCAATACGGAATTGACTCTGACATTGCACAAGTAAACGTCCAGAACGCGGTCAAACGCGCGGAAATGAGACTGCCGACAGAAGTCAAGCAAGTAGGCGTTGAAGTCCGCAAACGCTCGAGCGATATTCTTTGCATGGTGGCGTTCTTTACAGACGAAGCTGTCAGCGGCATGTCGGTTAGCGACCTAAATAACTACTTGCGCGTCAATGTTAAGGATGAACTTGGACGTCTCGAAGGAGTAAGTACCGTCGATCTCATGGGCGGATCCGTTTACAGTATGCGCGTGTGGCTTGATCCAATGCGCATGTCGGCCATGGGTATTTCAGCCTCTGATATTCAGCAAGCTATTTCATCGCAAAATATTCAAGCGGCGGCCGGTTCTGTCGGAACAGAAGGAAGCAGCGACTATATGCAGTTCAAGATTAACGTTCTTGGACGACTGAAAACGAAAGAAGAGTTTGAAAATATCGTTATTCGAACAGACGAAGACGGCGATATTACCAAGTTGGTCGACGTAGCTCGCGTTGAACTCGGATCGGAAACCTATTCGGCTCGTGCCGTCTCGAGTCATGGCGAATGCGCCGGTCTTGGCATTAATAAAACAACCGAAGCAAACGCGCTCGCTACCATCGACTTGGTAAAAGAGGAACTGGGAAAACTGCGCTTACCCGAAGGCGTTTCTTACCAAATTGCCTACGACCCTACTCTTTTTATCCGTTTAACGCTTGAAGAAACACTCATTACGCTACTAGTAGCGCTACTGCTCGTTGTAGCGGTTACCTACCTGTTCCTCCAAAATTGGCGCGCTACTCTAATTCCAGCGATTGCCATTCCTGTTTCCTTGCTCGGAACATTTCCATTTTTCTTTATTTTCGGATACAGTATCAACCTGTTGACGATGTTTGGGCTAATTCTTGTCATTGGTTCTCTCGTTGACGACGCGATTGTTGTAGTCGAAAATGTTATGACGCATGTGGAACAAGGGATGAAGCCTAACGAAGCGACAAGCCTTGGCATGCGCCAGATCACAGGCGCCATTATAGCGACAACCCTTGTCACCTTAGCGATTTACGTGCCAATCTGTTTCTACGGCGGAATGGTTGGACAGATTTATATGCAGTTCGGCGTAACCATGTGTATCGCCCTCTGTATTTCAACTGTTAACGCGCTAACGCTCAGCCCGGCGCTCTGTTCCATTTTGATTAAACCAAAGAAGCAGAATAGTCTGGACTGGTTCGGCTGGTTCAATAAGCCTCTGAATTTTTCGCGAAAAACGTATCTAATCTTCGTTCGATTCCTTGTCAGACGCGGATTGATTACGCTTATACTCTTTGCCGGAATCGTCTTTGCTAGCTACAAGTTGTACGGTCTATTGCCCTCGTCTTTCATTCCGGATGAAGACAAAGGCACGATAATGTGCAATATAGAACTTCCTCCCGGCGCAACACTTGCGCGTACCAACAAAGTTGTCGACGCGGTTAACGCTAAACTTTCCCAAATCGAAGGTGTTGACAACGTCATGATGGTTAGCGGATTTAGCTTTACCGGTGGAGGTATGATGGAGAATGGCGGTATGGCCATTATCAAATTGACAGACTGGGGCAAACGTAAGACGCCAGATCTATCAATTGAATCACTCCTCAAGACTGTTCAGCAAAAATGTAATGATATACCGGAAGCCAAATTCCTCGTTATGAGACCGCCTGCCATGATGGGGCTTGGTATGGGGATTCAGTTTGTTCTCAGTTCTAATACCGCCACGCCGCAGGAACTTTCGCAGGAAGTCACCAACGTAACCGACTCTCTCATGCGAGTCAAAGGGACGTTATTTGCCAGTTCGTCCTACAACGCCAATACTCCACAGCTTCTATTGGAAATCGATCGAGACAAGGCGGAGTTAATGGGCGTGCCCATTAACTCTATCTTTGCTACGTTGCAGAACAAACTTGCTTCTTTCTACGTCAACGACTTTAACTTGATGGGCTATGTCTTTAAAGTAAAAGTTCAGGCGGAGAAATCGGATCGCAATTCGATTGATGACATTTCCAACCTTAACATTCCCAACCGTTACGGCGAGATGGTTCCATTTAGCTCGGTTGGAACGGTGAGACGCGTCGTTGGACCGCAAAGCATCCAACGTTTCAATCAATGGAGTTCTGCAAATGTTACCGCAATGACCATGGGGGTAAGCTCTGGGGAATACATTAGAGAAATCGAAAAGATTGAAAAGAAATTGCCCCTCGGTTATAAAGTTCAATGGACAGGCATGACATATCAGCAACGGCTTAATGAAGGTCAAATTGGCGTTCTGCTGCTCTTGGCCTTTGTCTTTGCTTATCTGTTCCTCGTTGCTCAATATGAAAGTTGGACAACGCCAGTTCCAGTTATCGCGTCAGTTTTTGTCGCAATCTTGGGCGCTTTACTCGGCTTGTTTATCGGTCTCATGAACGGTCAGCAAACGACAATGAGTATTTACGCTCAGTTAGGGCTCATCATGTTAATTGGTCTTGCGAGTAAAAACGCGATTCTCATGGTTGAGTTCTCCAAAGTAGAGCGTGAAAGCGGCGTTCCAATTAACCAAGCGGCGTATAATGGCGCAAGTCAGCGGTTCCGGGCGGTTCTTATGACGGCGATTTCTTTCCTCTTCGGAGTATTCCCTCTTGTAGTTGCCACGGGCGCGGGCGCCGGAAGCCGACGAGCTATTGGTATTACGACATTCTCAGGAATGTTGCTTGCGACCTTGGTGGGAATTATCTTCGTACCTGCCCTGTACGCTATCGTGGAAAAGACGCGAGAGAGATTCTCCAACTTTATCCATCATGGCCGTAAAACAGCGGAACAGATAGCCGAAGAGAAACGCAACCAAAATCTCAGGCTAAAGTAAAACCGTCAAAAAAAGAACAAATTGCCCCTTTGATCCGCTCTTGTTCAGGAAAGCCGCGATTCAGCGTTTTACGTCTGAATCGCGGCTTTCTCATTCACGTAAAAGCAAGTTAGAAACTACAAGTTTTCTTCCCTAGGGGTTCTGTTTTTACCGTAATCGCTGTCTTTGTATTCTCGAATTGCGTCCACTTCTTTAAACGCATTTTCATAGAAGGAGACTTCCGGCAATTCATCAGACGGCCAAATGACAACCGCAACGTCGTACCGTCTCCGATAGTCGATATAACCGCGCTGTCGGACGAATTCGCGCGCGGCAAGAGCAATCTTCTTACGGCGTTTCGCGTCGACAGCTTCCAATGTTGGATGGGCCAAATTCTCGCGTCGACGCGTCTTAACTTCAACAAAGACAATTTCTCGCTTAGATTGATCAAGATAAATTAAGTCTATTTCACAAAAGTAGTTTTCAACATTACAGGCAAGGACTTCGCAATTCGGAAATCGACGAACTCGTTCAAAGACTAAACGCTCGCCCGCTAGCCCAAGTTCGTCCTTGGGAAGAAGAACAGACTTGTTAGCAAGCGTGTGTCGTTCTGAATAATCTTCAAATCGACTCCCGCGACGGCGCCTTCCAAAACATAACCGCCAGAGAGCCGGTTCAATACTCATAAGAGTTTGAGAAAGGAAACGACCAGCGCCTATAACAATCGTTTTGCAAATACCTACGAAACAGAGTGGAATGAACATGATAATTAGGCCTACGAGACTTAAAAACGATCTTCCCTTTCTCCGTTTGCTCATAATTATTATCCCGTTCATTCGAGGAAAATATTCACCCTAGTTTTTTTCTATCTGCAATTTCTGTTCCAAATAAAAATGGTCAATCAGCATTCGAGTACACTTCATTATATCATACTAATGCTAAAACACACTGTATGATCTGAATCGACCTATAAAACGGCCCGATTTGAGCCGAGTTTCTAATATCCTTAGAATGGAGGCGCCCCCCAGCCGCAGAGACGGTTCCCCGACTGACGCCTTGTTGCGGCTTAGTCCCAACTACAAAGCTTCGTCTTCAGCGCCTAGTTCC
>CAMNJU010000098.1 GCA_946541595.1 uncultured Planctomycetales bacterium
GGTGAAAAAAGGCGGCGTTTTCCCGAATACTGGAAAACGCCGCCCAGTCGGTAAGTTTGAACAGTTAGCTTAATTCTGGACGTTCAATCATATAGATTTGTCTTCCGTCTTCGTGCACCGAATCGATAAGAATTTTCCGTCCGTCCCGACTTGCGCGCGGATGAAGATCGCAACGCCATTCGCCGGCATACTTCTTATCAGAATAAAAAGATCCGAGAGGAATTTTACGCTCCGTCTTCAACTCAAAAAGGAAAGGAGTCTGCAAACGCTCTTTATTGGGATACGTGTCGTTTAACAACCATTCGAAATTCGTATTGGGAAGGTAAGAAACGTGCCCGTCGACCGTCATGACGTCTTTTCCGTAGACCTCGACATTGTCTGATTCTGTGTCAAAGAGGTAGAACCGATCGCCTGCAAGTTCGTTTCGCGCAAAGGCGATAATATGTGTAGGATCGCGCCACACTAAATGCGACACCATGAGATTGTCGCTGATAATTCGGATATCGGAACCGTCGTTTTTCGCGGTACATAAACGAGTATACCAGGCAGACGCGCCCGGTTCCCGCTTCCAGCGATGTAGAAAAAGGAAACGTTGAGAGTCTGGCGAAACGATTAAATGGTTAAACCAGTGTTTCACCCCCTCGGGGAAAGGTTCGCCTGTTTTTCGGGGAATAGACGCGACGTCGGCAAAGGAAAAGAGCCGCTCATGTTGGCCCGTTTCTAAATTCATCTTGCCAATCCCTGCGTTATCGGGAATACATACGTCCGCGTTAGGATCGGGAATACCGCAGTATCCGTAGCCGGGGCGCGTGTCGTTTAAACGGCGGAAATCTGGAAAAACGGTGAATTCTCCGTTAGGCGCGAGAGCGTAAACTGGTTGGGGAAGGGTACGCGAACGGCCAGTTTTGACGTCGAAGACGGTCGCGTAAAAATCTCTTTCACCGCGGTTGTTCCATACAACCTCTGAAGAAGCGCCAGGGATAAACTGAAGCATGCAGCCCTGTTGCCAGTTCCAAGCCTTTGTCGAACCAATTTGAGTCCAACGGTCTCCGTCTTCCGTATCGATAAAGCCGACGTTAATCGAATCGTCAGGGGTTGGCGAACGCCCTTCAAAATTGACTTCGTTACTGATAACGTACCTATTGGTAGGATCGAAATGAATTTGATCGTAATAAGCGCCCCAGTGAAAGAGAGGTCCGTTAGTGAGACGTCGGCACGGCGGAAATTGGGTTTTGGCCGGTTCCTCGGCGTAAGCGGAATTGACTACCGAACGTTTGAACGCGTCTCTGCCGAAAAGACTGGCAGCTCCGAGCGCCGCCGGCAATGAAAGGAAATCTCGTCTTCTCATATCAACCCCTTTCTGGCTCGAAATAAAGAAAATTGAACTCTTCTCTGTATTATACAGACCTTCGAACTGCATTTAAAGCTATTCGCTTTTTACGTCACGCAAAGGAATATAAGTAAAAAAATAAAAAAAACGTAAAACGGCAATCTTTTTATGGTATAATCCACAGCGTTAATATGAATATCCAAAAGGGTTCGCTAGGAAAAGGAGTGGACCGACATGTTTTCAGGAATAGTTGAAACGCAAGGCCGTATCGCAAAGATTGCCAAGGACGGCGCCATTTGCACATTGGAAGTCGACGCGCCGAAAATTGCTTCCGGCGTCGAAGTTTCTGACAGCGTCGCCGTTAACGGCTGCTGTTTAACCGTTGTCTCTAAATCAGGTTCTACGCTTTCTTTTCAAGCGGTTCCCGAAACGCTCCAAAGAACAAATCTCGGGGATCTGATCGAAGGTTCGTCTGTTAATTTGGAACGTGCGTTACAGGTTAATGCACGGTTGGGCGGTCACTTCGTCAGCGGTCATATAGACGGCTTAGCCATCCTTGAAAAAATAGTCGATCACGACGGCGAATGTTTTGACTACTATTTCAGAATCGACGAAACACTGGCGAAAAATATGGCGTCAAAAGGTTCCGTAGCGGTCGACGGCGTTAGTTTGACCCTTGTTCGATGCGAGCGCAATTTGTTTAGCGTTGCACTTATTCCCTATACACTTTCGGAAACGACGCTGGGTACAAAGAAGATAGGCGATAAAGTTAACATAGAGACGGATATACTCTCCAAATACGTGCAGCGCTTAGTAGAAGCTCAAAAATGGAACTAACGTGCGGTACGGTAAAGAATCGACTGGGTCGACATGTTCTGTAACCTCGCCTTTTAGCAACTCTTTTATTTGATGAGATCGCCATGCGTTTTCAAAGACTTCAGTTTGAGAATATGTATGTTCGTGCGTCTGCGGTATTTGCTTTTTGTATTGTTGGCTTGGCTTTCTGTCTGAATCAAACGACTGTTAGAGCTGACGGTTTTGCAAAAGAGTTCTTCGTCGCTGTCGACGGTAACGACGCTTCAGACGGTTCTGAAACGGCGCCTTTTGCCACCCTCGAACGAGCTCGCGACGCCATTCGGTCAGAACGAGTCAAGGGGCAAAACGGAACCTGCTGCGTTCACTTAAGCGCGGGGGAATATAAACGTACAGAGACTTTTAGTCTCAATTCCCTTGATTCAAATACATGCTACATTGGCGTTGAAAATCAAACGACTATATCTGGCGGACGCATGATCGAAGGATGGAAGGTTGCGTCTCCCGAACAAAAGAAGAAATTTCCCAATCCGGAAGCCGAAATCTGGCGCGCTGAATTACCGAATTTTCATGGGCGTCCCTTTTTCTTCGAACAGCTTTTTGTCAACGACCGTCGGGCGACGCGTTCCCGCTATCCGAACACGGGCTTTCTACATCCTGCCTCTGTTTGGCAAGAATCGCAAGAAACCTCCGCAAACGGCGGCGCTCTTCGACAGGAGATACGGGCAAAAGCCGGCGATTTAGACGAACTTACGCTTGCCGACGTTCCTAGTTCGGAGTTGCGTTTTGCTCAGTTTCTGATTCATCACAATTGGAACACGACACGCCGAATTCTCCTCGGCTTTAATAAGGAAACTAACGCGCTTTTGTCCAAGGGCGAACCAATGCTCCATTGGAATCCCTGGCGCGATACTTCTCTGTATTATCTCGAAAATCTTAGGACTTCATTTGACGTTCCCGGCGAATGGTTCTATGACGGCGTGGACAATTGCGTCTATTACCGTCCGCTTTCAGGAGAAAAAGTCGAAACAACTCGATTTATGGCGCCTGTTTCCGGTCTTAATCAACTGTTGACAGTTTCCGGGGATTCCGACTCAGCAGAAGGTAAATCAGCCCATAATATTATCTTTGAAAATATCCGTTTTGAGTATACGGACGCGCCGAGGCGTTTGACCGTCATGAAGCAAGCAGATCTTGACGTTTCAGTAACGGGCGATCTTGCCGAACCGGGGCCTTCCCAATTTGCTCCGGCGCAGGCGGCGGCCTTTGCCGCTTCCGTCGTTGAAATTACCGGCGCCGAACAGGTTAATTTTAATCGCTGTGAAGTTTCGCACGTCGGCGAATACGGTCTCGGTTTTAAAGGATGCGCTAACTGTACGGTGAAAAACTCACGGTTTAGCGATCTTGGCGCTGGGGCCGTTCGTATAGGCAACGGAACAATGGACCGTAATATCACTGTCAAGAACTGCGTTATGACTCAAGGCGGACGTTATTTTGCAGAAGCCGTCGCCGTGTGGATTGGGCAAAATACAGAAGAAATCTCGATTTTACACAACGATATTAACGACTTCTATTACACCGGAGTCTCCGTCGGTTGGGTTTGGGGATACAACGGAGGGCACGCATTTCGAAACAGGATCGAATTCAATAAAATATCGAAAATTGGGCAGGGCGTTCTGTCCGATATGGGCGGAGTCTATACATTAGGAACGTCGACGGGCACAAGAGTCTGCAATAATGTTATTTTCGACGTTAGATCGTATAATTACGGAGGTTGGGGACTCTATCCCGACGAAGGAAGCGAAGGTATTTTGTTTGAAAACAATCTAGTGTACGACACAACCGACGGTTCTTTCCATCAGCATTACGGGAAGGATAACATTGTTCGCAACAATATTCTCGCGCGCAGTAAACCAAATCCTTCAAGTCCGGACGAGAATTTAGCACACCAAGTTGCGATTACTCGAATTGAGGATCACACGTCCGTCGTTTTTGAGAATAATATCGTCTATTGGAAAAATGGCGTCGCTTTGGGTTATAACGCCTCAAAAGCGAAGGCAGTTTTTAGGAAAAATCTTTGGTTCCAAGACGGCGGCGAAGCGACGTTTGACGGCAAGAGCCACGACGAATGGTCAAAAACGACTGAAAAGGACGTTGATGGAATTGTCGCCGATCCTCTTTTCGTTAATCCCGATGAAAACGATTTTCATTTGAAACCGGGCTCGCCTGCCGAGAAAATCGGATTCGTGCCTTTTGAATATCAGCAGGCCGGAGTCGTTAAAGAATAGAGAGCGAGGAGCGTCTGCATTTTAACTCCGCGCCCATTTTTATAACGGACGCGGAGTTTTTGTTTGAAGTTCAAACACGCGGTTTATAATTCCACGAGCCAAGAACAGAACCGTCTTCTAAACGCTCGGCGGTAACGGTTAATCTTTCGTTATCAGCTTCGGCGTGTATACCTGCCGCGTTTGCAGGCAAGGGGCCGCCGCCGGTAATCTGCGGCCACGGCCGTTCCGGCGTCGCTTCAAAGTACGTAAAACGGTGGATATGCGCCGCAACCAAAAGGGTAATACGGTGTTTCTCAAAAACAGGCCCCCAAAAAGGCGCGCACAGATTACTGTAAGCGCTCCACTTCAGAGGCGGGGTCGGCGGCGTGTCTTTTTTCCCGTTTGTGTTAAAAATTGGAACGTGGCAAAAGACGACAATATAAGGAGCCGACGCAATATCAGGGCGGGAGAGCGTCTTTTCTAACCACGCCGTCTGTAACGCTCTATAGGGTTCAAAGTCGTAAATTCCGCTTTCTTCTTCAGAATCAGGACCCGTTTCACCGGTATCCAGCGTAATCATAGCGATAGGGCCGTTTCGAAACGCGGCGTTATAACCTAACGTCCTAAAATTGGGGTCTGGTTGACGCCAAGGCGTTAGGCATTCTTTAAGTACATGAGCGTACGGACCGCGTTTATCGTGGTTGCCCGGTACGAATAGCAACGGTCTTCGCGCGGCAAACGGTTCGTCGCACGGATTAGCGATTGCTGTTTTCGCAATTAGAGGGAAAAAATAACGGTGACAGAGATCGCCGTTCCATACGACGACGTCAGGATTAAGTTCATTGTGACGCTTACAGTGCGCGCGGACAATTTCTTTTTGATTATGAGTGTCGTTCATCACGGCAAACGATCCGTGATCACGGTTAGCGCCCATCGTTTTAAAACTGAAGATCTCGCTATATTGCGGTTCGGAAATGGTCTTTTGATATGCGGTCTGATAGGAGAACGAACAGGTTGCCGTTCGATAAAAGTACTCAGTATTCGCTTCAAGACCGAAAATTTGAGCGGAAAGGAAGTTCTCCTCGTACGGATTCAACCCAAATTCAGAATGGCGCGCAATTTTCCCGAGCGCGGGAGTTCGTCCCCATTCCACCCAGCCGGTCGAGGGCGTATTAAGCGCCCATGATATAGACGCGCTCGTTTCAGAAACGTTTTGCAGCAGCGGATATGACGCGGCAAAACTTCCGGATTCTTTGGAAAAAATTTTCGAATTTGGTTCCGGCGTTGGATAGAGAAGCTCGCGCGGATTTGAGGGAACAACGCCCGGGGGCAGCTCTTCAATTTCCATGCCTTCTGAGACGTTGCGCCGCAACAACGCCCCGCCAAGACTGGCGGCAAAAGATGTTCCGAGAAAAGAACGCCGCGAACGAACGCCAGGACTGTTTTTTCTTTCAATAAACGCCATGTGGTTTTACTCTGCATAATAAGACAAAGCGACGAGACCAGGGACGCCGCGTCGCTTTGTCAAAAAAGTATCTGACTAACCGTCTGAAAACATACGTATCAGACGCGAGGTTTGTAGGTCCAAGTTCCCGCGACTTTTTGATCGGAGATCTTTTCGCAGACTAACGTCAGATTATCCTTATTGGCTTTTCCGTGAATGAGGAACGCGTTATCGTAGGCCGGGCCTCCGCCAACGATCTGCGCCCAAGGTCGGTCGGCCGTCGGTTCGGAATAGCCAAAGCTGTGAAGGTGCGCGGCGATGAGGAGCTGAACGCCGTACTTTTCAAAGAGCGGGCCCCACATCTGTCTCGCGGGCCACTGAATCGTCGCGAATTGATCCAAAATGTTGCCCGGGTTGGCCTTCGGATTCGGCGAATAAAGCGGGATGTGACACAACGCGATAAGATAAGGCGCCGATTTAATTTCAGGCCGTTCGAGAGCTTTAGCAAGCCACGCCGCTTGGAGCTCGCGATAGGGTTCGTAATTCGCCATTTGCGTCCAAGCGGGGTGCCAGTCGGGTTTGTCTTCGCCAGTATCCAGAACGACGAACGCGACGGGCCCTTTTCTGAAGGCGTAGTTGTAACCGAGTTCGTAGAAAGCCGGGTCGTCTTGACGCCACGTCGTCAAACAATTTTTGAGATTGCGAACCCACTTTCCGCGCCGGTCATGATTGCCCGGTACGAAAATAAGCGGACGCTCAGCCGCGTACGGTTCGTCGTTCGGATTAGCGATGTTTTCCTTGACATGTTCGGGGTTCATATAATCCGAACAAAGATCGCCGTTCCAGAACAGGAGATCAGAGTTGAGTTCTTTAACGCGTTTCAGGTGTCCCCGAATCGTCGGAAGGGTATTGTGCGTGTCGTTCATTACGGCAAACGACGTTTCATCCCCTTTAGACCCGGACGTTTCAAAGGAGTAGATATCGCTATACTGGGGCTCGGACGCGGTTTTATCGTAAGCGGTTTTGTATGTAAAGGAGCAGGTTGCCGTACGGTAATAATACTTTGTGTTCGGAGCCAGACCGTTAATTCGAGCGGAGATGAAGTCTGTTTCGAAAGGATTAAGGCCAAATTCGGAATTGCGAGCAATTTTACCAAGAGCAGGAGTCGTTCCCCATTCGACCCATCCGGTAGCGGGGCAGTTCAACGCCCACGCGATCGACGCGCTAGTCTCGGAAACATTTTGCAGGAGTGGGAAAGAAGCCGTGAAACTCTTGGAAGGTTCGTTCTTCGCGTCTTCTGCGGAGGAAGAGGACTCAGAAGCAAGAAGCGCGGCTCCGCCAATTCCGGCGGCAGCGACAGAACCAAAAAATGCGCGGCGATTAAAACCTTGACAGTTACTCATCGAAAAACTCCTATATTGAAAAAACAGCGTTTTGTCTTTCATCGGTCGCGTAAACAGCGGCGTTCTAATCTTTCGGCCGACCTACGCGTTCCTCTATTAGGATACCAGAATTGGGTTCAGATTTGAATCGGCAATCGATATTTTTTTCACTTTTTTGAAAAATTTGACGTCTTATAAACGTGGATTTCACTCTGCTTGACGCGGCTTTTGCCAGCATGTAAAATCTAGCGGAATAGGAACTCTTTTCCTTACTTAGGCACGTCGATTCACTTTTTTGTTTCGACGTTTCGTTATTGTTAACCCCAAAAAGCAAGTGGTTGCTATGAAAGAACTAGTAAACAATAAACTTTTTTTAAAGCTGGGCGTTGCGCTCGGAGCCGTCTTAGCCGGCGTTTCCGGAATTGCTTCGCATAACCTTTGGGCGTGCACAAATCTGATTGTAACAAAAGGCGCGTCGGCGGAGAACGCCTGTATGGTCACGTATACGGCGGATTCTGCTGGCTTTTTCGGCAAATTGGCCATAGTTGAAGCCTCCGACGGAACGACTCGACCGATTGGCGGCAGCGACGTTTTTAAAGAAGGCACGCCGACGCATAAAGTTTTCGGTTTCTGTGGCGACACGGTTGTGAAATCTTTCCAAGGCGTGATGAACGACTGCCAAGTCGCAATTGCCGAAACCACTTGGGAGGGCATTCCCGAACTCCAGAACAAAGTTGGCAAGTTCATGTATCCGGAACTTATGACAGCGGCGCTTCAGGGCGCTTCGACGGCAAGAGAAGCTGTGGAGCTAATGGGACGTCTGGTCGACGAGTACGGTTACATTGACGAGGGCGAGTCTATTTCCGTTTGTGATAAAAACGAAGCTTGGATTTTCGATATTTGCGGTACGGGCGCGCGTCCTGACGGCGAAAACGACGGTTGCGTTTGGGTCGCAATGCGCGTTCCTGACGGAGAAATCACCGCGCACGCCAATATGGCGCGAATTGGCGTTTTTCCGAAAGACGATCCCGAAAATTGCATTTATTCCAAGAATATCGAATCGTTCGCGGTAAAAAAAGGCTTGTACGATCCCGCTTCCGGAAAACCTTTTTCCTTCTACGAAGTTTACGGTAAATTTACGGTTCGCGATCGCCGAGTCTGTGAAAAGCGTGTTTGGAGCCTTTTCCGTCGTGCGGCGCCTTCGCTGAATCTTTCGGTTGACTACGCGCAAGGCGTCGAAGGAGCCGAGCCTTATCCTTGGTCCATTAAACCCGATCACAAATTAACGACTGCCGACGTAGTGGCGCTTATGCGCGATCACTACGACGGGACCGAGTTTGATATGTCAGAAGGAATTGACGCGGGGCCCTACGGCTACGCAATGCGTTGCCGCCCGCTTTATTGGGAGGTCGACGGCAAGAAATACGCATGGGAACGTCCAATTTCGACGCAGCAAACATGCTTTACCGTCGTTACCCGTTCAACCGCGGATCTTCCCGACGTAGTTGGCGGCTTAGTCTGGTTCGGTTGGGACGATTCGTATACAACCTGTTTTTCGCCGATTTACGCCTCTGCGACTCAGGTTCCACCTTCGACTAACGTAGGTTCGATTACCCACTTTGACATTAAAACGGGCTGGTGGACGTTTAATTTCGTGGCTAATTACGCCTATCCACGTTATAAGGAGATGATTCCGGAAATTCAGAAAGTTCAGCAAGAACTCGAAAACTACTTCTATCGGGCGCAGCCTTCGGTTGAAAAAGTAGCCGCCGAGCTTGCCAAAACAGACAAAAACGCCGCTATCGAATTCCTAACTGATTATTCTTCGATGCAAACGGAAAAGGCGCGCGACCGCTGGGAGCAACTTGCAAACGATTTAATCGTTAAATTTAACGACGGTTACACGCGTACGCCCGAAGGCGCTTATCCGAATGTCGGATACCCCGAAGCATGGCTACGACGCGTCGTTGAAGAACGTGGAGAGCAATACGCGTTGCCTGACGAAGAAACCAAATAGCGCTGTTGAGCTATTTTTCTGATTCGATCCAGAGCGACAGGATTTCAATTTAGGGATCCTGTCGTACTCTTTTTCCTGAGAATCGCCGTAACGGCGTTATGTCTTCGTATTGAACCTTTGAATGGAACTTTTTTCTCCTTGAATACTCTAAGACAAACGGTAAGTAACAGTCTCATTTAGGCGCGGACACGCGCAGTTTGAGAACGTCAGTTTTACAAAGGACGTCGCGATGAAAAAGTCGAACTCGATTGACAAACGTGTAAATCGCCCGCATACTCTAAAATTCGAAGCTTTAGAGTCGCGCGAGCTTTTATCTGCGGACGGTGCGTCCGGAATTGAGAACGTTCTTGCGGCAGAAGGCGAAACTGCAAGTTGGTATGATTTGTCCTCGTCAAACTTGAATCCTACTGCGATAGAGCAGGAACTTCTTGAGCAAATAAATCGATTTCGCCAAGATCCCCAGGGCGAGCTTAACCGTATCTTTTCCGTTGCGACGTCCGACGCGCTCGTTGCGAGAAACAGTCTTGTTAACGCTGCGATCTCCCTTACGTCATACCCAAGCGACGCATTGGACGTATTTTACGAAGAATTCGGTTCGATTATAACGTCAGATCCGCTTGCTTTTAATTCGGCGTTGGAATCTGCCGCCGCTTCTCATACGTCTTATATGAAATCCCGTAACGATATCAGTCATCAATGCACGGGAGAAGCCTCGCTCGACAAGCGCGTTTCAAAAGCCGGTTTTGTCGCCGGTTCTAACGACGCTGGAGTAATTTCTGTCGGCGAGAATATCGGCGGCAGTTTTATTGCAAACAAGGAGTGGTCTGTGGCGTCATATATCCAAGCGGCGTTTGCCGTCGATTGGGGGGTGCCAACTCACGACCATCGAGACACGCTGACAAACGCCGCCTACTCTGAAATCGGCATTTCAGTTCAACAGACGAGTAAAAGCGTCGGTCCATATCTTGTAACCTGTGATTTAGGCACAAGCGTTACAGGCGCGCGTACCGACGGGGGCTACTTACTCGGAGTCGTTTATGACGATTTGGACGGCGACGTCTTTTACGACGTTGGAGAAGGACTTAGCGGAATTTCCGTACTGATTGAACGTTTGGATTCCTCTTCTGGCGAATCTGTTACCATTTCGTCATGGGAATCCGGCGGATATCAGATTTTTCTTGCCAACGGCTCCTATCGGATTACCGTTTCTGGCGACGGTTTCAGTTCTGCCGTGACGAAAATGGCGACCATATCCGACGGCGCCAACGTTAAGCTTGACTTTCTTACGAGCGACGCTGGGACTGGCGCGCCTGTCGTTGATTTGAATGGCGAAGATGAAGGCGGCGATTATACGGTGGTCTTTACCGAGGGAAGCGAAGAACCTCTTACCGTCTTTTCACCGGGCGGAGTCACTATAACCGACGAGGATTCTTTGTATCTTTACGGCGCGAAAATTATCTTTGGCGAACGTCCAGACGCCGCAAACGAGACGTTAGACATTTCTGTCGTCGGAACAGATCTTGAGGCCGCTTTTGAAGAACAGTCTGGCTGTATAACCATAACAGGAACGGGAACGATTGAAGAGTATGAAGCGGCTGTCGAATCGCTGCTCTACTTCAACTCTTCCGAGCTTTGCACGCTTACCGACCATACGCTTTTCATTTCCGTTTACGATGGAACCAATTGGAGCGCCGACGCTCTCTTGACCGTTTCGATTCAACCGACTAAATTACCTCAAATGACTGTTCATGAACTCGCAGTTTACGAGGGCGACGAAGATTCAAAGGCTGTTTCATTCTCGGTTGAACTGGATTCGCCCGCTCGCTTGGACGTTTCGTTCAATTTCAACGTCTCGCCGGGCGGCGACGCGATCGAGGGAGAAAGTTTTGTTATTTCCAAAGGAGATCCCATCGTTATTCCGGCAGGCGAAACTTCTGCGTCGATAGAATGCTATATCATAGGGAATTACGACGCATTAAAACCAGAAGGACTTGCCGAGAGCGACGACGGATATGAGAATCCGTCGACTGATTTCTATCTCGAAATTGTCGACGTTGAAAACGCGTACCTGACTAATGAGAATTCCCTAGCGAAGGGGACAATCTACGACGACGATTCGCCCATTATACTGGGGACTACCGACGGTTATTCCTATCCGAAAACGCTCTCTACCGACTCAGGGCAGCGGCGTTACAATTTTTTGTTAACACCTTCTTCCAGCGGTGTTTTTACATGGAACGCCAATACCCTTGGTTTGCCCGAAGGGACTGTTTTGACCGTACGAGAGAATTCGCTTGAATCTGACGCAATTGCTGTTTCCAAAGTAACCGATAAGGGCGGCAACGTTCAATGGTTTGCCGATCCCGACGTGGAATATTGGATTACGGTAGAAGCCGACGCGGATTTCAGTTCGCTTGCGGCAAAATTGCTCGCGATCACCGACGGGAAACTTGTTTTGGTCGATCCCCTCTTTGAATCCGAGGATACGAACCTAGTCGAACTGATGTGGATGGACGAGAACGTTGAAATAAGCGTTGGCGATCTGTTCTGGGATTTGGGAGCAGATTTCATGTCAGGCTCGACCTTCCAAACGCATCGACACGACCTTGAATTTGGAATGCGCATACCGGCGTTTATTGGCAGTTCCGCAACCTCTGGCGACGATACCTCCGTTTTTGAATTTGACGATCAACGCGGCGTTACTACGGTTGGATTTAACGCGTTCGTTTTGAACGGCTCAGATGAAAACGAAGAGCTGAGGTTAGTTGGAACGAGCGGAAACGACTACCTTTACTATTCCGAAGGAAAGGGGTATTTCCAGCGTTCGGACGGAAAGATGTACCGTTTTGACGGCGTTAATAGTGTGACGATTGACGGCGGCGGCGGGGAGGATAACGCCTATATTGAAGATTCTTCTTCCGACGACCGAATGGAAACGACTAACGATACGTTAGCTCTCTATGGCGGCGGATACTCGCTTAGTACAAAAAGCTTTTCAGACGTTCGCGTACACTTTAATAAAGGAGGCGACGACACATATTGCGCGTCGGATACCGGCGACGACCTCGCCGCATCCGTATCGAAGACCGCAATTATTTTTACCGGAACATTTACGCCTTCTGACGAGACTGCTGAAACAGTAAGCGAATCGGAAGTTGCGACCAAGTCGTATGTTAGAACGGTGGACGGCGTAGAACATTTGATCCTTGATCCTACTGAATCGATTGGATCTGTGGTACTGTATGGCGACAACGGTTCAAGCTCTTATTTGAATTCGGAAGTTGGGAGCGTCTCCACCGTCAATACGAGAGCAGAAATTACTACTGAGATTCGCCGCGTGAAATCGCTTGTACTGTCGGGCTTGAACCCGATTATCGACGAGCGATTGACGGTTCAACTTCCGTCGGAGTACCGTGCGAGCGTCGACGGTTTGTATACAGTCATCGTC
>CAMNJU010000099.1 GCA_946541595.1 uncultured Planctomycetales bacterium
ATTCTCACGGGATAGGCGTTTTAGGCGAAACGGGGCGCGGTACGTTAGAACATTTTCATTTTGATTTAACGCGTGTAAATCAAACGGGGAGCGAGGTTACTTTCGAAGATTCCGGAGTGTCGGGGCGTCTGAATGAACCTGATTTCTCTAGCGGAATGATGGGCGAGGCAGTAGAGGGATTTTCTGAAAACGAATTGCCGTCGACGCCAGTCAAGCTCTATATGTTTGCATCTATGGCCAAAGCGGTAGGCGGATTTGGATGCGTAGCCGCGGGAAGCGAACTCTTTGTTGAAAAACTGCGTGAGTTTGGAGACTCCTGTTGCGTAGCCCCGCCAAATTCGGTTGCCGCAGCAACAGCATTTGGTTTGCGTTTACTTGAAAAATCGGACGACCGCCGTGGTCTTCTCATGAAAAATGTAGAGCATTTGCGGGCCGGTTTACGCAGTATGGGAATAGCGGTTGAGGATTTGCCGACTCCGATTATAGCCTTACAGATCGGTTCAACACAGAATATGCGCCGGATTCAGCAAGAGCTGGTAAAAGACAGATTCTTGACGACTTTTTTACCTGTTAAATATAACGGAAGTCTTGGCGTTCTACGAATCGCTGTTTTTGCAACGCATTCGCCGGAAACAATAGATCATTTGCTGGCGACTTTAAAACGAATTCTCGGGTAAACCGTATGCGTAGCATTTGATTGTGACGCCTTGAGGGGAACGAGAGTTCCCCTCTCTTGTTTTGAAACACACAGTCATTTTGATAAATCGTTTTTAAAGGCGTTGAATATTAGAAAAACGGCGTCGTTTGGGTAAAAAACAATTATCGAATGAATAAACAGGACAAAACGGCGCTGCTTTTCTACGAAATATAGAATTCTATTTCAATTCTGTTTGCATTTTTCTATGTAGGCTACTTATTCGTTTAAAATGATAAAGTATAATGACGGCGAACGAGTTAGTTAAATAAAGGTCAACTTGAACGCGCGGTTTAATAGTTTTTAGCATTCTTGGCACGTGATTAAACTGCATTGTGGATTGGAGTTATTTTGATGGATACTCTTACTGTAATTCCTACCGGAGAAGCTGCCGGAATTATCTGTCTTGAACACTGTTCGCCAATTAGGATTTTTGGAACGGAAACGATTCGTAATTCTTTCGGGGAAAAAACGCTTGAACAGGCAGTAAACGCCAGGTTATGTCCCGGTATTACCAACGTTGCGTTAACACCTGACGCTCATGTTGGCTATGGAGCGCCGATCGGATGCGTTATGACGTCGCCGTCACATATTTATCCCGGTCCGGTAGGGGTAGATATAAATTGTTCCATGAGTTTGTTGCAATTTGAACTTCCGGAGGAAGCGCTGAACGGTGAGAAAAGTATTCGCCGTTCCATCATTCAAGCGATTGAAAAACGCGTTCCCACCGGAGTTGGCAAGAAACGTTCTCCGGCTGTAAGCAAGTTTCCAATCGAGCTTATTAAAAAATCGATTGTCGAGGGACCGACGCCGGAAGTATGCGACGCCATGGACATTCCCCGTGAGTGGACGTTGCGTTGTGAGGAGTCGTGCCGCGTCGGACATGACGGTACAAAAGATTCTCTTGCGGCAAGATTTGACGTATTGTTTCGTCAGTTCGATGAAGAACGTGTTGGCGCCGATATAATTGAATCTAAACTAAGGCAGCTTGGAAGCCTTGGAGGCGGCAATCATTTCGCCGAGTGCGAGGTTGTGCGTTTGGCTGAGCAGGAAAAGCGCTGGGAAGGGGATAGCACGAATCCTTCCGTCGCTCAAACTTTTGGACTTAAAGACGGCAATATTGCGTTTCTTACTCACTGCGGCTCTCGAGGGTTTGGGAATTTACTCGCTCAAAGACAATTTGCGCTTTTAAAAAAGAAATTCCAACTTTGGGGAATTCCTTTCCCGGGCGGAGACGCCAATTTGGTTTACGCGCCGCTCGGAACCCAAGAGGCGGACGACTACATCGACGACATGACTCTTGGAGCTAATTTTGCGACATTGAATCACCTACTGATTAATTTGCAGGTTCTTAACGCGTTTCAGGAGGTTTTTCCTGGCGTGCAAGGTAAGCTCGTCTACTATATCAGTCATAACATCGCAAAACGCGAAGTTGTGGACGGTTCGCTTCAATGGGTTCACCGTAAGGGGGCGACGCGCGCGTTTCCTGCTAACCATTTTGCTTTGGCAGAAACTCCTTTTGCCAAGACGGGACACCCAATTTTGCTGCCTGGAAATCCTCTGCAAGGCTCTTCTGTGATGGTTGCTCTTGAGGGCGCTAAAGAGAGCTTTTACAGTGTGAATCACGGCGCAGGGAGAGCGAAGGGAAGACGCGACGCGATGCGTCTTCTGGATCAGAACGAAGTTGACTCCGAGTTTGATTCTGCCGATGTTTTAACGAATTGCCGACAATATCCTCGCGACGAGGCTCCTGCCGCATATAAGGATTTCAACGAAGTCTTACGAAGTGTTGAACTTGCCGGTTTAGCTCGTGAGGTTGCGCGTTTAAAAGCTCGCTTTGTGATTAAAGACTCGTCGACGCCCGACGATTGATTTTGGCAAAGGCTCAAACTCTGGTCAATCGGTTTTGATTGCCGGCTTTTGTAAAGAATGGGGTGAATTAAATTCTAGTAGAATTAGATATTTTATTAATCCCTCTTTAAACATAAAAAGCGTTTTGGTAAAATCTGAGAGAGTATAAGAACGACGCTTGTAAGCAAGTTTGTCGTGAAGAAGATACAGAATATAGATTGGAGAGGTAGACATGACTCGTATGAATCGCCGCCAGTTCATCGGCGTCGGCCTTGGCGTCGGCGTTGCTTCCTTCTTTCCTGCTCCCGCCCAGATCGCCCGAGGCGCAAATGAAAAGGTGCGCCTTGGATCAATCAGTTGCGGCGGTCGCGCTAACGAACTCCTTAGCGGTTTTAAATCTTTTCCGGACGTAGATATTGTCGCTCTGTGCGATCCTGATACCGCGCGAGTCGACGCGACAAAAGCGAAATACGACTACGTTCAAAAGACGTTTACCGACTGTCGTAAGCTTCTGGACGACAAAGATATTGACGCGGTAATCGTGGCTACATGCGACCATTGGCACTGCCTCGCAGCGGCATGGGCAATGCAAGCAGGTAAGGACGTCTACGTTGAAAAACCACTTGCACACAATATTTACGAGGGAATTCAAGTAGTAAACGCCGCACGTAAATTCAAGCGTGTCTGTCAAGTCGGTATGCAGCAGCGCAGCGATCTGATGCAGGCTGAGATTAAAAAGTTTCTCCATGAGGACAAGGCGATTGGCGAAATCAAAATGGCTCGCGTCAATCATTATATGCCCCGTAACCCGATTGGGAAAACTGACAATCCTCTCGAATTGCCCGCTACCCTTGATAAGAATATGTGGTTAGGACCCGCCGAAGACGTCGAGCTTCACCGCAACGCCCTTCATTATGATTGGCATTGGGCATGGAATACCGGTACCGGCGAAATGGGGAACTGGGGCGTGCATGTGCTTGACGATTGCCGCAATAACGTACTGCTTGATTGCGTGGAATTTCCGAAGCGTCTCATTGCGGGCGGCGTCCGCGCGGCGTACAACGACGACGGGGAAACCCCGAATATCCACTTTGTCTATTTCGACTCCGGATCGATTCCCGTCGTGCTTGGCGTTTCGACCCTTGCGATGAAAAACTCTAAATCTGCCGGCGATCATCCCGGACCTGGCAGCGGGTATATTGCTTACTGTGAAGGCGGCCGACTTGAAGGACAGCGCGGTAGCGCCAAAGCCTTTGACGCAGACGGCAAGGTCATTAAGGAATTCAAAGGGAATAGCGGTCAGCGCGAACATCAGCGTAATTTCATTGACGCGGTTCTCTCGCAAGATTCTTCGATTCTTAATGCGGAAGTCGCTATTGGAAAAGCCACGAGCGAATGGTGCAATATGGCGAATATCGCATTCCGTTGCGGTAAGCCAATGACCGAGGAAAGCGCGGCGACCGTCGCACAAGCGGCGCAAGGCGCGGAACAGATTTGGGGCGAAGTCCTCGAGAGCGCTCAGAAAACGCTCAAAACGCATGATATCTCCATGATAAACTCCGACGTCATGGTAAGCGACATGCTGAGCTTCGACGCAGAAAAGCGTCAGTTCGTCGGCCCCGATGCGGAGAAAGCTAACTCCTTTATTAAGCGTAAGTACCGCAACGCGGAATTTACGATGCCTGAATTCGACGTTTGATTTCAGTCGTTGGCGCTTCAACACTCAATTTCTGAATAAATAAAAAACGGCGTGCCGCACTCCCGCGACGCGCCGTTTTTCTATTGTTTAGGCCCCTTTTTTTATTTTTTCAGTCCATGTTATCTGACTGAAGACACTTCTTAAGGTATCTAATTGATTCTCTCCCGAGCTCAACTACTCCCGGCGAGTAGTCGAACGGTTCAATTCCAATCCAACCGTCAAAATTAATCCCTTTAAGCGCTTCCATAATCCATACGAAGTTGAGTCGGCCGAAACCGGGACCTTGCAGGTTAGGATCATTGGCGTGGAAAGTTAAGAGTTTTTTTTGTGGAGCGTAGTATTTAATCGTATCCGGTATTGATTGATATTCTCCTCCGTCCATTGCTTTACAGTCGAGATGGAGAGACAGCGAGGCAGGGGAACCGAGACTTCTAATAAAGTCAAGAACCTCGTCTGCGTTGACCCAGAAATTTGTTTCTGTCGGAGCAAGCGCTTCTAACGCCAAAACGACGCCGGTCTTCTCGAGCGTGGGCAGGACTTGCGAGATCGTATCTCTTGCGTTGTCGGAAGCCTCGCGTTTCGTTTGGCCAGCAGCGACATTTCGCTGAGCGGGCGAACCCAACACCATATAACTGCCGCCAAGTTCGGCGCAGAGATACGCAAGTTCAGAAAGGCGCCGCGCCGTTCTAGCCCGCGTGTCCGCGTCGCCGGTCGTTATGTGAAAACCGGAAGTATGGGCTAAAATCCAATGGAGACCGGATACTTGGACGCCAGAATTCCGTACGCACGAAATGACACGGCGTCGGAGCGACTCAGTAATGCGTGCTAGCGACGTCGTTTCCGAAGCGCCAGAAATAAAGTCCGGATCAAGGGAAAATGGGGCTAATTCCGCTCCGTCGTACCCCCAAGCCGCAAACGCATCGAATTGATTTTCCAAGGACCAATCTTTATACATTTCGTTGCATAGGGCAAATTTCATATTACTAGCTCCGGAATAAAAAAACCGACGCCTCGACTCTTTCGATATAAAAGCGCCAAAGCGTCGGCAATGTAGACAGACGAACGCGCTTGAGTTATTTTACTTCGTCTCTTGTTCCAGTTTCAGGTACAGAGCGGCGCCCCAAGATTCGTATCCGACTGCGTTCGGATGAAGCAGATCGGGCATGATATCCTTCGTTAAAACGCCTTCCTTATTCAGGAAAACCTTACCGATATCGACGACTTCAACATTGGGGATATCCCGCATGTAGTAAGGCGTCCATTCGTTTATGGCGTCAATGCATGCTTGCTGATCTTCTCGGTTCGTGCAGGGGAAAACTTTCAGGACGGTGATCTTCATATCCGGGAAGAGAGAATGAAGTTTCTCAACAATGCGACGCTGTCCCAGCGCGATATTCTTGGCTTCCCGATCGCGTCCCCAAGTGTTGTTGACGCCGATGAGAAGAACGGCCGCTTTGGGATGAACCGCGCTGAAGTCATAGTTTTCAAGCCTCCAAAGGACGTGCTGGGTCTGGTCGCCGCCATGGCCGAGGTTGACAGCCTTTTTATCGCCGTAGTATTTTTGCCAAACTTCGGCTCCGGCGCCTTCCCAGCCGTGAGTGATGGAGTCGCCGATCATGAGGATATCAATATCGCCCTTTTTAAGAATTTCGTTCTTCTCATTGAAGCGATCGCGCCACCAATCTTGCTCAACCGGGGCGGGTTGCGTATCGACCGAGTTTTCGCCAAGACCGTCGGCAATCATCGGTTCGAGCGCCTTCGCCCAAATCTCATAACCGGCCGTGGAAGGATGGAGGAAATCGGGCATGATTTCTTTTGTCAATTCGCCGTTAGGAGCGAGCAGCAGATCGTTAATGCTGTAAAGCTGAACGTTTTCAACGGCGTTATTGGAGTAAATTGCCTCGAGACCTTTGTTAATATCATTGACGGCGATACGGAGCGGATCGTCCGGTTTGTTGCCTCGCGGGAAAACTTCCAGTAAGAGAATCTTCGTTTGCGGATATTTTTCTTTTAGTCCGTTCACAATAGCCTGAATTCCCTCAACCGTTTCAGCGGGAGTGCTGTGCATCTCTTGGGAGTTTGGCTTCTTATGTCCGATATTGTTAGTTCCGATCATGACAACGGTCATTTTCGGCGAAATCTTATCCATTGGAGAATTGGCCATGCGCCAAAGAACGTGACCGGTACGGTCGCCGCTGATGGCGAAATTCATCGCCTTGCGATTCCCGTAGTACTTTTCCCAGACTTCTTTGCCCGCATTTTCCCAGAAGTGAGTGATGGAGTCGCCAACCCAAAGAAGATCGACGTCTCCCTGAGCCATACGTTCAGCTTGCTGCTTATAACGGTCAATATCGCGATTCTCGAGTGTCGTTGCGAGGTTCTCTTGCGCAAACGTAAGAGAAGAGGACAGGACAATCAAGAGTCCGAGAATGCCGAGAAGATATCTCGACGGATTCAACAACTTTCTCATTGTGGTACCTTTCTGGCTGTGATGAACTGACTAAAACTCAAATCGGAGCTGTACGCACGCTGCCGATTTGAATATGAATATGAACGAAAATCAGCGTTTCTCAAAAACCTTCTGCAAAGGCAAATAAAGCGCAGCGCCCCAATATTCATAGCCCGTTGCGTTTGGATGAAGAAGGTCCGGAAAGACGTCTTTGGTCAATACTCCGTTCTTGTCGAGGAAAACTTTACCGATATCAAGAACTTCGACGTTCTCTAAATCACGCATGTATAACGGGGTTAACGCATTTATTGCGTCGTTGCATGCTTGTTGATCTTCACGAGAAGAACACGGAAAGATTGGAAGGACGAAGATTTTCATATCCGGGAAAAGTTTCCGCAACTTTTGAACGACTCTCCGCTGGCCTAAAGCGACGTTTTTAGGATCGTAATTGCGTTCCCAAGTATTGTTGACGCCAATGAGTAAAACAGCCGCTTTTGGATGAATAGAGCTGAAATCATAGTTTTCAAGTCTCCAAAGAACGTTTTGCGTTCTGTCTCCGCCGTGACCGAGATTAATCGCTTTTTTGTCGCCAAAATACTTTTCCCAGATTTCGGAACCGTCCTGTTCCCAATAGGGCGTCTTATCCCAAAAATGAGTAATCGAGTCGCCAATCATGAGCAGCTCGACGTCCCCTTTTTTAAGGATTTCATTCTTTTCCTTAAATCTCTCGGTCCACCATTCAACGTCGACTGCAGCCGGTTGACACTCTTCCGGAGATTCATTAAGAGCGTCTGCAATCAGAGGTTCGATCGCTTTGGCCCAGATTTCATATCCTTTTTCAGAAGGATGAAGATAGTCGGGCATGACGTCCGGTTCGAGGACGCCGTCTTTTGTCAGGAACAGATCATTAAGACTGTATAAAGTAACGCGATCTATCGCGCCATTCGCGTAAATTTTGCGCAAGCCCTCGTTTGTTTCGTTAACGAGGAGACGCAAAGGGTCGTCCGGTTGGGCTCCGCGCGGGAAGACTTCTAACAGCAGAATTTTCGTTTCCGGATATAAGTCCTTTAACTTATTGACAATCGCCTGAATTCCTTCAACCGTTTCCTGTGGAGTGCTGAAACGTTCTTGGGAATTTGGTTTCTTGTGTCCGAGGTTATTTGTTCCTATCATTACAATGGAAAGTTTCGGCGAAATCTTATCCATTGGAGAGTTTTCAAGTCGCCAAAGGACTTGCGACGTGCGATCGCCGCCGATCCCGAAATTCATGGCTTTGCGGGAACCGTAGTAGTTCTCCCAAACTTTTTGACCGGCCTTTTCCCAGCGGTGGGTAATCGAGTCTCCAACCCAAAGGACGTCGACGTCTCCTTGGGCCAAGCGTTCCGCCTGCTCATGGAAACGTGGGATATCACGATTTTCCAGTGTGATCGCCAAATTTTGTGCAAAAGCTGGCAACGCGAAAAACAGACATAAAAGAGGAACGAGCCCAACAAAGGAACGGCATATAGTTTTTTTCATTAAACACCTCTGTTTTGATATTAACGGCGTCTTCAAGCTAAAACGCAACGTTCCCTTACGAGCCTGCGCGGAAACGCCGATTATATGCGTTTGCTATGAGTATTACTTCCGTTCTTCCGCCTTACGTGTTAACGTTTGAATTGTTACAGACTTAAAATCAATAGGACTTCCATGAGCCTGCAGAAGAATGGGGCTCTCGGAAACCAGACCGAACGTCTTCTGATTTTTAAATTTACTTTTCGCTTTTGCGGCGTTCCACTCATTTGAATCGATTGTAAACGCGAGGACCCGTTCGCCGTCAATCCAGTGTTCCACTCGATTATCAGCGACGACGATTTTACCAGTGCGAAAATCGCCTGACGGTTCGGCTGTATTAGGAGTGGGGAAGCGTTCGGCTTTACTCGACGGACGCGCCGGAAAGACGTCGAATAAAGAAGCGATTGTTCTATTGGCAATCTTTCCGTCTGGAACGTTGGCGTCGTCTTGAATCTGGTATTCTAAGCCGATCCATCCCTTGCCATTGGGCTGCTCTATTTTGTACTTGACGCCGGAGTTACATGCCGTACCGAAACGCCATTCAAAAGTTAAAATATAGTTAATAAAAGATTTATCGGTGATTATATCGCCGCCATTTTGAGGATCGACTAAACGAAGTAGACCCGATTCGACAGTCCATCCCTTAGGTTCGCCCCCTGTCTCGTTGACCCAACCTGAAAGATCTTTACCGTTGAAGAGGGCTTGAGGTTCCGAAGCGAGATAATCTGATTCTAAAGTCGCGACCCCAGTCGAAGGGACAATCTGTGCTTGCGACAGGGAGTTCGGCGCGGTTTCTTGCGTCGTTTTGGCAATAAACCAAGTTGGGTTGTCGTAAACGGAATCTGACGACGCTTGTTCTCCGTCGTCAAAAGGATCAAGGACGGGTCCGGGATCGACTTTCGAGCAAGACGCTGATGTAAACAGCAACGCCGTTAAAACGACATACAACGTAAAGAATCGTCTCATTTACCGACCCCGTTCCTGATTTGTTTAAAAAGTGGCGGAACGCAAAAAATGACGTTCCGCCAGTCGATTTTTTCAAACGTCCGCCGCGAACTCGCTACGGCGTCTATGAGAGAAAGTCAAAGTTTTTCGCTGCAGAGCCACTCAAAAGCTTCCTGAATTCGGACGATTTGTTCTCGATTAACTTTGAAGTACTTTGCCTTTCCGTCCGGTTTGGCCTCGAAAGTCGTGTAGCCTTCTTGGTCGACGGTAATTTCGCCAGGTTCAGTAAGGTCGAAGTAACCGCGGTCCTGTCGAGCGGCGAATAAGACGGTAGTTAAATCCCACGTACACTGTTCCGAATCGAGCGTTCCGCGATAGTATTTGAACGCTTCTTTAACGGGATGATGCTTGACGTAATTGTAATCGTTCTTCATTGTCGCGCCCGTCATGTGGATTTCACGCCCGACTTCGAATCCTGAAGCGTAGATCGGGGTCGGCCACTCAGAGAAGACCTTTTGTGCGGCGGGAACGTCGTTGACAATGTTGTATTCCTTGTGCCGTTCGACAAAATTACCGGCCATGGCGACAAGATACTTAACTTTCTTGGCCGCAAGTTCACGACCGGTGAGAGGGGAGTATTTATCGGCGGGTGAGTCAAGCAGTCTCGCTAGATTCGTCGAAAAACCAACCTGCGCGATAACGACAGAATTATCTTCCTGTTCGGCAAGCGTCTTGCGGAGAAGTTCTGTAGCCTCGTAATACTTCGTTTTGTCGTTGGCGAGGTCGAAGAACGGGAACATAGGCGCGCCGTTTTCATCCTTTGCTTCCAAGGATTGACGGAGATATTTACCGTCGTCAGTAGTGACGCCGCTCTCTTTAACGATTCCAATAGGAACGTTGGGATTCTGATAGAACGTGTCGATCATTTGGCAGTAAGGAGCGGCGTACTTATTGTCTTTGGTAATAGTAATAGCCAAAAAGTCGAGTTCGCCGCGTTTATGCAGGTTATTGAGCATTGTCAACGCGAAAACGTCGTCAATGTCGTTGCCCATATCCGTGTCATAAATGATCTTAACGGGGTCTTTTGCTTGAACGTCGGAAGAATTAACTGCGCAGAGACCTACGACGAGAAATAAACTCAGATAAATTGATATCTTGTACAAGGTCGAACCTTTCGTTAAAAATGTCGTATCGACAAACTTAAAGTTTATGTCAACACGTAGGTTGAATCTTTTTCAAAGGACAAAACATAAAAAGGCCGACGAAAATCTGTCGCTTTTCGACGACCAATTTAACAAGAAGGCCGCGGCCTAGACGTTGACGCCATTTCAGCCGCAGCGTCTGATACTCAAATATACAGAAACGTATTTAAAAAATCCAGCATTTATTAAAAAAATGCCGAAAATCGCCTACAAACGAACTCTGAATCTTGAAACGGCAGAATGTTCAGCCGTTTCCATGTTGGGAATTACCGCCCTTGCGAAAACCGGAGCGACGAGACTTGAACGATCCCTTTTTGGGAAAACCTTTACTGTTGGAATCGCCCCTGTTTTTATCGGATCGGTCGAAGCCGGATTTTGCGTCTCGCGAGAAACGTCCGTTTCCTTGGGACGAAGGATTGGAGGAAGTTTGACCCCCAAACCTTTCGCCGTCCCGTCGAAAGTTTGAATCTTGGCGATCATTTTTGTAGGCTCGTTTTTTCGGGAATTTGGCTCCCGTTGGACGGGTGTGTCCGGATACTCTAGAATCGCCTGCGTTTCCAAACTTCGGTGTCTTTTGAAACTCAAAGTCGGCGCTTCTATCGCGTCGTTTGAAATCTTTTTGAGACCGTTCGCCCCTATCTCTGTCGGGAGCGAGCGTTCCGTTTCCGAAATCACGACTGTCGTTTGAAGAAAAATGTCGATTTTCACGTTGTTTCGATAGAGAATAGTCACGCCCGTCGTTCTTATGGTTCGACTTGCCAAATCTATTCCTTCCTGATGTGCTTTGAGTTTCGTTCATGGCGTCGCGATCTTCCCGCTTACGCCATACTTTATCAATAGGATCCCATTCTTTATCAGATCGATATCGCGATCCTGCGCCATATTCGCGAGCGCTGGCGCGATATCCTCCTGCCTTGCGTCGCTCGTCGCGTCCAATGCGCTTCTTACTCGACGAGTCGTTTCCGTCTTCAAGGTACGAAAATTGACTTCGCCGCAATTCTTTGGCTTGGGCGTCCTTTTCATCTTGACGTATTAAACGTTTAATTCGGGAGCCTTGGCGGAGCGACAGCGACTTTGGCGGATGGGAGGGAATAAGAGCATTTTCACCGTCGCCTATAAGATCCTCGCGTCCGGCTTCTTTTAACGCAGATTTAACGTCATGATAGAGGGACAGGTTATAGTAGAGCAGTAGCGCATGCTGTAAACGGCGTTCGCGCATTCCCCGTGGAACGTACACGCTGTCTTCGGTAATAGGATCAACGCCAGTATAGTACGCGCAAGTAGCGATTTGGAATGGCGCTGGAATGAAGTCTTGAACCTGTTCAGGACGTATGTCGTTCTTTTTCAGGTATTCCGCAACTTCCACCATGGATTGAAGCGTACAGCCGGGGAACCCTGCAATCAAGTATGGGACAAGATACTGTTCTTTCCCGAGTTCGCGCGACGTATGGATAAACTGCTCGCAGAAATTTTCGTAGTTCTCAATCGACGGTTTATTCATCAGTTTCAAGACGTCGTCGTCTACGTGCTCGGGCGCAGTTTTTAGGTGCCCGCCCGTATGGTACGCCGCGAGAACTTTAATAAACTCAGGAGAAAAAATTGCAAGATCTGTGCGTATCCCGGAGGCTATCAGTACGCTTTTAACCCCTTCCACATTGCGAACGCGCTTGAGCAATTCGATATACGCCGTATGGTCAACGTTGAGATTGAGACAGATTTCCGGACAAAGGCAAGAGATACGTGCGCACCGTTTGCAGGCTTCCTGATTTTTGCCTTGCATACGGTACATATTGGCTGTTGGCGCGTTTAAATCGCTAACGACATAATTTCCGCCAGCTTCGTCGGCAAGTTTATGGACTTCGGCGACAATTTCATCTTCACTTCGAGACTGAATAAACTTGCCCTGATGAGCGGTTATAGCGCAGAACGTGCAACCGCCAAAGCAGCCGCGGTGTGTTTGGACCGTGGAGCGAACAACTTCCACAGCAGGAATCGGTTCTTTGTACGAGGGATGAGCTTGACGCGTAAAAGGAAGAGAATAAACGGCGTTCATTTCCTCCTCTGAAAGGGGGAAGTCAGGAGGATTAACGACGATTGCTTCCTCGCCGTGCTCTTGAACCAACGTCTTCGCGCGATAGGGATTGAGATTTTCATATGCGATTTGCGTCATTCGAACGAATCGCAATTTAGCCTTCTTTTCATTTTCTGAGACTTCGTCGTAACTTGGCAGATATTCAAGAGAATTTGATTCTTCTGGGAGTTCCTCGTTTTTGCCGAGTTTATATACGGTTCCGCGTAC
>CAMNJU010000100.1 GCA_946541595.1 uncultured Planctomycetales bacterium
TTCAAGCAGACGCGGTCGGGCTTTATTCCGCAGCAGGACAAAGGAATTATGCGCGGGGCGGTTCAGCTGCCGGACTCCGCGTCCCTGTTCCGAACAAGAGAAATGATGCGGAAGGTTTATCGGCTCGCGCTGGAAACGGAAGGCGTAGCGTACGTAACCGGTATTGAAGGGCGCAGCGCGCTCGTCGACTGCGCCGCGTCGAACTTCGGAACGCTGAACTTTATTCTGGATCCGTTTGAAGAGCGCGCGAAGACGGGCCGCACCGACGTCGTTATTCAAAAAGAACTGCTCGAGAAATTCGATAAGCTTACTGAGGGGAAGGCGTTTGTCTTTCGCGCCGCGCCGGTCGACGGCGTCGGCCTGGGCGGGTTCAAAGTGCAGGTTCAGGATAAGAGCGGGTCGAGCGATCTGTCGAATCTGCAGTCTGTCGGCGACCTCATTGTCGAGAAGGGAGCCGACTATCCGCAGCTCTATTCGCTGCAAAGCGCGTTCCGCGGCGCTACGCCCCAGCTCTTTATTGACGTCGACCGCAAAAAGATTAAATCGATGAACGTGTCGATCGACGACGTTTTCGACACGCTCAATATCTATCTCGGTTCGCATTACGTCAACGATATTACGTTCCTGGAACGCAGCTTCCGCGTAACGGCGCAGGCGGACGGCCCGTTCCGCTCGCTTGCGGACGACGTCTATCGGCTCTACGTTCAAAATCGGAAAGGGGAGTCTGTGCCGCTCGGATCGCTCCTCACCGTGCGCGATTCGACAGGTCCGGTCGCGATTAAACGGTTCAATATGTTTCCGTCGACGGCGATCAGCGGACAGACGTCGCCCGGCTACAGTTCGGGCGAGGCTATGAAGGCGATGGAAAAGCTTCTCGACGAAAATCTGCCGTCCACAATGGGTTACGAGTGGACTGAACTTGCCCTGTTAGAGAAGCGCGCGGGTAATACGGCGATCTACGTCTTTATTCTGGCGGTTGTGTTCGTCTTTCTTCTGCTTGCGGCGCTCTACGAAAGCTGGTCGCTCCCGTTTGCTATCGTGCTCGTCGTGCCGATGTGTCTCCTTTGCTCGCTCGTCGGAGTCAATATGGCGGAATCGGATATGAACGTCTTTACGCAGATTGGCTTCTTCGTCCTTATTGGCTTGGCGTGCAAGAACGCGATTCTCATTGTCGAGTTCGCCAAAGATTTGCAAGTAAAAGAGGGACTTCGCGGTCGCGACGCGACGCTGCAGGCGTGCAAACTGCGCCTCCGCCCGATTCTCATGACGTCGCTGGCGTTCATTCTCGGCGTCGCGCCGCTCATGTACGGCATGGGCGCGGGGCACGAGATGCGGTTCGCGCTCGGCGTCGCCGTCTTCTCGGGAATGATTGGCGTTACCGTTTTCGGAATCTTTCTTACGCCGGTCTTCTATTATGTGATTCAGCGGTTCTCCCATCAGACGAGACGCGCGAACGCCGCGCACGCGATCGAGAAGACGCGCGGGGACGTGGCGCCGGGCTCTAATTCGGAAAAGTGAGCCGGCGTCGGCGCCGCGCGGACAAAAAAAGACGCTCCGATTTCTCGGAGCGTCTGTATGCGTATAATTGCCGGAGCCCGCGCAATTTTCGCGCCGGTCAACGCGGCGTTTAGCTCAACGGCTCATTCGTCGTCGCCGCCTTCTTCAATGACGTCGTCGCCAACGCCGAGTTCGGGCGCGCCGGCAGAGGTCTTATTGACGGGTTCTTCGACTTGGAAGGAAAGAATGAAGCAGTTCGGAGCGACGTATTCTTCACGTGTAGTCATTTTTGTAAGGTCACCTTTCTAGTATACGCTTGTCGTCGAATCGCAAGCCGTAAACCAACTGCGGAACGCGCGTTTTCGCGGTTTTTCGACGCCTCGGCGCGTTCGGCATGTTTTCCACCTCGCGCTCGTCGCGCGTGTAACCGATCGGCTTGTCGACGCGCGCCGCAATAAACCGCGCAACGGCGCAAACCAAACACCTTGTATAAGGATACACATTTTCGTCTTTTAGTCAATATTGAGGTTTAACTTCAAGTGACAATTTTCACATGCAAAACAAGGAGGGATTTTACTACTTTGACGCCCCGTCTGGTAATCAGAGAGACGGGCGTTGAGATTCCTTTGACGCGTATAAATCTCCGTTGTCGTTTGTCTTTACGCAATTTGTGAATGTGCGCGCGGTTGTTCTATCGCGCCGTCTGCGGCGGCTCTTGTGTTTGTGTAAATTGCGCATATTCTCTAACCTCTTTTACTTGACTATCGGGACCGTTAAAAAATTTTTTTTATTAATTTAAAAATACTTGACGGAAATAGGAAAAAGAACAATAATATCGATAGGCTAATTTAGACAACCCTTGAAAGGTGTTTCATCATGACATTCGAAAAACAAAACTACGTTGCTCCCGCTTGCTCCGTCGTGACCTTTGAAGTCAAAGAAGACGTCAATAAGATTTCCAAAGAACGCGCTTCTTTTGGCGCGGACGTCGAACAGGAAGACGTTTTCCCGGAAGACGAGGCCGAGTGAGCCGATTTCTTGGACGGAGTTCGGTCTAGCGCTCCTTCGCGAGCCATAGACCGAGCCTGCCGAGTATTTACTCCTGTGTCCGCGCGCTGTTGGCGTTGCGGAGAAGGGGCTTTGTTGTGTCTTTGCGGCTCTAGCCGTCGTTCAAATTTCACATTCTTTCCGTTTTTCTTTTTGGTTTCGCTCGTCTGTTCTTTGATCGGCTAGTTCGTTTGGATCGGTTTCCGCGAGTAGGCGCGGTATCGTGCGCTTTGTTTGGACAGATCATTTTCTTCCCAGCGCCTCTTTTGAGTCTTTCTTTCGGCGCCCGCCGGGCTTAAATTTGTTTTTGGGTCTATTGTTTCAAAGCCGTCTTTTTTTATAATTCTGTACGTAGGCAATAATAACACTTGTTGTGTAAACGCTCAAAGGTCTGTCAGGTCAATGAAACTCTTGAATTTGGGCTTTAACAGAAAGAACGGCTTCCGCCCGCGTTCGGTTGCGCCGCGAAAATTACGGGTCGAAACGCTTGAACGGCGCGAGTTGTTGGCTGCGGATTTTCCCTCCGCCGCCGTCTCTGACGCGCCAAGCGTCGTTGTAACGACTTGTCTCGACGTGCTCGACCCGAACGACGGAGCCATATCGCTTCGCGAAGCGATAGAAGCGATTAATTCAGGCGCGTCGCCGACGTCCAGAATTACCTTCGACATTGCCGACGGGACCGCGGAGCCGGTAATTGCGCTTGATCCAGAACTTGGCGAACTGAGGCTGACGTCCGACGTTCAGATCGACGGTTCGTTCGGCGACGCTCGGGTTGCCGTCGACGCGGGCGGGGCTCAGCGGGGGCTCGCAGTCAAGGGGTCCGCCGATTCGGCGATTACCGTTACCGTGTCGAATTTTACTATTCTTCGCGGCGCGTCTGACGTCGGCGCGGGCTTGAACGTCGAATATGCGGACGTAGCGCTTGTGAACTGCGTCATAGAGAATTGCTACGCAACCGGCTATGGCGGCGCGATTTCAGTAGGCGCCGGCGCAGCCGCCGCGGCGACCGGTCTGACGCTGTCTGGCAACTTCGCGAAATATGGCGGCGCGATTTCCAATCTTGGCGTCTGTTCCGTTTCTGACGCTCATATGTCCGGCAATATCGCGGATTACGGCGGCGCGGTCTATGTCGGTCTCGACGCGGAGACGTCTCTTATTGACGTAACAGCCGTTCGGAACGGCTATTCGGTCGATTCTTCGGGCTCCGTTTCCGTAACGGCAAAGTACGGCGGCGGAATCTGTAATTACGGCTCGGTCGAGATATCGGGCGCGACCTTGTTTGAGTCGAATTTTGCGTATTTCGGCGGCGCTTATTACGGCGCGGGCGAACTTACGGTTACCGGTTCGGACGCCGCGCGCGTTTCTTTCAGCGGCAACCGCGCGATCGGCGTCGTCAGCGGAACCGGCTGTTCTTACGGATTCGGGGGCGCGATCTATAATTCCTCAAAGACGTACCGCGGCGTCGATCTTGTCGGCGACGTATCGCTTTCCGGCGCCGACTTTATTTCGAACGAGGCGACGAAGTACGGCGGCGCCATTTCCAATTACGGAATGTTATCCGTTGCGGAATCGTCGTTTATTCAGAACGAGTCGGGCGCGGGCGGCGCGCTTCAAACGGCGTGCGGCGCGGAACTGTCAGACTGCGTTTTCAGTCAGAACGCGGCGCGTTTACGCGAATTTCTTCTTTCGTCCAGCGAGCTTTACGGGCTTGATTACGGCGGGAACGGGGGCGCGCTGTACGTGACAAACAATGCGACGACGGGCCAGACTTCTTCCGTCAAGTTCTGCGGATCGGCCTCTTTTGAGGCGAACGCGGCGGAGAACACGGGCGGGGCGATCGATCTTGTGAGCGGCGAACTGTATTTTGACGCGGGGAACGTTGCCTTTACTGAAAATACCGCCGACGTCCTTGGCGGCGCGGTTGTTCTCGGCGGTTCTGTAGAATTTGCCGAAGGCGAAGATTTGACGCCGGCGGCCGCGTTTGAATTTACTGAAAACGCGTCGAACCGCTACGCGCCAACCGTCGCGGTTATGACAAAACCGACCGCGGCGGAGGCGGACGCGCTTCGCGCCGCCTTGGGACTCGACGAATATGCCGCCGCGCTCGAAACGTTTGCGCGCAGTCGGACGGCCGATATCGCCTATGCCGATCTGTCGTTTGAATATTTAGCCGACGCGATCGGCGCGAGCGCTGAAAAGATCGTCGCGAACGTTTCCGAGGCGGCGCCGGGCGCGACGCTGCGTCCGGGCGAGCGAACGACGCTCAGAGAGCTAGGAATCGGCGAAGTTGGAGAATATGAAATTCTCTGCCATGCGGATAACGACTCAAAATTTGCCTTTGCGTTCCATTACCGCATTGTGGAATTCCCGTCTCTAACCGTTTGTAAGGAACCGTCGTTTGATCCAAACGTCGCGGGAATCAGCGTGAGATCTTACGCGCTCGATCCAATCGCGTCGTGGACCGTCGACTGGGGCGACGGAGAATCGGAGACGTTCGAGGCGCTTGGCTTTGCGCAAACGGCGTTTCATTATTACGCGGAGCCCGGCGAGTACGCGGCGTCGCTCGAAGTCGTTTTGGCGAACGGTCTTTCAGAAACGTTCGACGGCGCCGTCTTTACGACCGTCGCGGGGGAATAATCTCAATATTTCACGCCGTGTTAAACGCAATCCGTTTATTAAGAATATTTTAATATGGTATTATGAAGCTGGATAAGAATTTCGTACTGCGCCGCGTCGTCGATAACGCGGTTCTCGTTCCGTTCGGTCAGAAAATGATCGATTTCAACGGAATGATTTCACTCAATAAGGTCGGGGCGTTTTTGGCGGAAAAGCTGCAGGAAGAGACGACGCTTGACGCGCTCGTGGCCGCCGTTGTCGAGAAATACGACGTCGACGCCGAGACGGCGACCGCCGACGTCTCGCGCTTTCTCGACGAATTACGCGCGAATAAGGCGCTCTCCGAATGACGCGCCAACGCGTCGTACTCACGCCGTCGTCGTCCTTTTTCACGCTCGCGCTCGAGGCGCTCTATTCCGAAGGGGGCGAGGAACGGGAAGTCGCGTTCACTCCAGGCGGAATCAGTATGCATCCGACGTTGCGGGACCGCCGCGACACGGTCTATCTCGTTAAGCCGCCGGGGACGATTAAGAAGTACGACGTCGCGCTGTTTCGTCGTGATAACGGCGAATATGTGCTTCACCGCGTCGTTAAAGTGTGCCGTGACGGAACGTATGTGTTCCGAGGCGATTTTCAGACCGAACTTGAACGGAACGTGCGCCGCGAACAGATTCTCGCCGTTATGGCGGCGTTTCAGCGCGGAAAGAGAAGAATTGACTGCAGACGCTCGGCGCTTTATATGATTTATTCGCGCGTATGGACGTCGGCGCGGCCCGTCCTGAAGCTGTGGCGCGCGTGCAGACTTGGCCTGCGGCGGCTCGCGTCTAGACGCGCTCAGTAGACGCAGCGCTTATTTCGGCTTGGCCGCGAGCATGGCGTCGCGCGTCGTCTGCGCGGCCTCTTCCGACATATTGCATCCGACGCGAAAGACGGGCGCTTCTTTGAGCAGCTCGATCGTTTTGTCGATCGTTCGTACGAGAGGCGCGCGCCGGAGCGGCTGCATCGACTGCGCCATAAAGAGGGTAATCGCTTCGTCCGCGTCGATTTGCCGCGTCCAGTTTGTTTCCGAACGTTCGAGAAACGCAATTCCCTGAAGCGGGGCGCGCGCGGCCGTATTGAGAGGACTTGAGCCCGACCATGGCGCGCCGTAGGCGAACCAGCGCCCGTCGATCCGTCTCAGCGCGGGCGCGTCGTCGTTGAGAATAAAGGTTCTGTCCGCGCCGAACCGTTGAATCCAGAGCTGCGTGTGCGTCGATTTGCCCGTCCCGCTGTGAGCCGAAAAGAGATACGCGCGGCCGTCGCATACGACGCCGGAGGAGTGGAGAACGAGCCCGTCGAAGTCGATGAGGCGGCGCTGAAAGAGGAAACGCATATAGACGTATTCCGCGTCGTCGCGCGATTCAAGCCCTTGGCTCATTTCCAGATCGATTTTATCTTCCGGGACGGCGAGACAGAAGTCGGGCTTGGCGCCGTCGTCGATTCGGTACGGTTCCGCCTGACGGTAGACGCGTTCGTAGCGCGATTCGATTCCGACGACGAGATCGGCGATACGGTATTTTCGCATTTAATCCTCAACAGTCCAATCTTGCGCGTTGAATTTTTCGGGCGCGATTCCGACGCGGCGCTGAAATTCGGCGGTCGCGTCCGTCTTGGCGTTCCCTGCGCGGGCAAACGCCAGCGCGTTGACGAAGAATTGGACGCGAAAGACGCGCTTGAACCAAAATTTCGCCCACAACGCGAGTTTATAGAACGGCTTGACCGCGCGCGGCGTTTCGGCTGTCCGGCGGTCGATTTCGCACGCCGCGCGGCGCGGAAAGAGATTCTCGATTACATAACGCGCGCGTCTGAGCTCCGCGCCGGAGGGACCGGCCGCGCCGGCGGCAAGCTGCGCGGCGTACTTCTCCGCTCGGTCCGTTTTCGACGTCCGGTTGATCGGAAGCCGCCGAAAGGCGTAGCGCGTCATTTCGTCGAGCGTCGGCGAGCCTGGCGCGCCGTCAAACCAATATGCGACGAGCCGTTCGACGTTTTTTACGAATTCGAGCGCGCCGCTTGATTCAAGATCGGCGTCGAGCTTTGCGCGATTAAGCTCATGACCGAATTTTCGGAGGTAGATCGCGACGTCGAGGTAGTCGCGAACCGCTTCTTCACTCGAGAGCCAGTGTTTGAGAAGATGTTCTACCATAAAGCGATAGAAATCTTCTTTGGTGAATCGGAACTCCGTTCCCTCAAACGGCTCTAGCCGATTCCACGCGACGCTCCTGCCGACGCGGTACGCGCCGTACGCGTCGAACAGTTTGAAATGGAGCTCGACGACGAGCCGTGGCGGTTTTTCGTAGACGTCGTGATGTTCGTCGCCGGTTCGCCGTGAAAATCCCAGCCGCGTTAAGACTTCGCCTGCGCGCGCGAACGATTCGCGTTCGACGAGCGCGTCGTAATCTCCGACGAGCCGCAGATACCGTTCGGGGTAATAGTCGCGCATAATAAACCCCTTGAGAGGCATAAAGCGGACGCCGGCGTCGACGAACGCGCGATTGACCGCGTTGAATTCCGCCGTTTGCGCGACTTCCATTCCGACGGCGCGATTGAGATCGTCGACGAGTCTCGCCGTAAGCTGCGGGGGCAGAACGCCCGGATGTTTTAGCGCCATATACGCGACGATTTGCGAAACGCGCTGCTCGCGCGCGGCGCGCAGGAACGCGTTGCTCGACGCGCCTTGAGGGAGCGGTTCAAGGGGCCGGCCGTCAAGAAAGGCGGAGAGAACGTCGAGAAGATACCGTTCTTCGACGGAAATGACTGGACTGTCGGTTTGAGACGTCGTGGTTTGCATAAGGGCCCCTTGGCGCGCGTCGGCGCGGTCGCGTCCGATTATACCACGTCGGGCGCGGCGGTCAACTTTGCGCGGCGGCGCGCGTTAACGCTGGATTGGAAATGTAATGAAACAAGCGGACGAACAACAAACGAACGATCGCGAAACGATCGCGTGGCTGTTTTCTATTTTTCGCTCGACGCTTCCGCTGCTTATTATCGCGTCGATCGGTCAAACGGTATCTTCGGGCCTTGGCGTTTGGACCGCGTTCGGTTCGCGCAGCGTGGTCGACGCGGCGACGTCGGGAGCGCGCGACGAGTTCGTGAGGAGCGCGGTCTTTCTGTTCGTTCTTATTCTCGGCGCGATTACGGTTTCTATAATCAATCACGCGATCATCGAGCGTCTTCGCGCGCGGTCGGGCGTAGCGCTGCAGGCGCGCGCTTTTGGAACGCTGATACGCAAAGATTACATGGCGACGACGTCGCGCCATTCCGGAGACGCGCTCAACCGCCTCACGAGCGACGTCAAGGTGGTGTGCGACGGCGCGTCGACGATCGCGCCGACCCTTGTCGCGCTGATCTCGCGGCTCCTTTTTGCGTTTGCGGCGCTCTGTTATTTCGACGCGCGGCTCGCGTGCGTCTTTTTGAGCGTCGGCGTTTTTATCTTTCTCTTTACGGCAGTCTTTCGCAAACGCCTCAAAGCGCTTCATAAAGCTGTCCAGAAGGCTGAAGGCAAGAAGCGCGCGTTCTGGCAGGAAGCGCTGGAAAATCTCTTTGTCGTTAAAGCGTTTCAGCGCGAACCGGAAATTGAGGAACGCTCGAACGAACTGCTCGACGCGCATTTTAAAGCGACCATGAAGCGGCGCAATTTCGGTCTTCTGGCAAGCGGCGGCTTCAACACGCTCTTTTCGCTGAATTATTTCGGCGCGCTTGCGTGGCAGGCATGGCTTGTCCTCATTGGCGAGTCGACGTTTGGGGCGATGACCGCCGTTCTCCAGCTTGTCGGGAAGGTGCAGTCTCCGTTTGCCGGTCTTTCGGGGCTCGTTCCCAAATATTACAACGCGCTTGCGTCCGCGGAACGGCTTCGCGAATTGGAGAACCTCCCCGACGAGGCCGGGTTCGACGTCGAACCGTATTCCGCCGAGGCGCTCGCGAACGAAGCGGAAGCGATCGTTTTTGACGGCGTTACGTTCCGATACGATCGCGAAGGAAAGCAGGTCGACGTACTGGAAGACGCGTCGTTTGAAATTCCGCTCGGAAAGAACGTCGTGGTGAGCGGCCGTTCGGGAATCGGAAAGAGCACGCTCTTTAAACTCCTTTCGGGCGTGTGCCGTCCTAACGCCGGGCGAATCTATCTTAGGACGCGGACGCTTGGCGATATTCCGGTCGATCGCCGCACGCGCGCGCTCTTTGCGATCGTGCCGCAGGGGAATATGCTCTTCAGCGGAACGATCGCGGAGAATATCACGTTCTTTCGGGGCGGCGCCGGGGAAGCGAAGCTGCGCGAAGCGGCGCGTCTGGCGCGCGCGGAGTTTATCGACGAGGCGCCCGGAGCGTTTGACGCGGCGCTCGGCGAAAAAGGCGCCGGATTTTCCGAGGGGCAGATTCAGCGGCTCGCGATTGCGCGCGCCGCGAATTCGGACGCGCCCGTTTTGCTCTTGGACGAAGCGACCTCGGCGCTCGACGCGACGGCCGAACGGGACGCGCTCGACCGGCTCACGAAAGATTCCCAGAAGACGCTTATTATCGTTTCGCATCGGCCTGCGGCGTTTAACGTCGCGGATATGGAGGCGACGTTTGTCGACGGGCGCGTCGTTGTAGAAGAACGTTCACAAGCGCGTTAGAGCGCGAAACGGTAGGATTCCGCGCTGAAGAATAGAGTGCGGCGGGAACGAGACTCGTCCGAATAAAAAAAGAGCAGGGAACGCAATGCGTTTCCTGCTCTTTTGCTTTTTGCCGTCAGGCGCCTCAAGCCGCGCGTCTTATCTTAAACGCTCGTTTCAGGCGCGAGCGCGGTATCGGTCAGTCGAAGAGGGAATCTTCGTCGGCAAAGAAATCTTCGGTCAGGAAGACTTCGTCGAGAAGAGCTTCGCTCGGACGGAAGTGGCTGGTCGCGATAGATTCGAAATTGTGGGTCGTATCGTCGGCGTAAGTGGCGATCAGGTCGACGGGGTAGTCGCCCTCGCTGGCGTACCAGTGATACGCGTTGATATAGTAACCGAGTTCCTCAAAGGTTTCCGATTGACCGTCGCCCCAGTTGATCGTCCAGGACTGAACGGCGACGTCCGCGTACGACTTGAACGTATAGCCGATAACGCCGGTGAACGCCGTGTGCGGATCGTCGAGATCGATCAGACGCGCCATCATGCAGTAGTCGCCCGCCAAGGAGATGTTGAGCGTAAAGGCGATTTGCGAAACGTCGTTGATGTAGAAGTTAACTTCGTAGACGCCCGGTTCGGTGATTCCCAGTTCGCTGAGTTTAACGGAAGACGGTTTGCTGGAGTCGCCCGATTCAGGATAAATTGTAACGGTTGTCGAGCCGTAGTAGACGGTAATCGATTCCGGTTCCGTTTCAACCATACCGGCGAGGTAGCTGAATTCGATCATGCTGTCGGCGCTCATCGCGGACTGATAACGGACAAACGTGTCGAATTCGCTGCGAGGAATATTGTATTCCGCGTCGGTTCCGCGCTCATCGGCGGTAATGAGTCCGAACGCCTCTTTGATATTCGAAGCGGTTTCGCTCTTGAACGCGCAGTTCGCGGCAATGGTCGGCGCGTAGAAGGTCGACGTGTTGTCAGAAGCCGAGTAGGTCGAATTGGTCGACGTGATATTGTCGTTTACGACGACGATCGCGCCGCCGACTACGCCCGCCTGGTTGCCCGTAAAGTTCAGGTCGGCGGAATCCAAGGTCAGCGAACCGTTAATGAAGTCGAGCGCGCCGCCCGCGTTGTCCGCTTCGTTTCCGGCAAATTCAACTGTTCCGGAGAGCGTAAGATTCGCGTCGACGTCGGCGGCGCTGGCGTTGTTGGAAGCGAAGATCGCGCCGCCGTTGCCGCCGAAGTCGGATCCGGAAATCGCTTTCTCGCTTTTCTTCGCGCTGTTGCCGGAGAAGGACGAGTCGGCAATCACGGCGATTCCAGCCGTCTGAACCGCGCCGCCGGAGCTGGCGATATTGTTTTCAAAGTCGACGTTGGCGACGTTGAGTTCGCCGAAATTGGAGATCGCCCCGCCGTACTTGTCGGCCTGATTCAGATAGAAGGTCGCGTCGGAAACGTTGACGACGGCGTCGGAGGAATTGTAAATAGCCGCGCCGGAACCGTTCTTCATCGTAACGCCGGAAACGTCGCCGTTCGACGAATTCTTCGTGAAACGAACGGAGGTCCGATCGGGAGTCGTCGCGGCCTCCGGATCGTAGGCGACGGTAAAAGCGCCTAGGTTATAGACGGCTCCTCCGAGCGCCGCGCTGTTCTGGTCGAACGTTGTAGCGCCAAGGAGTTCGACGGTTCCCCTGTTGAAGATGGCGCCGCCGTACTTCGTGGCCGAGTTGCCGGAAAAGACGAGGTTCTCGCCCTTGAGGGTCGTGCCGTCTGCGAGGTAGAAAGCGCCGCCGGACGTGCCGGAACCGTCGCGAGTCGTCGTTTCCGAAGCGTTCTGGAAGGTCACGTCGGAAACGGTAAAGGTCGCGCCGTTCACGACTGTGAAGATACGCGCTTTTTCGCCGGTTTTCGTCGTGACCGACGCGATCGTGTCGACGTTGATTACGGGCGGCGTGTCTTGCGACATGTCGACGTATTCGATGCAGAAGTATTCGCCCGCGTCGTGGCCGGGCACGCCTCTGTCATAAACGCGGACGTCGTTCGCGGCCGCGTCGACCGTAACGTCGACTCCGCCGCGGTTCTTACCGACGAGCGTAACGTTGCGGTGAACTTCAATCGGTTCGCCGAGCTTCAGCGTGCAATTCTCAACGCCTTCGGCGAATTCAATTGTTGAGAAGTAAGGGTTAGGAGCGTCCGGATCAGGGTTGTCCCTGTCGAAAGAGCGCATAATCGCCGGGACGCTGTCGAGATTTTCAATAGCGATATAATCCTGATACTTCTCGATGTTGAAGAAGTTCGTGTACAGGAACGCTTCGCGGAGCGAGATGTTGTTGATCGTGCCGTCTTCGTTGAAGTCGTCGCCGGGAGCGAAGATATCGTCTTCGATAGTAACGACGACTTGCGGAATACTAAAGACCCCTTCAAAGGCTCCGATATCGACGGTTCCGCCCGTGATGCGCGCGTTGCTGGCGATGTCGGTCGTGACGCCGCTGGGTATATAACTATTGTTGCCGCGGTTGACGGTAATGCTGTTGGGATCAGGCAGGAAGGAATCCTCGACGAAGACGATAGGAGCAAGACCCGCGATGACTCTTTCGTTTTTATCGCGAACTTGCCCGTCTTCCGTAAGCTGATACCAATTATTGCCCTGAGCGTACCCAGGAGACGGATCGTAGTCGAGAATCACGTTGTTCAACGTGATTCTGTTGGCGTTTTGTTCTCTAGTCGCTTGAATGACGTACGTAAAGCCCTTATTCGTGCACACGATGGAGTTGGCGAAAACGTA
>CAMNJU010000101.1 GCA_946541595.1 uncultured Planctomycetales bacterium
CGCATTGCGGCGCCTTGGTTTACGCGATCCGCCCCCAATGGGGGCGGCTTTCCGCCTTCGGCGGAGTGACGCCTCGCGGCTAACGCCGCTTCGCCGTTAAACAAACGCAACGGCAAGCGACCAACGGGAGCGGTTACCGCACGCCCGCGCGGTAGCGCGAAAAGGGAGCCGCGCCTCGCGGCCGGGATCTTGCGCGGAACTGAACGAACCGTTCTTTTTTTTACTCAAATTTTTGTCGGATTTGTATTTTTGCTTGTATTTCAAAATCGGAACGTCTATAATGCGTTTCTGGAGCGGGGAATCTTGCCGCCGGTTTTTCGGCGCGGCCCGATTGGCTCCGTTCCGCATGTCTGGATTTGAATTTACGATCCCGCCGCGACTCGCCTTTTCCGGCGCCGGATCCGTGTTTTGTTGTATTGTTTTTCAGGGGGGCATGGTATGCCGTTTCACTTTAGTTCTGTTCGGCGCAAGGGCTTTACGCTCGTCGAGCTCCTTGTCGTCATTGCCATTATCGGAATTCTCATAGGGCTGCTGCTGCCCGCAGTTCAGGCGGCGCGCGAAGCGGCTCGGCGCATGCAGTGCACGAATAATCTCAAACAGATAACGCTCGCGTGCTTTAACTACGAGAGCGCCAATAAGTTCTTTCCGCCCGGCTCCATGAGCTTGCTCAACTCGAAAGGGAGCCTGACCGGCTCGAATCAGTATTCCGGCTGGACGATCGCCATTCTGCCCTTTATTGAGCAGGCGCAGTTAGTCGCCGATTACTACGATTTCAGCAAACTGATTCAGTCGAGCTACGTAATCGATCCGGATATCAACGCGATTCTCCGCACGCAGCTGTCTGAATACCGGTGTCCGAGCGACGTTTCCGATCCGACGTCGACCACGCGTCCCGACGGCGGCCAGTATCGGAGCGCGGAACTCGCGACGGGGTCCTATCGCGCGGTAACGGGCCGTCTGGACGAAGTCAAGACGGGCAACGGATCTGCGGCAAACCCGAATCTCGGCACGTTCGATATGCCGGAAAACTCGATGAACTATGTGCGTTGGGACTGGCGGGGCGCGTTCCATACGGCGGGCCACGTTAAGCGCTCGGGCGCGGCGAGTATTGTCGCGCAGGAGACGCCCGCGTCGATCGTCGACGGAACCTCGAATACGATCGGGGTCGGCGAGATGCATAAGGTCCGCTGCACGTACAGTAAGCGCGCATGGCCCCTCCCGACCCTTTGGGGTTATAATTACGGCTGGTATAATAAGTCGGTCATTTTGACGGGCGGGGGCAATCTCGATATGCATTTGCGCGACTGGAACTCATACTGCGGGACGGTCGTATCGGAGGGCGCGGCGCTGCGCGGCTGGGGCGCGTACCATTCTGGCGGGCTGAATTTCTCGCTTATGGACGGAAGCGTCCGGTTCATTTCGACGACCGTCGAGCCGGGTATTCTCGCCGGTTACGCGGCGGTCTCCGACGGCGCTACGTCGATGGGCTCGCTCTAATTGCGGAAAGGTGCAACGAGGCTATGACGAGAAATCATTTTATCGCGATTATGCTCTTGGCCGCGCTCGCGCTCGCCGCCGCGCCCGGCTGCAAGCCGAAAGAGGCGGTCGTGCCCGTCTCCGGCGTCGCGACGTATAAGGGCGCGCCGCTCGCCTACTGCTCCGTGTTCTTTACGCCGTCCGCGCCGGCTAATCCCGATCTGTGCATAACGTCGGTCGGCAAGACGGACGCGGAAGGGCGGTTCGAACTGACGACGACCGAACTGGACGCGCGCAAAGGCGCCGTCGTCGGCAAGCATAAGGTCGCGTTTAAGTTTATGCAGTGGGGAACGGAGTTTAACGAGGACGAAGGCCCGGAGGCGGTCGACGTACCCATGCTCCCAAAGGAGTATACCGAAGGATCGAAGATTACGTTCGAGGTGCCCGAGGGCGGAACCGATTCCGCAAATTTCGAACTTGAATGAACTTCCTAACTTACGGGGCGCGCGCCACTAACCGCGCGCCCTTACTTTTTTGTTTATTAGAAGAACGACTATGTCCAGAAGCATATCTTTTATCGCGCTCGCGCTGCTGTGCTGCGCATTCGCTTTGCGTTCCGACGCGGCCGAGCCGACATCCGGAATTCCGTTCGACGCCGAACATACGTACGCGCTGGAACTTCCGAAGGGCGCGCTCACGCCGCGCGCGCTGACCGTCGCCGCGTGGGTCAAGTCGGAGAATCCCGCCGAATCGCAGGGTATTTTGGATATCGACCTGCCCTCAAACTGTTTCTCATTCTATATTTATCGGAACGCCGTCCGCATGCTCGTCGAGGGCGACCGCGGCATGGGGCAATATAGTTTCGCGCTCGCGCCGGCGCCGGAGAAGGGCGTCTGGACGCATTACTGCGGGTCGTACGACGGCAAGTCGATTCGAATCTATCGCAACGGCAAATTGGCCGCCAGTAAGGAGATGGCGACGAAGCTGCCCGATACGGCGTTCGACGGCCAGCCGCTGCGCGTCGGCGCGATGGCGCCCGACGCCGCGCGGCCCATGCTCGGCGAACTGGCCGACGCGGCGGTCTGGAACCGCGTTCTCACGGACGCTGAGGTCGCGTCGCTCGTTTCGGACGGCGCCCGCGCGCTCGCCGACGGCCGGCTTGCGCTTTGGGACGCGTCGAGCGTCTCGGCGGACCGCGAGCGGCTCGTTCCGGTCGAATCGGACGCCGCGTATTCCGCGGACCGCGTCGTCTTCGTTCCGCTGCTCAATCAGAAGGATTCGGGCTATCGCGGAATCTGGTACTACAATCAGAAGCTGACGAACGAATACGTCTATAAATATTCGGGCGGCATGGGCACGTATCCGGCGAATCATTATCCGTTTGCGGTCTACCGGCCTGAAGTCGATAAGACGTTCTTCTGCTACGGGGGGACCGATCCGAACGAGAATACGCTCTGGCATGAAGTCGGCGTCTACGACCATAAGACGAAGAAAGTCTCCCGTCCGACGGTCCTCGTCGATAAGGAGACGGAAGACGCGCACGACAATCCGGTCATGACGATGGACGACGAAGGCCGAATTTGGGTCTTTTCGACGTCGCACGGGACCGGCCGCCCGTCCTATATTCACCGAAGCGTCCGCCCGTACGATATTTCGGAATTCGAGCTCGTGCATCCGACGAAACTGCTCGGCGGCGAAACGGTTCCCATGACGAATTTCTCGTATCTTCAGGTCTGGAACGTGCCGGAACGCGGCTTTATTTCGTTCTTTACGACGTACGACCGCGGGCTCGTTAAGGACGTCGATCCGAATTCGAAGGCGCAGCGGCTGCTCGCGACTATGTCGAGCGCGGACGGCGTAACGTGGAGCGCTTGGAATCCGCTCGCCGCAATGGAGATCGGGCATTATCAGAACGCGCGCGTGCAGTATTACCGCGATATAGCGGGCGAGGACGGCAAAAAGCCGCTCGTTAAAATGGCGACGGCGTTCAATTATCATCCGGCGGTCGCGAAAGGGGACCGCGGCGTCGGGCTCAACTGGCGCACGAATCTCTACTATATGCAGTCGGTCGACTTAGGCAAGACGTGGAAGTCGGCCGACGGCGTCGAACTGAAGACGCCGCTCCTGAGCTCCGACAGTCCCGCGCTGGTTCGGAATTACGAAGAGGAGAAGCTCAACGTCTATGTGACCGACCTTGCGTTCGACTGGCGCGGCGCCCCTTTAATCGCGTACGTGACGAGCAAAGGGTTCGAGTCCGGCCCGGAGATGGGGCCGCGCGTCTTTCACGTCGCGCATTATGTCGACGGAACGTGGGAATTTTCAGACGTTTGCGAAGTCGATAATAATTACGAATACGCCATGTTCTATATGGAAGAGGCGGATAAGGGCGTGATTCGGCTCGTCGGGTCCTTTGAGGACGGCCCGCAGGCGTATAATACGGGCGGGGAGATCTCGCAGTGGGTCAGTCGCGACAATGGCAAGTCGTGGCAAAAGGAATTCCAGCTCACGGAGAACAGCCCCGTCAATCAGTGCTTCCCGAGAAGAACGATCGACGCAAGTCCCGAATTCTACGCCTTTTGGGCGACCGGAAACGGACGCGAGAAGTCGATCTCGACGCTTCGGTTCTCGACGAAAGACGGCAAGGTCTACGAGCTGCCGCGAGAAATGAAGGAAGATTGGGAATCGCCCGTTCTTATCCGTGATTGCCGCGGCGGCGACGGCGCCGCTCCCGGTTCGCGCTCCCGCGCGGGCGTGCGGTAACCGCTCCCGTTGGTCGCTTGCCTTGGACTGCCGTCCCGGCGCAGAGCTTCTTTTTCTTGCGCAAATAAAACGCGCCCCGTTCGTTACATATGCGACAAACGGGGCGCGTTCCTTTTTGCGAATCGCGAATCGTGCCGCGCGTTTTTTATTTCGCGCCGTTCTGGCGTTCCTCCTGCGTTTGCGCGAAGAAGTCGAGCGCCATGGGGAGCGCGGTCCGCCAGTATTCCCACTGATGCCCGCCGTCGCGCACGCGCAGTTCGATCGGAATCTTCTTCTCGCGCGCCTTTTGGAAGAATTCGAGCGAGCCGGGCAGGCAGAAGTCGTCGTCGCCGCAGTCGATCATGAATCGGACCGCGTTCGGATCGGCGACCCGGTCGAGCAGGTCAAGCAAGTTGTTGTCGGACGCGAACTTCTTCTGCGCGTCGTCGAGCTGCGCGTCGGGCGGGAACATATTGTGGCTCCCGATCGAGACGCCCGGGCTCATGCCGTACGCGGCGCTGAATTTGTCCGGATGATGGAGCGCGTAGAGAAGGGATCCGTAACCGCCCATCGACTGGCCGGTTACGGCGCGGTCGGTTCGGTCCGTCTTGCAGCGGTACTGCTTCTCGACGGTCGGCATGAACGTCTCGAAGAAGAACGTTTCATACCGGTCGGAATCGTCGTACGAATCGCGATAGCTCGTAAGGCGCGCGTCGGGCATAATAACGATCCGTTTTCTGTCCGGATGGGCGGCGAAGTACGCGTCGCAGATCTCTTTCATTTCGCCCCAGCCTTTTTTCGACCAGCTTGTGGAGTCGTCGGTCGCGCCGTGCAGCAGATAGAGGACCGGATACGGATCCGTTTCCGTCAGGTATCCGTTCGGAACGTAGACGGCGTACGGCATATCCTGTTTGAGATCGGGATAATAGATCTTATTGTGATAGACGCGGCTCCCCGAATGTCCCTCTTTCGGCTGGAGCGCTTTTTCGGCGGCGCGCAGTTTTGCGACCGCGTCCGGATTCTCGGCGAGCGGCGCGTCTTGGACTTTCGCGAGGAATTCGTCCCAAACGGCGTTGAGCTCTTTGTTTGTCGTACCGCAGTCGGACGTTAAGACGACGACCGCGTTCTGGTCCGGCATGACGAGGCAGAATTGTCCGTACGCCCCGTCGGCGCGATAGACGTTATGCCGGCAGCGCCAGAACTGGAAGCAGTAGCCCTGCGCCCAGTCGCTGTTCGGATCGTTTCCGTTCGAGATATGCGAGCGCGTCGCGTTTTCGATCCACTCTTCCGAGAGGAGCCGTTCGCCGTTCCAGACGCCCTTCTGGAGCAGGAACTGGCCGAACTTCGCGACGTCTTCCGTCTTTAAGTATAAGCCCGTGCCCCCCTTGTCGAATCCTTCGGGCGACTTCTCCCAGTAGGGCGTTTCGATATGGAGCGGTTCAAAGAGCCGGGGCGTGAGATAGTCGCAAAGCGATTCGCCGACCGTCTTTTGGAGCGCCGCGCCCGCCATGTACGTCCCGACCGTATTGTAGCAGAAATGCGTCTTGGGCTCGAACGGAACCGGCTGCGCCATGAACGCGCCCGACCACGTCATGTTCTCGCCGTTATAGCCGGTCTTCGGCCCTTCGAGCTTATAGAATCCGGCGACGTTATTGGAGCGCGGCGGCTCTTTTTCATGGCCGCACGACATGGAGAGGAGCGATTCGATATCGATCTTTTTGAGATTGTTCGACGCGTCGGCGGGGACTTCGTCCGGGAAGAAATCGACGATCTTCTGATCGAGCGACATTTTGCCTTCGTCGATTGCGAATCCGATCGCGGTCGAGCATAAGCTCTTACTGAGCGAGTACATCGCGTGCGGCTTTTCCGGCGCGTGCGGGGCGCGCCACGCTTCCGCGATCACTTTGCCGTCGCGCAGAACCATAACGCTGTCGACGCGGTCGATTTCCCGGTCGAGCCGTTCGATGAGACTGACGAGCGCGTCGGACGGCACGCCGACCGATTCCGGGGTAGCGCGCGGGAGCGACCCGTTCGCGTCGAGATTTTGCGCGTACGCGCCGACCGACGGCAGTAAGAGGCACGCCGCCGTTAAAAAGAAACTGCGTAACGACATAAAAAGACTCCGTTTGACTTGTTCACCGTAGCCGACGCGCGCCGGCCGCGCGCCGCGTTTGTCGGCTATTATACAAGGTCTTACGGAGTCTTTCAAGGAAAAATGCGCCGCCGCGCTTTTCAATGAAAGCGCGCGGCAAGCGTTCGGCGCTACTGCGCGATGAATTCGAGCGCCATGGGCAGCGCGGTCCGCCAGTATTCCCACGTGTGCCCGCCGTCGCGTACGCGCAGCTCGCACGGGACGCCGTTTTTGCGCGCTTCCGTATAGAACGCGTAGCCGCCTTTGAGGAGTCCGTCGTCGTCGCCGCAGTCGATGAGGAACCGGACTTTCGTCTTATCGTCCCCTTCGAGCTTCTGAACGAGGAGATGCTGGTCGTTGGCGTCGTAATATTCGTCGAACCGTTCGTCCCCCTCTTTGAAGTCGGCGCGGCCGCTGAGGAAGTTTTTGAACGTGTCGGCCTTCATTCCGGCGGCGTCTTCCCGGGTAAAGAGCGCGGGGCTCATTGCGTAGCACGCGTTGAACATGTCGTTATGGCGCAACGCGTAGAGCACGGAGCCGTAGCCGCCCATCGAGAGCCCGGCGATCGCGCGCGACGCCCCGTCGCGCTTGCAGCGGTAGCGCTTCTCAACGTCCGGAATGAGTTCGGTAAAGAAGAACGTCTCGTACTTGCACGAGCCGTCTTTCGAGTCGCGGTACCACAGATTGCCGCCGTCGGGCATAACGATAATCCGTTTCTGGTCCGGATGCTGCGCGAAGTACGCGTCGCAGATCGCCTTCATGTTCCCGCGCGGCTCGTCGCTCCAATTCGTCTCCGCGCCGTACAGGCCGTGCAGCAGATAGAGCGTCGGGTAGGGGAACGACGTCGTGCGGTATTCGTTCGGATAGTAGACCATGTACTTAACGTCGCGACCGAGCGCGTCGCTGTGGACCGTATGCGCGACGACCGCGCTGCCCGACTCGCCCTCTTTCGGCAGCAGCGATTTCTCGACTTCGCGCAGTTTCGCGACCGCGTCGGGATTCTCCGGGAGCGGATCGGCGCCCTTCATGACGGGCAGGAGCGTTTCGAAGAGGACGTTCAGGATTCCCTGATAGTTGTTGCAGTCGGAATTGATTGCCACGACCGCGTTTTGGTCGGGCATGACGACGCAGAATTGCGAATACATGCCGTCGCCCCGATAGACGTTATGACGGCAGCGCCAGAATTGGAACCCGTAGCCCTGCGCCCAGTCGCTGTTCGGATCGTCCCCGTTCGCGATATGATACTTGGTCGCGTTCTCAATCCATTCGGCGGGCAGAATCTGCTTGCCGTTCCACACGCCCTTTTGGAGATAGAGCTGGCCGAACTTCGCGATATCTTCCGTCTTGAGGAACAGGCCCGTCCCCCCCTTATTGATGCCCTGCGGAGACTGTTCCCAGTAGGGCGTTTCGATATGAAGCGGTTCGAACAGGCGCGGAACGAGATAGTCGCGGATCGTTTCTCCGACCGCTTTCTGGACCATAGCCGACGCCATGTACGTGCCCGTGGTATTGTACATAAACTTCGTACCCGGCTCATATTCGATCTTGCGCGCCAGAAAGCCCTGCGCCCACGTCGGCTTGGCGTCGGAGAGAATCGGCTCGAGACCGTAGTCCGTGCCGACGAGGTCCGGGGTCCACGGATCGCTCGCATGCCCGCACGACATGGTGAGAAGATGTTCGAGCGTAACGTCTTTGAGGCGCGGATCCGGATTCTCGGGCAGTTCGTCGGGGAACGCGTCGACGACTTTATCGTCGAGCTTGAGTTTCCCTTCGGCGACGGCGAATCCGACCGCGGTCGAGCAGAAGCTCTTGCTGAGCGAATAGAGCGCGTGCGGCTTGTCCGGCCCGTTCGGCGCGCGCCACGCTTCCGCGATCACTTTTCCGTCGCGCAGAACCATAACGCCGTCGACGCGGTTGAATTTCTCGTCGAGCTGTCGGATCGTCTGAACGAGCGCGTCGGACGGCACGCCGACCGATTCGGGAGTAGCGCGCGGGAGCGCTCCGTTTTCGTCGAGATTCTGCGCCGAAACGAACGGCGCGGCAAAGAACAGTAACGCCGCGCAAAGCGACGCCGCAATTAGCTTTTTCATAGCGACTCCATTACCGTAACAAAGGCGTTGGGAATAATTTGCGGGGAAACCTCCGATTCGGGCGAACCCCGGGGCTATTATAACGCGCCCAAACGCTGAAAACAAGCGACGCGCGCGGATTTTTGGCGCCCTTTTGCGTTAAGCGGACGTCGTCTGCGCGAAAAAAACGCGCCGCCTTCGCTTTTTGCTTCTGCCGGTTTACTAGAGCGCCAACCTAATTTGACTTTCGACTGTCCGCGTTATACAATTAGGGCGGATTCAGTTTTTACGAAACGGGATTTAGTATGCTTGACGTCAGTCGCTCGTGTAAGAAGGATGTTAATTATGTGTTTCCGTAATTGCCGACAGCTTTCAGTTTTTCATAACTTGCCCGAAACACTGCTTTTTCTCTTGTGTTTTTGCGCTGCGGGTCTTGGCTTTTTGATTTCGTTAGGCGACAGGGCGTTTGCGCTAGACTCTGACGAAAATAGCGCCGTTATTAGGATATCGCGGAACGGCGCTTCGACTGACGACTCTTCTCTGGAAATGACCGGGCAAATCGAACGGTACGAGGTTGATCCCGAAAACAAGGATCTTTGTTCCGTCGACGGAGTCCTCTATAGCAAAGATCAAAAAACGCTTGTGTTGTTCCCGAAGAAGTATCCGGCTAAAGAGTTCGAGATTCCCTCAGGCGTGACGAAAATAGAAGAGAGGGCCTTTGCCGGGAGTTGCGAGCTGGAGTCGGTTGTCGTTCCCGGAAGCGTTGAGATAATTGAGAACCGTGCGTTTGCGAGTTGCCGTTCTTTACGGTCGGTCGTTCTTTCTGAAGGCGTCGCGTCCATTGGAACCTCCGCGTTTGAAGCGTGTTACGCGCTGACGACGGTAAAATTGCCAAAAAGCCTGAAAAAGATCGGCGACAAGGCGTTTTGCGATTGTTCGACTTTGGAGTCGATTTTTATTCCGGAGGGCGTTAATTTGATCGGAACCTCCGCCTTTTTCAGGTGTTATTCGATGAACAAATTTGAAGTCGCCGAAGAGAACGGGCGTTATCGGTCTATCGACGGCGTTCTTTTCAGTAAGGACGGAAAGACGTTAATTGATTATCCGATTCATTCGGATCGCAAGGTTTATGAAATTCCCAAGGGAGTTGAAACGGTCGGCGAGCACGCGTTCTGGCATTGTACGTCGCTGGAGTTTGTCTTTTTGCCCGAGGGTGTTAAAAGAATAGATTCTTCGGGTTTTTGTTACTGTTTGTCGCTGAAGACTGTCTATTTTCCCGAAACGGTAGAAGTAATTGGAGATTTTGCGTTTGCAATGTGTCCGTCGTTGAAAGCAGTCTCCGTTCCGAAAACAGTCAAAACGATCGCCCCTTACGCCTTCCAGAACTGTTCCTCTTTGAAGACTGTCGAACTGAGCGAGAACGTTAAGCGTATTAATAAGAACGCGTTCGCTTCTTGCGATTCCCTGACGATCGTCGCGCCGAAAGGTTCTTACGCCGAGGAATTTGCTAAAGAAAACGGCGTCTCCTTTGAACCGCTCGTTATTCCGTGGACGGTCGTTAGCGAAGTTTTTATTTCAAAAGACATTGAAGAGCTCGGCGAAGAATTGGCCGCTAACGTCTACGGACCAAACGTGAAACAGATTGACGTCGATCCGGAAAATCCCAATTTTAGTTCCGTAGACGGGGTTCTTTATTCCAAAGACGGAAAAGCGCTGATTAAAGTTCCTGAAGACCGTCATATTCAGGAGTTTGTCATTCCGTCCGGCGTAACGCACATTGGAGATATGTGTTTTAACGGCTGTTACATTCAGACGATAACAATTCCCGCGAGCGTCGAGAAGATCTCGCCGTTCGCTTTCGGTTGCGTTCCTACGCTCTGGAAATTTAACGTCGCCGACGACAGTCCTTACTTTAAATCGGTCGACGGCGTTCTTTTCAGTAAAGACGGAAAGACGCTTGTGTCCTATCCGTATGACAATCCGCGGTCCGCTTACGTGGCGCCCGACGGAGTAACGTCCGTCGGCGACAGAGCGTTCACAAGCTGCGTTTCTTTGAACACGGTTTCCTTGCCCGAAGGCGTCGAAACGATTGGCAAAGGGGCGTTTGACTGTTGTTATTCGCTCACGACCGTCGCGCTCCCGCAAAGCCTTAAAAAGATAGACGACGGCGCCTTCGCACGGTGCCTTGGTTTGAGAGAATTGCGAGTTCCGGACGGCGTAACCGAAATAGGAACCGACGTCGTTATCGGATTTGACTCAAACGAGTTTCCCGGATTGCCCCGGCTCGGCGGAAAGACCACGATCCGCGCTTCAAAAGGCTCTTACGCCGAGGAATACGCCAAGAAGAACGAACTTAGATTTAGGCCGTTATGACGCCGTAAGACGTTTGCCAACGATTCTTCCAAGACGACCCCGAAGCCGCCCGGGCGTTCGCCGGCCCCGACCCGGAAATCGCGCGCAACCCGCTGTATGAGGACTGGGCCTCCGCGCCGGCCGGCCCGCCCGCTCAGTAGGGGCCGTTCCCTGTTTGGCGTAAAAAAACGCGCCGCCTTCGCTCGTGAAGACGGCGCGCTTTTGCTATAGCCCGATTGCCAAACTATCAGCTTTTCGGGTACTTATCGAGATTGTCCCATTGGATTCCGACGCGGCGTAGCATATATCCGAGCTCACGGGTATAGTCTCCGTAGCCCATCATCCAGTGGAAGCCGGGCATTTTCTCATTGACAAGCTCGTCGGGCACGGCGTATTCAACGTCGAGCTGCGAACGGCAGATCGGGCGGAAGGGGACGTCGTCGACGATCGCTCTCATGCCGGCCCAGCGCGCGCCCAGGAAGTCGGGCAGAATGCACGTAACGACCTGTTCGAGATCGAACGCGACTTTCGGCGCGGCGCCGAAGTCGGACTCAAAGTGCGTGACGATTTCGACGGGCAGTAAGTCCTTGCCGTTCATCTTTCTCGGCGCGGTGCAGTGCGCGAGCGTAATGATATTGTCGTGCGGGTAGGTCGGGTCGTTCATAAAGACCGGCTTGCCGGTAATCGCGGCGAGCGCCATGCCGGACGGCACGACCGCGAAGTCCGATTCGCAGAACGCGAGATAGCCCGCGTCGTTGAGCAGACTGAGCGTAAGGCACGCGGTCGTCTGCGCTTTCGGAATGATCGTGTTCATGCAGCCGAAGACGGTAATCGCTTTGCAGTCGGCTTCGCGCATGAGTTTAACGAAGACTGCGGTCAGAACGAAGCAGTTGACGACCGCCTCGACCGTCGTCGAGAGCTTCGTATTCGGGAGTTTGAGGTACGCGTCGGCCTCTTTTTTCGCCCACGCGGTCAGCTTTGCGTCGGCTCGCGCCTCTTCGAGGAGTTCGTCGAGCTTTTCGTAGGAGACCGTCTGGATATCCATATTCCACGACTTGTGGATCGCCTCGAACAGAATCTTTTGCCGTTCGGCGTTTTGCGACCACGCGTCCGGACCGCCGATGCACAGGATTCGGCTGTTGCGCGCGTTTTTGAGACCGCAAAGCGCGCGGAGACGCCATTCGAGCTCGTCGAGCGAGTCGGTGACGACGTCTTCGTACTGGATATTCTGGAGCTGGAGCGAGTCCTGATGCTGGCGCAGGAAACGCGGACTGACGATTTCATATTGCAGATAGACCGGGCCGGAACGCCAGCGCTGAAAGACGATTACGTCTTTGCCGAAATTCTGCGCGCCCTCGATTCCGCCGCCGGCCCCGTAAATGAGAACGACGTCCGCTTTAGCGAGATTCTCGTTGTTCTGCGCTTCTCCGACGTGTCCGCAAATTTGAATCGGTAGGAACTCGACCGGGAAATCGGCGCCCGCCTTACATTGGGCGAGTTCTTTGGTAATCTGCTGCGCTTCTTTCGCGGCGGCTTCCGGATCCTGAACTCCGCCCCAGCCGCGCCACGTCGTCTGCTCCTGACGCTGGCAATGGTCGTAAATCAGCACGGGAAAGACGACGAGCGTTCTTCGCGGCGGAGGCGGCGGAAAGAACCCGGCAGCGCCGTCGTCCGCGCTTGCGAGCG
>CAMNJU010000102.1 GCA_946541595.1 uncultured Planctomycetales bacterium
GTAAGAAAGCGACGCTCTGGAACGCGCTCGACGGGTCCGTCGTTGAAGCGCCGGTCAGGCCGACCGAAGACGGCCGCTCGACCGTCGCGATCGATCTTCCGGAAAACGGTTCGATTTTCGTCGTCTTCTCGAACGGAATAACCGCGCCGCCCGCTGAATCGGTCGCGTATGAGCCCATACAGACGCTCGACGCACCGTGGACCGTGCGGTTTGATCCAAAGCTCGGCGGCCCGCAAGAGATTGTCTTCGATAAACTTGACTACTGGAACGAAAGCGCCGAGCCGGGCGTCAAATACTACTCCGGAACTGCGGTCTACTCGACCGAATTCGAACTGACGCCGGAGCAGGCGCGCGAACGCCTGGCGCTCTCGCTGGGCGAACTTCACGATATCGCGCGCGTTAAGCTCAACGGCCGCGATCTGGGAATCGCGTGGACGGCGCCTCTGCGCGTCGAACTCGGCTCCGCGGCGCGGGCCGGCAAAAACACGCTCGAAATTGAAGTCTGTAACTGCTGGCGCAACCGCCTCATTGGCGACGCGGCGCTCGAGCCCGCGGAACGCGTAACCAAGACGAACGTCGTTCTCGAAAAAGAAGCGGAAAAAATGCCGGTCTATCGCGGTTACGTCTCGAGCGATCCGCTCGAACCGAGCGGGCTTCTCGGACCGGTCGCCGTCGAAAAAGCGACGTCGCGGTAACGCGGCGCGGATTCCTGCCGTCAAACGGTTCTATAGAAAGGACGTTAGAGATGAAACGATTCTTATTAACGGCGCTCGCGGCGTTTACGTTCGCCGCGACAGGCTGGGGCGCGGAACCGACGCGCACGCCGTCGGGCGAAATTGAGGGCGCGCTTCCCGCCGCCGAGGTCGCGCCGAACGCGACCGTTTTCGAGTGGCAAGTCGATTCCGACGCGACGTTAAGCGGATTCTATATCCGCCTGACGAACTGCCTTCCGCCGCGGGAAACGCCGATCGTCGCGTCGTTGCAGATCAACGGAAAACGCCTTGAAGAAACGGTCGCGATACCCGCGTTCGGGTTTCCTCTGGCGTATCATACGCGTCCGTACGGATTTGACCCGCAGACGTTCCCGCCTCTCGACGTAGCGCGCGAGTTCCGGCGCGCCGTCGCCCCGATCGCGCTCCGGAAGGGGGACGTCGTGCGCGCGGCCATTGATTCGTGCGGCGACGGCGTCGCGTCCGGCGTTACGTGCGGCCTTCAATTCCAAGGGCGCAAACCGCTGGAACTTGCGCGAGCGCCGTTCCGCGAATGCCGAACGAACGGGCCCGTCTGCTCGATTCCGTGGTCGGAGCCGGAAATTGTCGCCGTCGGAACGCATAAGCAGTTCGATCCCATGTGCGCGCCGCAGAATAACTCCTCGGTAATCGCCGACAAAGACGGAACCGTCTATATCTTCTGCGCGTACTATTCCGTGGACGAGCAGTACGGGGGCGGACGAAGCGGATCTTATTCCCGCATCTACGGTTATAAAAAAGCGCCGAACGCGGATAAATGGGAGTCAATGGGGCTAATCGTCGATCTTCTGGAGGGCGGAACCTACTCCGGAGATCCGTTCGTCTTTCGGGATCTCGAAGGCAGGCCGAATCTCCTCTTTTCTTCCTGCGACGGAACAAACGGCTTTATCGACTGGCAGAAAGAGGGCAATTACATTATCCGGTCGAAGACCGACAGCTTTGCCGGTCCGTGGGGCGAACCGAAGCCGCTTTGGGAGGATTATCCGCGCGAACCGGACGACAATAAGACGGGCGGCCGAGCCAACTGTCTGCGCATTTATCCCCGCGCCAAGACCCGCGACTATCTCGTCGTCTGGAATCATGGCGCGCAAGATATGGATATCCGAGGACTTGTCGTTCCGAATCTCGACGACGTCATAAGCCACGACGCGATCGGATCGGCGCCCGTCTTCGTTAAGAATCAGGAAGAGGGCGGCGGCGGATTTACTTACGGCGACAAGGGTTACTATTCCACGTGGCAGATCCCTTGGCTCAACGATCCGAACGGCTTGCAGCGCATGTACGAAGTCGATCTCAACGATCCGCTCAATCCGGAATCCTGGCGCGCGGCGCCCGGCTCGATCGGGTTCAATTCGGGCGCGAATCCGAAACGGGACGGCGGAACGACCGCGGACGCGTGGGCTATTTCCGCCGCGGCGGGTAAAATCTGGGCGACGTCTTGCGAATACAGCGCTTCCGAAAATAAGAACTACCTCTACGTTCGCAGCGCGTCCTTGGAGGCGTTCCACGACTATCTCGAAGGAAAGCGGACCGACGCGGTCTTCCGTTACGGCGCCGTGCGCGTCCCGAGGTATCACGAGACGTTCCCGACCGTCGAATACGCGCTCGGACAAGACTGCTCCTTCGAAATGGACTTTCTGAGCCGGGGCGAGCTCTCCTACGGGTTCATCGCGCTCGGCCCGTCCGACGCGCCAAACGAACTGCGAACCGTTTTTTACGAAGTCAATCCCAACGGCGCGTATCTCGTCGCGTATAAGAACGAACACGAGCGCATTATACTCGCGGAAAATCCGAACGCGACGTGGGAACCAAATCGAAAATACCGCCTCAAACTTACTCGGGAGGGAAACTGGCTCGTCGCGTATCTCGACGGCAAAAAAGTTCTCGAAACGACGGTTGACGATCCGGAAATTTTGGCTAATCTCAACGACAATCCCCGATTCCGGCTCTACGGCTGGCAGGGGGGCGATTACGAGATTTCCAACGCGTTTATCGTCGACGGAAAAGAGAGATAAGGAGAATCATCGAATGGCGACCGTTCACGCAAGGTCCAGAAAATGCTTTCTTTGCGGCAAAGAGACGCTCTTTCGCGAAGTCGGAAAAGTCGGGGAGAGCGGCGCGCGCGATTTAGACACGCGGCCGGCCGGGGAATTCCGCGAGACCATGCCCCTGTGGATTCAGAAGTGCCCTGAGTGCGGGTACGTCGCCGCGCGTATCGACGACGCGGCGCAAATCGGCAAAGAATTCCTGTCGTCCGAGCGGTTCGTTTCGTGCGACGGAATCGCGTTTAAGTCTGAACTTGCGCGAAGTTTCTATCGGCTCTATCTCATAAAGCGCGAGGGCGGCGACGTTAAAAACGCCTTCTGGTCCGTCCTCGAAGCCGCGTGGGCGTCCGACGACGACGGAAACGCCGACGCGGCCGACGCGTGCCGAAAGGCGGCGCTCGAACAGCTCGATCTTCTAATCGGCCAAAACGCGGAAGACGAAAATCTGCGCGTTTTAAAACTTGACGTCTTACGGCGTTGCGGCATGTTCGAGGAAGTCGGCGCGTGCTATAAGACGCTCAACTTAACCGACCCCGTTCTCAAGCGGATCGCCGCGTTCGAAGTGATTCAGGCCGACGCCAAAAACGCCAAACGCCGCACGCTCGACGACCTCAAAACGACCCCGCGGACGCGCTGACGTCCGCTAAAAAAAGACCGAAAGAATTCGCGGTTCTTTCGGTCTTTTCCTTACTCTAAACACAGAGCGCCGGCGCCGTTATCTGCGCTTCCCTTTTCCTCCGCGGCGGTCGTTCCGCTTCTTTTTCTTCTGCGGGGGCGTCAGGCCCTGCGCGCGATACGACTCCGCTTCCGCGCGTTCGGCCGCCTCTCGGCGTTCACCTTTCGAAACGTAAATTTTTTCCGGATCGGTCGGCACGGCAATTAAATCCATCCCCTGCGCGTCGACAATTTCGCACGGAATAAGATCGCCCGGCTGGAGATCGCGGCCGGTAACGTAGACGACCGGATCGACGTCCGGCGCGTCGGCGACCGTGCGGCCGACGCAGACGTTGCGCATGAGTTCGCCCGATTCGGAAACGCAGCGCGTATCGAGCATAACGTCGACCGTCTGACCAATCTTGCAGCGCGCAAACTGCCGGGAAATACGCTCTTGCTTCGCGTAGAGCCGCTCGTAACGCCGTCTCTTGATCTCCGGTGCGATCTGATCCGGCATAGAGGCCGCGGGCGCGCCCGGCTCGGGCGAAAACTCAAAGACGCCGGCGCGTTCGAATCGCTGCTTCTCAACGAAATCGACGAGCTCCTGATACATAGCGTCGGTCTCGCCGGGAAATCCGACGATAAGGGACGTGCGCAGAACGACGTTCGGTATCTCTTCCCGGAATCGCGCGAGGAGCTCCTCCGTCTGAACTTTATCGACTTGCCGGTTCATGCGTTTGAGCAGCTCCGAATTGCAATGCTGGAGCGGCACGTCGATATACGGAAGGATCGAAGTCGTTCCCGGCGCCTCCATTTTAAAGAGCGAGATCAGCTCGTCGTCCCAGAAGAGCGGGTACGTATAGAGGACGCGGATCCAGTCGAACTTATTCTTCTCTTTGAGCGCGGCGAGGAGCCGTTTCAGATCGGGCGCGCCGTAGAGATCTTTTCCCCAGAACGTCGTCTCCTGCGCAATGAGTACGAGCTCGCGCACGCCGGAATCCGCAAGCCGCGACGCTTCGTCCATAATCGCGTCGAACGGCTTGCTCACGTAACGGCCGCGAATATTCGGGATCGTGCAGTATGTGCAAAAGCGGTCGCAGCCGTCGGCTATCTTGAGATACGCCACGTGGGGCGCGGTCAGCCGGGCGCGGCTCTCGTCGTGGAACTCCAAATTGCGCGCGGGCGTAAAATGGAATTTCGCGGCCGCCGTCTGCTCCGGCGTGAGGACGGGAAGCGCGGGCGCGGCGGTCTGTTCCGGCGCGCGCTTAGCGCCGAAAAGTTCGAGCGCGACGTCGCCGATATTCTGCTCGTCGTACGGGCTCAGCCACGCGTCGACCTGCGGATATTTTTCGGCGAGTTCCTTTCCGTCGGAAACGACCGCGCACCCGGCGACAATGAGAAAGCGAATCGCGCCCGCTTTCTTCTGCTCAAGCGCCTCGACGATATACTCTTCCGCCTCGGCGCGCGCCGAACGCAAAAAACCGCACGTATTGAGTAAAAAGAAGTCGACTTGGCTCGCGTCAGGATTGAACTCGGCTCCAAGCGCGATTAAACGGCCAAGCGTCGATTCCGAATCGACAAGATTCTTAGGACAGCCCAAAGAGGCGACCGAACAGACTGCGCCCGCAAGCGGGAGCGACGAAGGAGATTGGGCGCCGGAAGCGACGTCGAGGCTATTCGACATAACAGACTCTCAAAATCAGAACGGTTTATCCTTTGGCAAAGCCGCGAACGCTCGCGGACGTACCGTTTCAAGTATACGCGCGGCGACTGAAATTAAAAGGGGCGCGCGAATCGGATTTGGTCAAAACGCGATTTTATCAAATATAACAATTTTATGTAAAAACCTGTTTGAAGCAACAGTTTTGTACAATATGCTATCTCTTAAAAGACTCGTACCGATTTTAACATGTTTGATTCGAAAAATCTTTAACGAAATTGGGAAAAAACACTATTGAAAATACGTACTTCAGAAGAAAAGCGGCTATAATATCGGCGTCGCCGTTAGACTCGCCGAGAAACGTTACTTTCAGCGCGCGGCTCTTAAACGCTAATAACGGCGAAAGCTTTGTACTTTTACTATTTCAACAGAGAAACAGTCATGACGGCATTGAAAAACGATTTCCACCGCGCTAACGTTCGCGAAGCGAAATACGCCAGACGAACGTCGTCCCTCCGCGCCGTACTGTGCGCGGTCGTTGTGTTGAGCGCGGCTCTTTCCGGCTGCGACGCGCTCAGAAATCACGAGTGCTGTCTCTTTAAGCCGGGCGGTATCTTCTCGCAGCGCAACGACGAAGTCGAGCGCGTCCGCGCGCGCGACGAACGCGACGTTATTGCACGCGCGACGGCCGTAAGCAATCAGAAGAAAGAAGCGTGGGAGCCGACGGAATCTGAACTCAGTTACGCGCGCCGCAACCACGTAGATCTTAAAAATTACGTTTGGGCTACGCAGAAGCCAAACGGCGGGGTTCTTTTCCCGCAAAAACTGCCCGCGCCCGGCCCGATCGTACTTATGGAGCCGAGCGTTATTTCCGCGCCGGTCGGAACGGAGATCATTCTCGTGGCGAGCTACGTCGACAGCGACTCTCAGCATCTACGGGTCGGCGAGCAGCTTTCGTGGGATCTCGCCGGGGTTGGCAATTTCGTTTCGACGAATCCTCGGCCGCGCCTTGTCAATCTTAATCTCCCATGGCGCTCGAACTCGCGTGAAATTGAAGGGCGCTCTGAGACGACCGAAACGTCCGGTCAGCTCTATCGCATAACGCGCGGGACGAAATCGCCGGAAGACGACGTTACGATTTTGCGCGGTCAGTCGTGGATGGCGGTCACCTCGCTTGAAGAGGGCACGAGCTCCGTTTCCGTCTTTTCGAGCACGGTTCCCAACTGGGACTATCGGCGAGCGAGCGCGGAAATCCACTGGATCGACGCGGCGTTCCTTTTCCCGAAATCGGCGGTTGGCGCCGTCGACCGACCGGGTAAACTGGAAACGGCGATCGTTCGCCGGTCCGATTCTCAGGCGCTCCCGAACTGGCGCGTTCGGTATGAGATTCTCTCCGGCGACGGAGGCTTTAACGACGGTCGCGGCGGTCTGGCGCGCTCGATCGACGTGCTCACCGGCGCCGACGGAAAAGCGAACGTCGAGATTCGCCAGAGCGCTCAGCGCGGAGGAACGAGCCAGATTAAGGTCTCGATTCTCAGGCCCGGAACTTCGGAGTACAAAGAGGTCGTCGTCGACAGCAGAACGATCTATTACACGTGGACGACGTCCGCGCCGATCGGAATTCAGGTCGTCGCGCCTGACTTTGCGCCCGCTAATCAGGACGTCCACTATAAGATTTACATCAATAACTTCTCGGAATTCTACTACGACACGAGTATTTCAATCAAAATTCCGCAAGGCGCGAGCTTTGTCAGCCTGACGCCGACGAACGCGAATTTGCGTCCGAACGCGCAATCGGAGATTCAGACCCGCATTTCCCAGCTGCGCCCGCACGAATATTACGTGCTCGATCTTGTGCTGCGCAAGGAACACTCGGGGAATATCGACCTGAACGTCTCGCTTTACGATACGCGCGCCGTAGAGACGCCCACGGCCAGAACGGGCGGCGCCGCTCCGAGCGGAAACGTGAATCCGCCCGTTACGAACGATCCGAGCGTGGCTCCCGCCATTCCTTACTGACCTAAACGCGGTCGGAAAGCGCGGTAGTCCGAAACGACGGCAAACACAGCTCGAGGAACCAAATTCCTCGAGCTTTTTTATTTTCCCGCCGACTCGGCCGCCGCGTCCTAAAAGCCATGCGAAGACGTCGCGTTTCCGGTTGCGCGGGGGCATGTCCGGGCGCCCTTCTCCCCCTTTACGGGGAACGCTTACTCGGCTATAATAGAGTCGCTTTTTACACGACGTCGGCGGCGCGGCCGTCTTCGCTTTATAAGGATGAAAAGCTGAACAATATCCTCTATATTGATTGAAATAGAATGAATTATCAAGACTTGTCTCGACGGGTCGTCGTTACCGGCATGGGAGTCGTTAGCGCGCTTGGGTCGACGTTAGAAGAATTTGACGGCGCGCTTCGCGAAGCTCGTTCGGGCGTGCGTCCCGTCTCAGAAACGGAACCCTACCCGATCAAAGCGGTCGCGCCTGTCGACGGCTTCACCGGCAAGATTCAAGATTTCGGAGAGCTCGACGACGTCAAAAAGAAGGCGATTCGTAAAGGGCTCAAGCTTATGTCGCGCGAGATTCAGCTGGGCGTCGCCGCAGCCCAGAAAACTCTGCTCGACGCCAATTTCGGCGACTCGTACGAACCCGCCCGCAGGGGAGTCTCTTTTGCGTCCGACTATATCGTTACGACCCCGCAAGAGCTCGTTGAGGCGATGGCCGCGTGCCGAAAGCAGAACGAATCGGGCGAGCGCGTCTTCGACGGTTCGCACTGGCGTGAAAACGGGCTGTCTAAAATGACGCCGATCTGGCAGCTGAAATATCTCACCAATATGTCGGCGAGCCACATTACCATCTACAACGAATTCTACGGCCCCGCGTTCGACGTAACGAACCGGGAGGCGTCTTTTGCGGGCGCGCTCGGCGACGCGGTCGAAACGATCAGGTCGGGCCGCGCCGACGTTATGCTCGTGGGCGCGACGGGATCCCGGATTCACGGCTTGCGGCTCATCGAGGCGATTAAGAATCGCGAAGTAACGACCGACTCCGCGGCGTGCCGGCCGTTTGACGCGCGGCGCGACGGCTCGGTCGCCGGCGAAGGCGCGGGCGCGATTCTCATCGAGGAGCTCGAATCGGCGCTCCGCCGCGGCGCGAAAATCTACGCCGAAGTCTGCGGCGGGGTCTATCGCGGCGTCCTTAAACACGCGCGCGACGTTGAACAGAGCGCGATTACAAGCCCCAAAGAGCTCCCGCACGACTTAGTTCAGACGCGCGAATCGGTCCGGGAAGCGATCAGGCTCTCGCTCAGGCGCCTGCTGGAAAAATGCGCGATCGACGTCGACGCCATCGGGCATATCAACGCCAACGCGCGCGGCGACGCGACGCTCGACGCCGCCGAGGCGCTCGCTCTGCGCGACGTTCTGGGCGACGCGCTCGACGCGATTCCCGTAACGGCGCTCAAAGGCGCGCTGGGCAATCCGGGCGCGGGCGCGGGCGCAATTGAGACGGTCGCGAGTCTCTTGGCGCTCCAGCGCGGAACGCTCTTCCCGACGTTGAACTTTGCCGAGCCCGATCCCGAATGCGGAATCTCGCCGGTCGTCGATTCTGAAACGGCCGCCGGCGACTCGTTCGTCAAAATTTGCGCCAACGGTCTCGGACAGGCGTCCGCAGCGTACTTTAAACGCTGGACGGAGTAACGCGCCTATTGCGGCTTCCGGCGGCAAACGCTTTTGGAGCAAAACGGTAGTTATAAGAGGGTCGTTTGAAGACGGCCCTTTTTTATTCTGAAGGATTGCGGTCGCCGCCGCGCTTATGAGCCAACTGTAAATAAAGATATTTCTCATGTTATAGCTTAATATATTATAAGAAAGAAAATAAATCAAAGAAAGTTAAATAATTTTTCACTAATACTCTTGACTTCTTCTGACGATTGACTAGAATAGCAGTAGTGAAGGCAAAGGAGTCTTCGGGTTCGCAGAAACTCGAAGGCTCTTTTTTTTTGCACAGACCAAAACATACAAAGGCAAAGGCGTCTTTAATGTTCCGCGGTTTCGAACAGTCGACCGCGGCGCGTTAAAGGCGCCTTTTTTTATGGGAGAATTGAGCATGGAAACGGTATCGGATTATTTTGGGAGCCAAGTGTTCGACGATCGCGTTATGAAGGCTACGCTTCCCGCTAAGGTCTACAATTCACTCAAAAAGACAATGGACGAAGGGGTTCCTCTAGACGTGAGCGTCGCCAACGCGGTCGCCAACGCCATGAAGGATTGGGCGGTCGCGCGCGGCGCGACGCACTATACGCACTGGTTCCAACCGTTAACGGGCATAACGGCGGAAAAGCACGACAGCTTTATTACGCCCTCTCCGGACGGCGGCGTCATTATGGAATTCTCAGGCAAAGAGCTCATTCAGGGCGAGCCGGACGCCTCGTCTTTCCCAAGCGGCGGTATTCGCGCCACGTTCGAAGCGCGCGGATACACAGCGTGGGATCCGACTTCTTACGCGTTCATTAAAGGGAAAACGCTCTGTATCCCGACCGCGTTCTGCTCTTACGGCGGCGAAGCGCTCGATAAAAAAACGCCCCTGCTCCGCTCCATGGCCGCGCTCAATAAGCAGGCGCTGCGCATTCTGCGCCTCTTCGGCAATACGACGGCCAAAACGGTGCGCTCGTCCGTCGGTTCGGAACAGGAATACTTCCTCGTTACAAAAGAAGCGTTCGACAAGCGGCCCGACCTGCGCTATACCGGGCGCACGCTCTTCGGCGCGAAGCCGCCCAAAGGCCAGCAGCTCGAAGATCACTATTTCGGGGTCATTAAACCGGCCGTCGCCGCGTACATGGAAGATCTCAACAAAGAGCTCTGGAAGCTCGGAATTCTCGCAAAGACCGAACACAACGAAGTCGCGCCCGCTCAGCATGAAATCGCGCCGATCTATACCACGACGAACATGGCGACCGATCAGAACCAGCTCATGATGGAAATCATGCAGAAGGTCGCGGCGCGCCACGGACTTGTGTGCCTCCTTCATGAAAAGCCGTTCGCGGGCGTCAACGGTTCCGGCAAGCACAATAACTGGTCGATCGCGACCGACACGGGCGTCAATCTCATGGCGCCGGGCGAAACGCCGTACGAAAACGCGCAATTCCTTCTCTTCCTGTGCGCGGTCATTCAGGCGGTCGACGACTATCAGGATCTGCTCCGGCTTTCGGTCGCGACCGCAGGCAACGACCACCGCCTGGGCGCCAACGAAGCGCCGCCCGCCGTCGTCTCGATCTTCCTCGGAGACGAGCTCAACGCGGTTCTTGAAGCGCTCGAAACGGGCGCGCCGTATAAAGGCGCGGAAAAGAAGACGCTGAAGCTGGGCGTCGACGTGCTTCCGAAGTTTCCGCAAGATTCGACCGACCGCAACCGCACGTCTCCGTTCGCGTTTACGGGCAACAAATTCGAATTCCGCATGCTCGGTTCGTCGAACAGTATCGCGTGCGCCAATATGATGCTCAACGCGGCGGTCGCCGAATCGCTCATGAAGTACGCCGACGTGCTCGAAAAGGCGTCCGACTTCAAATCCGCGCTCCACGACCTCATCTGCCAGACGATCCGCGACCATAAGCGCATTATCTTTAACGGGAACGGATACGACGAATCCTGGATTAAAGAAGCGACCGAAGTTCGCGGCCTGCTCAACTACCGAACCACGCCCGACTGCATGCCGCGGCTGCTCGATAAAAAGAACGTCGATATGCTCACGCGCCACGGCGTCTTTACGGAAGTCGAGCTTAAGTCGCGCTGTGAAATTATGCTCGAGAACTACTGCAAATCGGTCTTAATCGAGGCGAACGCCATGACGGAAATGGCCAAGACGCTCATTGCGCCCGCTGCGCTCGCTTATACGTTCGAAGTCGCCAAGACCGCGGAAGCGAAAAAGGCGCTCGCGCCCGACCTGCCATGCGCGTATGAGACGGAACTGGTTAAGAAGCTCTCCGCCGTCGCCGACGCGATCGCGGTCCGAACGGAAGCGCTCGAAGACGCGATTGTCCAGGTAGAAGAGATCGAAGACGTTATACCGCAATCGGAAGCGATTCGCGACTCGCTCATTCCCAAAATGGTCGAACTGCGCGTCGTGTGCGATAAAGCGGAAACGATAACCGCCAAAAAGTTCTGGCCGTACCCGACTTACGGCGACCTTCTCTTTGGCGTGTAACGCCGCTTGACGACGTCCGTCGCCGCTCGGTTAAATTGGTCATGGGGTTAGGCTGAGCGGCGACGGCGGCGTCTCACGCGCGTCGCGTTTGTTATTTCATCTAACGCCGATAGGATTGCAAATAAAAATGGAAAATATGTTAAGCAGCGTCAATACGACGTGGGTGTTGCTGGGAGCGGCGCTTGTGTTCTTTATGCAGCCGGGATTCGCGCTGTGCGAAGCGGGATTTACCCGCGCCAAGAATACGGGCAATATCCTCATGAAAAACCTTATGGATTTAAGCCTCGGTTCGACCGCGTATTGGCTTGTAGGCTTCGGACTCATGTTCGGGGCGGGCTCGGCTTATTTCGGCTCTTTTGATCCCACGGTGCGCGGAGACTACAGCGCGATTCTGCCTGCCGGCGTGCCGCTGTGGGCGTACGCGATTTTTCAGACCGTCTTCTGCGCGACCGCGGCGACGATCGTCTCCGGAGCCATGGCGGAACGCACAAAGTTCAGCGCGTACCTGCTCTACTCGCTGTGCATCTCCATTTTGATCTATCCGATTACCGGACGCTGGATTTGGGGCGGCGGCTGGCTCGCTTCGCTTGGATTCCACGATTTCGCGGGCTCGACCGCAGTTCATATGGTTGGCGGCGTATGCGCCGCGGTCGGCGCGGCGGTCATCGGCGCGCGCACGGGGAAATACGACAAAGACGGCAAGCCGCGCGCTATTCTCGGGCATAATCTTACCCTCGCCGCGCTCGGCGTCTTTATTCTCTGGTTCGCGTGGTTCGGATTCAACGGCTGCTCGACCGTCGGTATGGATTCCGACTCGCTCGTTGAAACGGCCGGTCTGGTATTTTTCAACACCAACCTTTCTCCGGCCGTCGCATGCTCCGTCACAATGATTCTCACTTGGCTGCGCTACGGCAAACCGGACGTCTCAATGACGTACAACGCGGCGCTCGCGGGCCTGGTCGGCGTCACGGCGGGCTGCGACGCGGTCAATCCGCTTGGCGCGGCCGTTATCGGGCTCGTATGCGGGCTGCTCGTCGTCTTTTCCGTCGAGTTTTTCGACAAGTTCGTTAAGATCGACGATCCGGTCGG
>CAMNJU010000103.1 GCA_946541595.1 uncultured Planctomycetales bacterium
TGAGCGTGACGGTCGAGTCGGTCGCGGTCGCGGCGAGATTGGTCGGCGCGGCAAGGGTCGCTTTGTCGGTCGTCTGCTCGACCGTCGCGTATTCGGAATCTTCCAAATCGTCGCCGGTCGCCTTAACGTTGAACGTATAGGCGGTATTCGCGTCGAGTCCGGCGGCCGTGTAGGAGGTTTCGCCGGTCGTCTGAGAAGCGATCAGTTCGCCGCCTGCGTAGACTTCGACGGTATAGGATTCGGCGTAGACGTCGCCCGCTTCCCAAGCGAGGCTGACCGAGGATTCGTCAAAACTGGAAACGGTCAACTCGACGGGCGCGGCGAGTTTGTATTGCTCGACGGTCAGCGCGAACTCGGCGCTGTCGACCGCGTCGCCGTCTTCGACCGTAACGGAAACGTTGTAGGGGGTCGCGCTGGAGGCAAGACCGCCGATGTAGATAAGCGTATTGTCTTCGACCTTAACGAATTCCGCGCTTTCCTCGACGGTATATCCGGCGACGGAGACTTTGAACGTCGGATCGGCCATGCCGAAGATCGACATGCCGGTCAGATCGACGTTCTCGCTGACGACCGCGTATACGGAGCCTTCGGTCGCGTCGAGTTTGATATAGGGGTCGATCTCGATCTTCTGGGTCGCGCCGTTGGCGTTGCGGAACGTTACCGTCGCCGTGATCGGATTGGCCGCGGCGGCGCCGAGCGTGAACTGGAAGTAGTTTTCAGACGCGGTCGTCGTGATCTCATTGAGATCCGCGTCGACGACGGAAAGATCGCATTCGCTCTTCTTGACGTAGAGCTGCATGGCAACGTCGGCGTTGTGATTAACGTAAACCGTCTCAAGAGCGCCGTCGTAGAATTCGAGCGAACGGAGATTAGCGCAGGGGGTCGCGTCGATTACCGTAAGCGGGTTGTCGTAGCAGCTCAGCGCGGTAAGAGACGGCGTGGCGGAAAGGTCGAGTTCGGTAAGCGCGTTGCTTTCGCAGCTCAAGATCGTGAGAGCGGAGCCCGTCAAATTCAGACTGCTGATATTATTGGCGCCACACTGCAAATTGTAGAGGGCGGAGCATCCGGAGACGTCTAAAGAATCAAAGGCGTTTCCAGAGACGTAAAGAGTCTCAAGTTTCGTTAAATTGGCAACCGTCAGCGAAGCAATTCCGCAATCGGTGGCGGTAACGCCCTTAAGCTCGGGGAAGACGGTGAGGTCGAACGATCTACCTTCAACCGAATTTGAGGGACTCAGGGGATTCCACTTAGTAAAATCGATACCGATAAGACGACCGGTGGCGTCGCTCCATCTGAAAATGGCGTCGTCTTGAGTAGCTGCGAGTCCCAGCGAGTTAATCGCGGCTATGTCGTCGGCATTGCGCTGAGCAGCCGTCGTAACGAGGACGGAGCTGACGTCGATAACGGCGTCGGAGACGGGCGCGACCGTCGTGTACGCGGCCGGTTGTTCGGCTTCCGACGCGGCGGCGAGCGTAGCGACGTCGGTTACGCTCAGCAGCTGACGCGCTTCGAGCGATTCAAGACGAAGCTGCGAAGGACGGGCGTTCTTCGCGGATTCTTTCCGAAGATTCGAAAAATACGAGGTAAGCTTACTTCTTTTCATGTACTTTTTCCTTATTAAGGCGAGATCAACACTCAAACGAAACCGTCGTGCCGACCGTCTGAGCATGATTGGCGCGGCGTTCGCGCACGCTGAGCGCCACGCAAAAAAACGTAACTCGATCGCAATCACGCCGGGCGGCCGCTAAATCCCCTTCGAGGGTTCTGGCAGGTTGACATTCTAACGCGTTCGCCCAGTCAATGCCGATTATCTCACAACTTATACGTAATGACAAGAGCGCGTGAGCGCCAAATAGAAAAATTTTTCAAAAAAATAAGAATTTTATCTAAAAAACAGGAAGTCCAAACGCATTGAACGTGAGCGCCGCTCTCTTTCGCGAACACGTCGGTCAACCGTCGGGCCGAACCGTTCGGCGCGCTTGAGTCAGACGCGCGCCGTTTTCGGTCCGGAAGAAAAGGTCCAAATTTTACCGGTTTTCTATTCCTTCTTGAATCAGAACGTTTCTCACAATCTCGTCCCAAGACGGAACCGCTATCTCGAGCCGTTTTTTACCGCGTTCAACGAGTTCTTTGCGCAAAACGGGATCGTTTTTCAGCGTCAGGAGCGCGTTCTTCATACTCTCCGGAGAGAACGGATCGACGTAATACGCCGCGTCGCCGCAAATTTCGTGCGCGAAATCCAAATCGCTCGCTATGAGGGGCCGCCCGAAAAAGAGCGCGTCGTTATGCCCGTGCCCGACAGTTTCAAGGAGGGTCGGGAAAAAGACGGCGTCGCACGCGTCAAAGAGCGCGGGCACGTCGTTCTGCGGAAAGACGCCCAGAAAGCGGATCGACTCGGCAAGTCCGGCCTCCTCGACCTTCTTCCACAGCTTGCCCTGATATCCGGCGCTCGACTTCTTCGCCGTAACGTAGAGGACGACGCCGCGCAGCTCGTCGCGGTATCTGTCGAACGTCTCGATAACGCGTTCCATATTTTTGTGCGGGTTAATCATGGAGACGTAGAGCGCGCGAAACTTGCCCGCGTCCTTTTGCGCAAGCTCGCGCATAAGAGCGAGCGTCTGGTCCGAAGGGCTCGCGCCCCCCGTCTTAAAGAGGGGCGGCGCCGGGCAAAGACCGACGTTTTCCTTTTTGAGAAAGGGATACGTTCTGAGGAGCCGCGTTCGCATCGTTTCCGTCTGAACGTACGCGTTCGCGCACCGGCGGAGCGTTCTGCGGATGAAGAGATTGTCGAACTTCAGCTTTAAAATGAACCCCAGCGGCGCGGCGCCCCAGTTCTTGAGGGGATAGTCGACCGCGTACGCGTTGCGGATATAGACGCTCTGTTTGCAGTTCGGAAAGACGATTCCCATATTCCCGAGCCACCATGCCCACTCGCAGCCCCATTCGTTGAGCCGGCGCGCGACTTCCTTTTCCGTCCGGAATCGGCCGCGCCATCCGTTCGATTCAAATTCCCAGAGCGACACGTTCGGGATTTCACGAAGAAATTCGTACCCGAATCCCTTCAACGCGGTAACGACGATTTCATGTTCCGACGCCAGCCGCGCAAGATTGGCGATTACGTTCTTACCGAGCGCGGAGGCGCCGCCGCCGCGAAGATTATGCGCTAAAAGAGCTATTTTCATAGATGAAATCTCTACCCGCAATTTACAGAATAAATACCGCTCAGCGAGGATTCAGCCAATAAGGGTTCGGCTTTTTCGCTTGATAGCGCGATTCAACATATTCGACCGTCTCTTCAAGGTACCCGGCAAGCTTTTCAGGGCGGAGGTCGTCGCGATACGCGCGGGCCTTCTCTTTCCAGGCGCGCGCCGTCTCGGGCGAATCGACGCACAGACGGATTGCGGCGCGCGTCGATTCGACGGACCCGGCGGTCATAACGCGGCCCGCCCCCGACGCCTCGACGACGTCGCGGCTCGCGCACCTGTCCGTAACGAGCGCGCCGATTCCCGAAAGGACGGCTTCGGAAACGGTCATGCCCCACCCGTCGTGTCGGCTCGACAGGACCAGAACGTCGTAATCGCGCGCGAGTTTCGGCGCGATCTCGTCGCTCTGCATTTTGCCGAGCGGACGGATAACGCCTTCGAGCGCGTTCTCGCGCGCGAAATCGGCGACCCACGAGTCGGGCCCGATTCCGATCATATCGAAGGTCAGCTGCTCGGGCGTGAATCCGCGCAGCGCTTCGGTCAGCACGTCGAGCCCTTTGCGCCACTTTTCGTCGCCGCCGACGTAGACGAACCGCAACGGCGTTCCAATTTCAATTTTCTCCGGAAGTTCAGGAAAAGGAAGCCCGTTCGTGTACATGTACGGAAGCGTCTTTTCGTCCGAAAGGCCGAGCGCGCGATACGCGTCGACTCCGATTTTGCCCATGCACAGCGCCGCGCCGGTTGTCGACGAGAGCGATCGGACAATGTAGGAATAGTAAGCGTCGCGCAAAAACGATTTCAGAGCGCTTCGCTGCGGATTTGGACGTTCCGCAATAACAATGGGATTAATCTTTCTCTTTTTCGCGCCCTTCCAAAACAGCTTGAATTCGGGCAAGTCGCCAAATCCCGCGACAAAATGAACCGCGTCGGACGTCTTGTCCAGAAAATCGTCGATATACGCCTTCACGTCGTCTTTTTCCAGCAGATACTCGACGCGCAGCGCGCCAAAGTCCGGCGTCTTCCAAATATCGCCGCGAAGCTTCGACGTCGCCTTGCGGCACATACAGTATACGTTTCGCGAGTTTGCCAGTTCGCGAAAAGGGCCGATCGTATGATGCGACGGTATGTGCGTCCATAGAACCACGTCTTTTTTCATTGTCGGCTGCTCCGAAAGGATTGCGGGCAAAACAAGGCGCGCCGCCAGAAGGGAGACGCGCCAAAAGGGAAATTACAACAGTCGGTTACCTAAAGTCGTCGGGGCTCCAGACCTCCGGCTGAGGCGGGGGCGCCATAGCGGGAGCTTTTCCCTCTTTCGCGCCGGTCAGTTCAAATACGGTCTCCGACCGCAGCAGCATATTGACCATGCCGACGCCCAGCGCGATTTCCAGCGTCCACGGGGATCCGATTCCAAAGATCGAGTCTTCAAATCCCATTGTAAAGAATACGGTTACCAAATACGCGGAAAACAGATAGGAAACGTTGCTGAGTTTGTTCTCACGTTTGCGCTGGGTAAGCAGCCCGGAAACGCACGACCAGATATAGAACACGCCCATAAAGATCCCGATCGGAATTCCGAAAAAGATCATGAGGGTTATGTACATATTGTGCGAGTTGCCGGAAAGGCCGATTAATTCGCGACCGGTAACGCCCCATCCAAAGAGCCATTTCTGTTTTATAAAGGGCCACAGTTCTCGCCAAAGAGCAAGCCGCCCTGTGTCGTGCGCAAACGGGTCTTCCTGGTCAATATCGGTAATACGGAACGCGGACTGAGGTCCGAACTCCATAAAGATCCAGGCGCCAACCGCGAGCAAACCGACCGTAAACATTGTTTGAACAAGCCCCACGCCGCTCCGGAGCATAAAGACGAACGCGACGACGGCCAGACCGAGCAGACCGTTACGTGACCCAGACGCCAGCTGCGCGTAGACAAGGAAGAGCAGCGTGACAATCAGAACGCCTTTATTAACCGTCTTTTGAACGTAGTTCGCCATAACGATCACGATAAAGAAGATGTTGATCAAAACGAACGAGTTCGGATTGTCGACCCAGCCGGTATATCGGAACGAGAAACCGCTCGCGACGAGCGTCGCGGCGATCCCGACGGCGGTCAGTACGACGACGTTAAAAAAGAGCATGCGAAGCGTCGTATCTAACCCATGCCGGAGCGTATAATTCTCCAACTGTAATGGTAGGACGGCGGTAATTGCAAACAGCCCTACGTACCTGAAGATTTCATTAAAAACGAGCGGATCTCTAATTTCGCCTACGAGGGTCAGCGCGGAGAGCAGCATGATCCCGTAGAAGATAATGAACCGTCCGTGATAAGGCGTTATTCTGTTGAAACGGAAAGCCGTGAGCAGACCGTCGATAATAAAAATGATCCAGAATCCCCAGCGCGCCAGGCTGATGTACCTAACGAGATAACGGGGAAGCAGGGAGTTGTAGCCTTGGTCTGTCGAGTACACGCTTTCACTCGAATTGGAAAGCATGACCAGACAGAAGAGCATACACCAAAAAACGGAATAACGTGAAAGCATCGGTACTTGTTACGGCTGTTTGGCCGACTCGGGGGCGAAATGGAACGCAATAACGAACGCGCGCTATTGTAGCAAAAAGTCTGTTTTACGGCAATAAAGCTTTTTCAGTGCAGCTTCGCGACGCGATAAAGGAACCGCTTGCACCGCACGGCGACCTTCTTCCACAGCGGCAGTTCGGAAAATACGACGGAACGCCATTTTTTTTCCAGTTCTTCGTAACTCAGCGTCACGGAGTCGAAAACAAAAAAATTCCGTCTCGGATGGAGCCGTGAAGGACGGACGAGGACCTTATTGCCGTTCTTCGCTTCGGCAAGGGACCGTTCGATCAGAGTCGCCTCGCCGCGTATCTTTTCAAGACCCGCTTCCCCTTGCGGCGAATTGACCAGGACGAGCGAGACGCCGTCGTTCTTCGGATATTCGAACGGTTTCGCGTATCCCAGTCCCCAGAAGTCGGCGAGCGTAACGTCGCCCTGCCGCGGAACCGTCGCAAAAGGACACGAGCCGCAGCTCCGCCGCAGCGATAGATTCCCGGTAAACGCGAGCGTATAGAAGATATCCTCGCGTTTGAAAACGGACGTTTCGCCCGACGCGTAGGTTACGGAGACGTTGCCGGGCGCCAGGCCACGCGTCCAGCCGAGTTTTTTCCCGCGAAAGCGCACGCCGACGATCTTTTCGCCCTTCTCTTTTTCGAGCGCGTCGAGACGCTTACGCAGAAAGAGGGCCGACGGAGCGCCGTGGCAGCAGAGGTCGAACGTCAAAAGATTGTCGTACTCGCGCCCGAGATAGCCGCGCAGCCCGGCGACCTGACAGGGCGTCCCCGCGAAGACGACGGTCCGACCCGCCTTGAGATCCGCAAGAACGTCGCGCAAAATCAATCCGACCTCCGCCTCGGCGTACTTCGACGACCGCAGCGCGGGCAATTCGCGCGCGTCGTCGACACGCTTGAAGCGCGGAATGAAGCGTTCGTCGTAGGCGACCCCGTAAACCGCGCCCCCATCCTTGAGCGCACGCTCGGCAAAGAGCGGGAACATACCGCCGGAAGAACAGTCGCGCCGCACGTCCAACTGGTTGTTCCACGCCGCGTAGACTTTCGGTTCGGACGTTCTCTTTTCGCGCGGATTGAGGATCGGGCACGCCTGTTCGCACAACCGGCATTCCACGCACTTGCCGTAGTCGACGCGCGGACGCCAGAACCCGGACACGTCGGGCGCCATAACCAACGCGCCGGTCGGGCATTTGTTCGCGCACGCGGCGCAGCCGCAGCACTGCTCCGTCCCGCACAGAGTCGGCGTCTTGACCGTCTGCGTCTTTTGGAGGGAGCTCGCTAGATACTCGAGGGAACGCGCGCGCAGTTCGTCCAATTTCGCGTCTGCGAAAGCGTAATCTGGGATCGATTCGACCTCGACTTCGTCCGACAGGTGTTTAAACCGCGCGGTCAGGCCCAGCGCTTTAAACAGATCGACCAGTCTGGAATTCGTCGACTGTTCGGGATTCTGTCCTTCGCTGAGCAGCGCGTAGAACTTCTTATGAAAGAGAATCGAAAAAACGCTGCCGTGAAACGAATTCGTTACGACAAACGCCGCGCGCGCGACAAGGTCGACAAATTCAAACGGATCGACGTCGTCGACGACCGTTACGTCCGGAAAATTCTTGCGCAATACGGAAGAGAGGTGGTCGCTCGCGACAAGGAGAATCCTCGCGCGGTCAAGCTTAGCGGCCGTCTTTCTCGCGAGTTCCACGCACGCGCGCGTCTCGCCGAGCCCCTTGAGACCGTAGCAAAGAACGTAGGGAGCGGAAAACCGACGGGCGTTGCGCGCGTACTTCTCCCTGTCCTCCGGCTTCTCGTCGAGCCACGAGCGCCATTTGTCGGCCGTAGCAAGCATCGTCGGATCAAGCGCGACCTCAGGACGAGGAAGACCGAGCGACTCGACGATCGCCGCGCCGGACGCCTCGCGCGTTGAAATCGCGAAAAAATCGCTAAGACGTTTTTCGTAGATCCGAAGGAGAGAGTCGGGCAATTTGGCCGCGCCAAAGCTCGCCGCATAAGCGACCCTTCGGAAAGGCGGGACAAACATCAGCATATAGAACGGAGAAATCCCTCGAAAGAGCGGGTTCCATACCTGATCGCTTCCGACGATGCAGGCGTCGTAAATCTTCGCGTATTCCGGGACTTGCCAGTACGACTGAAAGCGCGGCGATTTAGGACAGTTTGCCTCCCGAAACCGCTCAAAGATCGCCATGCGGCGTTTGTGCGCCCTTGCCGACGGAACCAGCGCGCTCGCCAGTTTTTTCGCGTATTCCATGTGCGCCGGCGTCTTATTCTCAATACCGCCGACGGCGCTAAAGTCGATAAATTCCGCGTCGTAACCGTTCTCGTTCAACGTCTTGAGCAACGCGAAACACTGGAGCGTTCCCCCGTAATTGAAACCGAAAGAATGCGTCGCCACGCCGATTTTTAGTTTGGATTTATTCATTACCTCGACTCCTGCGCTCATGCGCTTGAGAAAAAGGGCAAAATCCGCGCGTCCGCAGATAAAACGGCACGTTCAACTCCTCTTGGAAATCTGGGGAGCGGACAGCCGCCCCTTCCCTGTTAGTTTATCGACGCCGGAGTAAATAAAACCGCAAATTATGTGCGTAATATAGGCGGAAATTATGATGGAAAACGTCAATAAAAACCAATTGACCGGAAACATATGCATCGGCTTAAACAGTCGAATCAGCACAAACTGCACAAGATAAATCTCGAGCGTCGTGTCGGAAAGAAGCGTAACAAACTTTTTCGTCAAGACCGGTAATTTCTCCAATTTGGAATCATACCCGGCGCACGTCCGGAAAATGAAATAGAGGATTGCCAAATTGACAAACGGCGCGACTATTTGCAGCGTTACCAACCCCTTGTATCGCGCAAGCGCGCCTTGCAAGACGACGTACGCGGCAAAACAGACGACCGCCAAAATGGGAAACCACACGCTCCCTTTGTTCCTAACGTTGACGTCGTTTTGCCTGAACCACGCTCCGAGCAGCATGCTCTCCATGAACATAAAACGAATAAAGGGATCGTGAGTGTTCAGGATTCGGTTCGTCGAACGGTCGAACACGGTAAAGTACGCGCAAATCCAGACAACCGCTATAGCAAGCATGAGCCAACCGAGGTTATTGCGCAGCGCCTGAATCTTCACACAAAAATAGTACGGAATATAAAGGACGACTATCGACGCGACAAAATGGTAATACGTCGGGTAAAGGTACCACCAAGTAACCGTCCCTTTGCCTAGACGCTGATACCCAACAACGGACAAAAGGAAATCATGCCAAGAGACAAGTCCCGGTTTCAACTGGTAAAGTCCAATAGCCATACACGTTCCCGTTACAAGAACGACAGGCAGATAGATACGCCACAGCCTTTTGCCATACCAGCGTAAAAAAGGAAGCTTCACGTTATACAGGAGGTATCCGGACACGGCAAAGAAGAGGATATTGCCGACCATCCCCCCCTTTGCGAGCGCGTCCGTCGGATAAATGCCCGTATAATGATTGTTGGTGATCAAAACGGCGGCGAGGGCCTTTAAAAAAGTTATAAAAAATATCATCTTGTCTCTGAGTTACGGTTTGTGAGCGTTTCAGCGCTCGGCGCCGCGAGCCGGGCGAATCACAAATCCCGTTTTCAGCAACGACTCTTAGAAAAAAAGGCAACTCATTTCTAAGACTTGCTATGCGCGCGCCTGCGAAACACGTCGAAAAAGGACTTTTTAAGATCTTTCGGGATGACGACAAACCAGCACAGCGTTCCAAACATAACGGAAACGACAGCCGATTTAATCGCGGCGACAATAATCAGCGCAATCCTTTCTTGAACTACTATTTCGGCAATCTTTGCGCACGCCGCGTCGAAATCGATCAAGCCAAACGAGTATTTCCAAACGATAGCGACGGCGACCACGCACGCTAGCGGCTTGACATATACCAGATACAGATATTCCCAATAGTTGTATCCAAAACGTTTGGAATAACTGTAGGCAATATAGCCGACGTTGCGGATAAAGCGTATTCCTCCGACCAGCATGGCGACGCCAAAAAGGCCGATAAAGTGGGAGCTCAAATGAGTCAGTTCCATCTTCTCGACGAGAACCCACCAAAAATGACGGTAATGGAGCCCGATATAAGTTCCGGCGGAAACGAGAACCGCCATAACGAGCGCGCTCCACGCAATGGGCGCGATCGTAGAAGCGCCAAGCGCAAGATTGTAATTCGCGCTCTGGACGGCGGCAAGGATAATGCCGCCCGCCATAACGACGACGATCGGCATCGTCCACGCAAAATCGCGGCCGAGCCAGACGGTCAGCCAATCGCGGCCAAAAAGGAACATCACAAGGATCGACGCGCACCCCGCGCAGGAAACGACCTGCCCGATCTTAATCGACCATTGGCCGAGCCGCTTGCCCCCATGCTGGGCGTCGATACTCGCCAACGGAGCCAACGGAACGACGATCGTCGCGAGGATGTGATTCAAAAAGTTCGCGACCGTCAGGGAAGCGGAAAAATCGGCGACTGAACTCTTGGAGAGCTCACTTCCGATAAGGAGGGCGGGAATTTGAATCGACCAGCCCATCGCGACGTTGTTGACAAGCGCTAAAGCGCCGAAGGAAAAGAGTCCGCGAAGCAAACCGTCTTTTTTCAGCGAAAGATTGACCAGTTCCGGAGAAAAGCCGCACGCGCTCCCGCACAGACGCCGCGCCGAAACGACGAGCACGACAAGTCTGAAAGTAACTTCAAGTACAATCACAATCCCCAGCGAAGCGAGCGACTTCCAGATAAACTGGTAAAAGACCAAAAGCAAAACGACCCGCAGACAAACTGTTGCCGACCGCGTTAAATTGAGGAGATCAAGCCGCTGATAACTCTGGAGAATAGCTCCGTACGTTATATTGAAAAACTGCTCCCAGTGGGAAATCGCCAGCCCGCAGAAGAGAATAAAGGCCGGAAGACGTAACTCGGAATCGATCTGATACGTTGAACAAAACCATGGGAAAAGCCCCATGAAAATCGCCGAACCCAGAATCCCCAACGAATTCATAAGGAAATGGGACGTGCTCGAAAGGACATGCAGCTTTTCGCGGTCCCCTTCGGCGATGACGTTTGAAAAGAAGCGCAGCAGGGTCGGCGTCAATCCAAAGTTCAGGAAGTGCAGCAGTCCCATGATTGAAACGGCAAGCACGGAAATACCGTAAACTTCTTTTCCCAGATAATGGAGATTGATCGGGAGAATAAAGACGCCGACGAGCGCGTTCATCGCAACTGCGATCCAACCGCTCCCCACGTTCTGCAAAAACTGTTTCTTAGACTTCTTGGAGCCGATTTTGGCCGTCACAGCCTCGCTGTTGAGATTGGAGGCCGGTCTAACGTCGCCGTTGGATTGCGAACCGTCGTTAGTAGAACTCATCGGTCAACCTCTGCTTAACGTTGCGGCAAAGGGAGATTTTATTCCCAACTCTTTGAGATACCCTTCGATTTCGTCGCGAAATCCCTGCTGGAGCAAAAATTGCCCGCCCCATTGCCCGCGCGCGTTGGCCTCGACGAGAACCCAGCCGGATTTGGAGAGCGCGAGATCCCAACCCGCGTAACGGTTAGAAGGAACGACTTGCGCCAATTTGCAAACCGTTTCGACAGCCTCGCGCCAACAGGGAACCTCAAATCCTTCGAGTCGAACGCCCGTGTCCGGATGCGTTTTATAAAAAACGCCTTTTTTATCCCCGGCGACGATTACGCGGCCGGTTTCCGGATCAACCGGCGCCAGAATGCCGCCCGCGCCCGCATTGTCGACGACCGCGTCCCCGCGACCGATTCGAAGATTCGGATGAAAAATAACCGTGCGGTCGTCAAGTCGAACCGTCGTAACTCTCACTGTGTTGACAGAGGAAGGGTGCAGCGCCGCCATGCGCTCGTCCTGCACAATAAATTCTTCGACTATCGCGCCCGAATATTTGGACGTGCAATACTCGTTCACAAGCTCCCGGGCGACTTGGAACGCGGTCTGTTCGTTTTCCGCTTCGACCGCCTTGATTCCTATACCGAGCGCGCTCGAAACGGGCTTTACGATCGCCTTTTTATGCTTTGCCAGAAAACGCGCAAGCCGCTCGGCGTCGCCGGCAGACTCGCACGTACAAAAATCTCTTTGATAGAACTCGGCAAACGCCGTCGCCGTCGCGACCTTATCGTCGAAGAGATGCTGGTTTTTGGGCTTATTCAGTTTGTCGATATAGACGACGCGGTCTGTGTCGGAGACAAACGCGCGCCGTTCAAGATCTGATTTATGTTCCAGCTGAAAACGGAAATATTCCTCGTACGAAAAACGGTACTTCTTCGCGCAGTCGACCATGTCGGCGAGAAGGCGCTCCTTCTCGTCGGGCGGAAGATTAGCGCGCCCAAAATCTTCGATCGCCTTATAAGCAAGGCTAAGCCGCGCCATAATGCGGATTCGCCGCCCCAGCGCAAACTTGCGGCCGAGGGGAGTGACTTTCAGATAGTCCCAAATCTTCCGTACATACTTTTGCAAGGTAAACTCCTTCGACGTTGTCTGCGTTTCGCCGGAAGGAAACGCGCGCTTTATTATAGCGCATTTTGCACGTTTGAGGAGG
>CAMNJU010000104.1 GCA_946541595.1 uncultured Planctomycetales bacterium
TTGCCGCGAGCCTTGCGGAAGAAAAGCCGATCGCTGCGAACCTTGCGGAAGAAAAACCGATCGCTGCGCGCGGCGTGGAAGAAAAGTCGGCCGCAGTCAGTCCGTCCGTATTTCCCGCGACGGCGCCCTCGACGATTATTCCGCGGCGTCCTGTCGAAATCTTCTCGGTCGAACAGGACGCGGAAGATCGGGAAGTCGGCCCGACGCTCAGCGCGGAAGACCGCTATCTCATCGAGTTGCTTGGCCGGGAGCCGACCGCGATCGAACGCGCGGAATACTACTGGGAAGAGGCGACGGAAGAAGAGATCGCCGCAAAACCGCAGTCGAAATTCAATTCGGCTCTCAACGCGTTTATTACCGCGATTACCGAGCCGCCCGTTCTGGTTGGACGCGCCACGATTCGCCTTGCGCGCGCGTGCTTCCCGAGAGGGATCGAACACGGAGAAGGGAAGCCGAAGCGTCAAGGTTCTGAAAAGACCCGGTTCTCCGACATGATCATTTCGACGGTCGCGGGACTGCTTATCGCGGCTGTTTTTATCTTTCCGTTTATTCGCAGTTGGACCGATTCGATCTATGTGATGATCGTTCAGCATCATGTTCATAAGATCGGAGCCAGCGTATCGAGTATCCAAGAAGAGACGGCGGCCGGACTTCTGCCGGTTATGCATGACGTGCTGTTCCCGCACTACTCCGAAGCCGACGTTATAGAGAGCCGCGGCGGCGCGGTGCACTCGGTCGACGGGCTCCCGTCCGGCTCTGAATAGCGCTTGCCGCGCGTTATCTTTTTATTGGGGCGTTCTTTCAGAGAACGCCCTTTTTGTTTCTTGAGGCCGGTCGTTCTGTCGAGCTTATTTTGCCGTTCTTTGTCTCCGGTTTTTAGACGGCGGCGCGTTAGTTTTCGTCGCCAGGCTTTGCGGGCAGCGCCGCGTCAATCTCAGCCGTTAGACTGCGAAGATTCTCCTGATGCGAAAGTAGGAACCGTTCTTCCGGGGCCGGCAGGGCGCTGTTGTCGAACGATTCTCTTCCGTGAACGAGCGCCAGTTTGGCGTCGTTGGAGAAGCGCGCGATCTTTCGGAAGCGCTTTGTTTTAGCCGCGGCGTTCTCTTTCGAGGCGGACGCGTTTTTTTCGCCGTTTTTGAGCGTTATTCCATTTTCAGCAAGGCGTTTAACGACTTTCGCGACGGCCGTTTCTTTATTTTCGAGCGCGTCCGGCTGGGGATCGACGACGACGAGCGTCTTGCCGCGTTTCAGCTGGCGGTAGGCGAACTCGATTCCTTCGTTCGATTCGTCAGGCCCGGCTTCAAGCATGAGCGCAACGTCCGATTCCAGACCGATCGCGGAGTCGTCGTTTGCGACGCAGAAGAGGTTGTAATAGCGGCACAGACGCGAGTAAAGACGGTAGTAGCCGTCGGCGTCCGGATTCCCGAATCTCGGCGCGCCGCGGCGCAGCTCTTCCCAGCAAACGACGAGCCGTGTTTTGTCGGTCGAGTCGACGTACCGTTTCGGTTCGGCGAGCTCCGGCCGATCGAGCAGCCACGCAAACGCGCCGCCCCAGAGACGGTAGACGTCTAAATATTGAAGAAAGAACGCGGAAAAGAGGTTCTGATCTCCGACGGCGACAATTTTGCCCTTTCCGTAGGTTTTCGCCAAGACGGCTCCGCATCGTCCGACCGGCTCGTCCATGTCGCGCATGAAGTTTCCGAAATACGATAAATCGGCTTCTCCGTAAAGCGGCATGCCGGCTTTGTCCCGCCACGATTTCTCGCTCGACCATGCGACCGCGTAACGCGGGTCGACGCCGCCGCCCGTCTGAAACGCGATCTGACGCAGATTTTTCGTGATTGGGTGCGGGGAGAAGGAATTGATATAAATCCAGCCGGTTCCGCTTCCCAGATTTTGCGTCGCGTCGCATATGCCGTAGAACTGCGGCGCGATCTCGAGTTCATGAAAGAGCGGCTCGAGGCGCGACTGATGAAAATAGCAGTTCGTGTGATCGACAATAAAAAAGATCGAACCGCCGTTCCAGACAAAATTTTTGAACGCGACGAGTTCCGAGAGAAGAAACGGCGACTTGTCTCCCGACGGAAGGTTTAGAAAGACTGCGCGGCATTGCGCGAGCCGCGCCTCGGTTATCGGCTCTTCAGATTCGTATTTGTCAACCGTTACGCCTTGCGATTTAAGATACTCAAAGGCGCTGTGGAACGAGTAGATTCTATGATAGAACCGATCGTCGACGCTGAGCGGAAAGTCGGAGAAATCGTGCGCGTGCCGCATGTCGATTAAGACGTCGACCGGTTGGCCGTCGGACGCCTGAGCGCCGCCGTCGCCGCCCCGCGCTGCGTTTGGAATTGCGGCGGCCGCGAGGATGCAAACAGCCGTAAGGGAGAGCAGAACGGAGCGCGGCAAGAGAGTATTTCGTTCCATGATATGCCTGTCGGTTGTGTAGGGCGCGAGGGCGCGTCGGGGTAGTCCGGCCGGTTTTCGCGGGAATTGAAAAACAGAGTTCTTCTAAGTTACCGTTTGTCATGGAATATTATAGCAATAAATCGCGCATGTTTCAAACGGACTTGGAATCTTTCTCGCGGGTTGACGGTTGGCGCCGTTCTTGTATTATTGACGTAAGGAGCGCTCTGACGCAAACGTAACGCGGCGTTCCGTATTTGTTATTCAGCGTTGGAGAGAAACGCCGTTATGTCCAAAATATTGATAACTTCGGGTCCGACGCGCCAGTATCTCGATCCTATTCGCTACTTGACGAACGCGTCGAGCGGGCGCATGGGCGCGGCGCTGGCGCAGGCCGCGCTTGAGGCCGGTTACGAAGTTGTCGTTATTTCCGGGCCCGTCGATATTGAATATCCGAAAGGGGCGGAAGTCGTCAAAGTCGTCTCGACCGAAGAGATGCACGCGGCCGCTATTCAGCGGTTTGCCGAATGCGAAGGGGCGATCGGCGCCGCGGCTCCGTGCGATTATCGGCCGCTGGAAGTCCTGCCCGACAAAATGTCGAAAGAGGATTTTATCCGCTCTCCGGAGCAGCGCGGCGAGCTGCTGCTGCGCCTCTACGAGACGCCCGACGTCATGCGCGCGCTAGGGGCGATGAAACGCGAGCCGGAAGGCGACCGACCGAGTCAGTGGCTCGTGGCGTTTGCGCTGGAGACGTCGGATCATCACGTCAAAGCGCTGCAAAAGCTGCATCGGAAACGGTGCGATTTAATCGTGGTCAACGATCCGACGGCGATTAACGGCACAAAGACGAACGTTGAAATCTTGAATTCGGACGGCGATTCGATCGCGAAAGTCTCCGGCGACAAACTCGCGGTCGCGCGGCGTCTGTTTAAAGAAATACGCGGCTACTTGACTGAAAAGGAAGCGCGTCGTGAGAATTCGCGCCGCCCGTAAAAGCGCGGCGTTTATCCATATTAATTGAGGACAGGAAAAAGGCGGAACGATGGCTTGTTCTGAAAACTGCAACGAATCCGGATGCAACCACGATTGCGAGAATTGCGGCAAGAAAAACGATCCCAAATCTTTTCAGGAAGCGCCGCATGAGATGAGTCGAATCGACAGCGTGATCGGCGTCGTGAGCGGCAAAGGGGGCGTCGGCAAGTCGCTTGTCTCCGCGCTGCTTGCGTGCGCGGCCCGCCGCAAAGGTTATCAGACGGCCGTTATGGACGCCGATATTACCGGCCCGTCGATTCCCAAAGCGTTTGGCGTAACCGACAAACTCATTGGGAACGATTTTGGAATTGTCCCTGCGGAGTCGAAAACAGGCGTTAAAATTACGTCGATCAATCTTCTCATGCAAGATCCGACCGATCCGGTTATCTGGCGCGGTCCGGTCATTGGCAACTGCGTTAAGCAGTTCTGGAAAGACGTGATCTGGAGCGACGTCGACTACATGTTCGTCGATATGCCTCCGGGGACGGGCGACGTTCCGCTGACCGTCTTTCAGACGATTCCCGTTAAAGGAATCGTCGTTGTCGCCACGCCGCAGGATCTCGTTTCGCTCATCGTGACTAAAGCGATTAAGATGGCGGAAATGATGAATATTCCGGTACTTGCGATCGTCGAGAATATGTCGTACTATCAATGTCCGAAATGCGGCGAGAAGCATTCGATTTTCGGCGAGAGCAAGATTGAGGAGATCGCGAAAGAGCACGGAGTCGAGAAGGTCGTTAAACTGCCGATCGATCCGTCGATTGCGCAGGCGTGCGACCGTGGCGAAATCGAAACGGTCGAATCGGCCGGAATCGACGAAGCGTTCGACTATATCTCCTCTTGGCTGGAAGCCGCCCGCAAGGCGGGAGAAGGAGCGTGCGGGCAGAGCTGTTCCTGCCCCGGTTGCAACTCGTGCGACGGCGACGCGTGCGAAGGCTGCGACCGCAGTTCCGACTGCGAACGCCGGAAATAGTCGTCGCGCCTTGCCGGTGTAAACGGCGGACGTCCTCACGGCGGGGAAGTCCGTTTTTTTATGAGCGCTCCAAGCCGTTATTCCCGCGTTATGCCGAGCGTTTCTTCCAGAATCAGCGTCGAGCATGCGACGAGATCGCCGCACGGCCGTTTGCGGTAGTATTCGGGCGTTCTTTGTTCCGGGATCGGTTCGGAGGTCTTTTCCTTCAGGCCGAGGAGCTCGCGGCATACGATCGAACCGTTGAGTTCGCGAAATCGATTTGCAAACTCTTGAATTTCTTTGTATTGCGCCGTCTTGCCCTGCCGGTTCTGAGGATCGCTCACGCCTTTTACCGCGCCCAAAACGAGGAGCGCGCCGCTTACCGCGCCGCATACTTCGCGCAGCCGTCCCATGCCGGCGCCAAAAGAGGACGCGAGTTTCGCGGCCGTTTCCGGCGTCAAACCGGTCTCGTCGCAAAATGCGAGCGCGACCGACTGCGCGCAGTTATATCCCTGCTCGAAAAACGCTTTCGCTTTGAGCGCGCGCTCGGAATATTCCAATTTCTGATCGGCGCCGTTCATTTAACAGCCTCGTCTTTCACAGCCGTTTCGTTCGCGAGCGTCTCGTCGACGTTCTGGACGGCGACCGCGTCTTCGGCGTCCGGCGTCATTGGTTTTGCCCCCGGATCGTGGAAGATAAAGAAGATCGCTGCGGCGACGCACAGGCCCGCCCAAAGATAGTTCCAGCCGACGCGCTGCCTCGCGATAAAGATCGCGTAAGGAACGAATACGGATAGCGTAATCGCTTCCTGAAGAATCTTTAACTGCGACAGGGACATCGCTTCGGAACCGACGCGGTTCGCCGGAACCATAATCATGTATTCAAAGAACGCGATACCCCAACTAACCACAGCCGCCAGAAACCAGCATTTTCCTTTCATGGTCGAAAGATGCCCGTACCAAGCGTAGGTTTGAAAAGCGTTGGAGCAAATCAGCATAAAAACGGTGAGGAAAATTTTCATAGCGCCGCCTACGTTTGCCTGGGTCTAAGGTCGCTTTAAACAACAGTAATTCAAGGGACAAACGTCGCATTTCGGACGCCTCGCGACGCAGTATTGCCGTCCAAGGAAGATCAGACGGTGGCTTGCGTCGATCCACTCTTCTTGGGGGAAGAGGGAATTGAGGTCGGCCTCGACTTTTTCCGGCGTCGTTTCGTCGGAAAGGCCGATTTTACGGCTCAGTCTCAGCACGTGCGTGTCGACGACAAATCCGGACGCGATTCCAAACGCGTTGCCCAGAACGCAGTTCGCCGTTTTGCGTCCGACGCCGGGCAGTTCGCGCAGCTTTTGGAAATCGTCGGGGACCTGTCCGCCGTATTTTTCCACGAGCGTCTTGGACGCGCGTGAAATATTGAGCGCTTTCGAACGGTAGAACCCGCAGCTCTTAATCGCTTCTCCGATCTCCTCGACGTCGGCGTTCGCGAACGCCTGCGCGTCTGGAAACCGGCGAAAGAGTTCGGGCGTTACCTGATTGACGCGTTTATCCGTGCATTGCGCGGAGAGAATTGTCGCGACGAGCAGCTCGAACGGCGAGCGATGCGTCAGCGCGCAGGACGGATTCGGATAAGTCTTTCGTAACGTTTCGCCAACTTGTTTGACCAACTTTTTGCGAGAAAGGTTCGAATTTTTTTTCGACGCCGTTTCTTTCTTCAATTTTGGCGCGGCGCTTTGCGCGGACGTTCCCGCCGTTTTTCTAACGGCCGTTTTCGGACTTTTTACGCGTCCGCCGTTTTTATCTTTTTGTTCTGCCATAAGAACTTAAGTTTATATAAAGGAAACGCCAATCGAACGCGAGGGAACGACCGGCGTTTAGCGAGTTTAACTGGCGCAGGAACGGCGCGTTATTTCGGTTTCGCGGTCTGCTTCGACGCTGTCTTGGCTATCGGTTTTGCCGCCGGCTTGACGGTCTCCCGTCTTGCGGCGGCCGTCTTGTCAGTCTGAGGAAGGGGCGTTTCGTCCAGTTCGGCGTCAGTCTTGGCTTCGCCTTTCTCTTTGGCGCCGTCTTGACCGTCCGTCTTACCGGGCGAGACGGTCGCCGCGACGCGGGGCGTCAGTTTGAACGATTCGACGATTTCGGCGCCCGACTCGTCGTACCGTTCGAGGAGATCGCCCCGAATTTCGAACATGATCGTCGCCTGGTTTCCGTCTTCGTCGGTCACGAGATAGTAAACCCAGCGGAAGGGAATCGACTCATAGGCGCCGTCGGCGACGACGTAGAGGATTGTAAGTCCGTCGTCGGTCTGATATGCGGATTCCTTTTTGAATTCGGCGAATCGCTCGCCGAGTCCCTTTTGGATTTCGTCTTTGTAACTGTTGAGCGTCGGCTGAGTCGACAGATCGATTTTGCCGTTCGAAAGAATATTGCACTGAGCGACGGCCTCGCCGCGGTCGACATAGCATAGCGCGGTAACGTTTTTGGAATCTTCGATCATCTTCCAACGCCGCGAATGCTGGAATTTCCAGGGGCCTTTTTGGGCGTTGTAGTAGAGTCTGAGCTGTTCGGGAGTCGGACCGCCCTTGAATTTCGCGACGACGTCTTCGGTCAGCTTTTCGGGCTTTTCGAGGGGCGCGACGTTAATCTTCAGAGTGACGTTGCATTCGAGCCCCGGCGTGGCGACGCTTTCGGACCGCCGCTCGGAGATGCGGAGCCCAAACCACGTAATGCGGCGCGCGACAAGGTCGAATTGGAATTTTCCGTTGAGGTCAAGCCCAATGCTCGCGCCTTCGGACGCGCATTCCATCGTACTGGGCAGATCGTTTCCTTTCGCGTCTTTTCCGCCTTGCTGATAGAGCTCGACTTCCGCGAAATTATCAACGATCGAGGTGAGCGTTAGATTGACCGTATTGTTCTGAACCGCGTCGACGCCGAGCATTGCGGCCAGGACGTCGGTGGGAATTTGCCACACGTCGCCCAGTTTGACCTGCCGATTCGGGAGCAGACGGTCGAGGAGCGTCGTGTTAAAGGGCGCTTCGCTCAGGAGCGCGTACTGCTCCGCTTTCATGGGGCCGGCGGGGCTGTACAGCGTGATCTTTTTGCCGTCGAATACAGACGCGACGTTCTGACGCGAGCGGTCGAGGAGAGGTCGGGTAATCGTAGAACCGAACTTGCGCTTCATGCCCGCCTGTTCGTACTGGCGGAGCGAGCGAATCGCGCCGGTCGGCGAGTAGGTCTCAAAGAGTTCTTCGTACTTAAATCCGGCGACAAATTCGATGCCCGCGCGTTCGTACTGGCCCGCCTGATTCGTTTGAAGAACGTCGCCCGAACCTTCGAGCGTAACTTCGACGACGTCGACGGTTCCGGCTTTTCGGCTCGACGTCATAAGGCACGATTCCTGCTGCTTGACGTCGGCTGCGCCCGGCTGCGTTCTCGCGGCTTGCGGTTGGCGAATCGCGGTCGTTTGCCGACCGACGGCGGGCGCGTTCGGCCCTGTGGAAGGGGCGGCCGCCGCGCTGGCGCCGCGCTGCGCGTTACCGGCGTTATTAGGGAGCCCGCGAAGCGTTCCGATACGCGAGTTGACTGCGGAACGGCCGTCTGCGGCGCCTCTGCTGCGCGCGTTATTCTGACCGAACGCGACGGCCGGAAGGAGCGCCGCAACGACGGCGACGATTCGCAGTATCGCGGCGAATCGGCTCAAAGTTAGGTATTTGCCGACGGTTGGACGTACCGATAAGGAACAGGTTTTCATAAAGCTTCCCCTGACATTGTTTCGTAATTCCACGCGAGCGCAGAAAAGAACGGACGGAACTGCGAACGTTCGTTTTTTTCAGGCGCCGCGCCGTACACGATATTGTTTAACCGGCATTTAATCAAGACGAAAAATGCAGCCGGCGCGAAGGGAAGCAAAAACAGGCCGGAAAAAAGGACGTCAACGTTCGGTTTGGTCGGGCTTTTGACGCAATTCGGGAAGTTGAAAGAGTCTGCGCGCGTTTTCAGTCGTTTGCGCGACGATTTCCGCGACGGACGCGTCCCGCAGTTCGGCGAGTCTCCTTGCGACGAACGCGGTCGTGAGGGGTTCGTTGCGTTCGAGTTTGCCGCGTAGCGGGTGCGGCGTCAGGAACGGAGAATCTGTCTCAAGGAGCATTCGATCGGTTCGAACGCGCCGCGCGACGTCCCAGAGCTCCGCGAATTTCTTGCTCGTATAGGTAACGAATCCTCCAAATCCGAGATAGAATCCCATTTCGACGAGCTCTTCCGCTTGGTCGAGCGTTCCGCTGAACGAGTGAATAACGCCTCGCGCCGAGTTCGGCCTCGCGTCGGCGCAGAACTCGCGCAGCGCCGCCATGAGATCGTCGTTTGCGTCGCGCGAATGGACGATTACCGGCAGCTCCGCGCGCAGTCCAAGCTCGAGGGTTTGCAAGAAATATTTCCGCTGCAGATCAAACGGCGCGTCGTCCCAGTATCGGTCGAGTCCGGTTTCGCCGAGCGCGACGATATTGTTTGCCGCCGCGTCACGTTCAAGTACTAGCCGTTCGCAGGCGTCCCAGTCTTCCGGCTGCATGAGAGCCGTGTGATTCGGGTGAAAACCGACGGCCGCGAAAATGAAGTCGTATTCTTTCGCTAGTTCGATTCCGCGCAAAGACGACTCCAAATCGACAGCGGGGCAGACGATTCCCGCGACGAACGGGCGGAGTATAGGATCGTCTATCTGGCGCCCTTTAATTGGGGGAAAACGTCCTTCTCGGGAGCGGTTAAGGAGATCGGGGAGGTCGGGCGCGAAATCGTCGAGGTTGACGTGCGCGTGCGTGTCGACGAGAGGGAGATATCGGGGTTCGGACATGATTTTCGGTTCAGGGCAAAGGACGGGAACAGCGCGAACGCACCGTTCGGAAAGCGTTCGTCTATTGTACCAGAAAGCGCCGGAAGGCCAGACGTAGGAGAGGCTGATTGCGCGAAGTTTGTTCGAAGGACCCTGAATAATTTGTACGACTGCTACAATCGTTACCCCGCGAGACCCATTTCCGTGAATATTCCCGAAAATTTGCCGTTTGTATTTTCGACCGGTTGAAAAAGGTTACAATAAAGGAATAAAGGCTCTTTTGGTCTGGGAGTTTGCTGAAACGGTTCCGTTGGCGTCCGTTTGCAAACGTCGGAGCGTTTATCTGCGATTCAGGACGAACGTCGAATTCGGAAGGTGTGTATGTTATGTTGGTGCTGTCCAGGCGCAAAAACGAGAGCGTGATTATCGGCGGCTCTATTAAGATCGTCGTGGTCAACGTGTCGTGCGGCAAGCGTGTCAGTTTAGGCATCGAAGCTCCTGACAACGTCGAGGTGTTGCGCAGCGAGCTCGTAGAGCAGGAGCGCGTGTCCGGAGAGGAACGGGCCGAGTCGGTTGGCGGTTCGCTCAGCGCGGCGGATTATAAAAACGCGCGCCGCGTATTTTCTCCGCAGGAGAAGGAGCCTCCGCGCCGCGGGAACCGGCGTCGGCCGTCGCGCCGCGCTCCGTCTGATCGCGGCGCCGAGCCGCGCCCTGTCGAACCCGACGGCGTTGAGCCAAAGGAACGCCGATAAAGCAATTTACGCGCGACTTTTTTCGCGTTTCCGATAATCGAACGCCGAGCTGCGAGCCTCGGCGTTTTTTTTATTCTCTTCCCATTTAAGTTCGTTTCTCGCGAAAAAATTTGTCTTCCCGCTCGTTTTTTTCTCTATAAGAGTTATGATTAACGGAAATAATTTGCGTAGGGCCGTCTTTCGTCTCGCGGTCCTTCTTCGGGAATCTTACGTCTCATACGAGGTTGTCATGGAGCGTTCGCCGAACCAGAGCGCGTCGCGTAACTTAGTTCCAGCCGGGCGTGTCGGCGCCGTTTTGCGTTTGACGGCGGCCGCGCTTCTCGTCGCGTTTGCCGCGTCGGCCGCGTTTGGGCAAAACGGAGGCGCTAACGTACGGCCGCGGTCCGGTAACGCGCCGAAAACCGTTTCTACTGACGACGCGCCGGTTATAACAGCGCCGCAAAACGATCCTTCGCTGAGCGAAGGACGGCCGGTAGAAGACGTTCAGGAGGAAGAGGAGAGCCTCGCGAATCGGCCCGACGCGTTTCTCAACGCGGACGCCGTGCGAATGGCGATCGACGGCGCCATAGCGTTTCTGCGCGGTAAACAGCGCTCGAACGGCGATTGGGTCGAGTATCCCGGCTATAAGCCCGGCACAACGTCGCTCTGCGCGCTTGCGCTACTGACCGCAGGCCTCGACAAAGACGATCCGACGGTCGCCAAAGCGCTCGAATATCTCGCGGATTTTTCGCCCGTCGAACAGAATCAGACGTACTCGATTTCCCTGCAGACGATGGTCTTCTGCCTCGCGGATCCGGAGAGATTTCGACCCGCCATTGAAGCGAACGTCGCGTGGCTCGTCGAACGGCAGATGAAGACGCAGAACGATCATAACGGCGGCTGGTCTTACGTCGGCGCCAATCAGGAATCGGAACGGTCGGACAACTCGAATTCGCAGTTCGCGCTCTTGGCGCTCTACGAGGCGGAGCTCGTCGGCGTAGAGATCGACGACGGAGTGTGGGATCGCGCGGAAGCGTATTGGGCGCGCATGCAGAACGAAGACGGTTCGTGGGGTTACCGCGCGTCTCCGCTCAATCCGGCGGGCAATCCGAGCGGATACGGAACTGGAAGTATGACGTGCGCGGGAATTGCTTCGCTCGCGATTTGCTCCGGCGTTCGCGAAGCGGCTCGCGCGAAAGTGGAAGGGGAACGCGTACTCTGCTGTCAGGAAGTTGAAGACGAGACGGCGATTCGCATCTCCCGCGGTCTCAACTGGCTCGGCAAACATTTCAGCGTTCAGACGAATCCCGGGCACGCGTCGGGGACCGATTCCTACTTTTTCTACTATCTCTATGGGCTCGAACGCGTCGGGCGTCTCACGGCGAACCGTTTTGTCGGCAAGAGCGACTGGTATCGGGAAGGGGCCGAGGTTCTGCTGCGTCGCAAGGGCGTTCTCTCGCAGTTTTGGAACGCGCAAAAAGATCTTGCGGGCAATACTTGCGTTTCGACGTCGTTTGCGCTCCTTTTTCTGTCGAAAGGGCGCTGGCCGCTTCTCGTCTCGAAGCTAAAGTACGGAGACGACGACGGTTGGAACGCCCATCCGAACGACTTGGCGCATTTAACGGCGCGCGTTGAACGCGAATGGGACGCGCGGCTCGTCTGGCAGACGGTCGACTCTAAAAAGGCGACCCTCGACGACTTACTGCAGTCGCCGATTTTGGCCGTGAGCGGAACGAAATCGCCCGTTCCCGCGGATCCACAGGAGAAAGAACGGCTCGTTAAGAATTTGCGCGGCTATTTGGAGCAGGGCGGGTTCATTTTTGCCGAGGCGATCGACGGGGACGTTTCTTTTGAATCGGGTTTTCGCGAGCTCATGCGGGAAACGCTTGCGGACGACGGGGGGGAGTTTACGCTCCTTGATCCGAATCATCCGATTTGGACGGCGGAAAAGATTGTCGATCCGGAATACGCGCGTCCGATACTCGGAATCGACTTTGGCTGCCGTACGAGCGTGGCGCTTGTTCCTGCCTACCGGCCCGAACAGGACGCGTCGGGCAATCCTCCGAGCGCGTTCGACGACCGACCGTCTCTCTCGTGCCTGTGGGAAGCCTCGAAAGACCGCGCGCGCGGCGAGGAGCGGGAAGAGCGGCTCGCGCCCGGGGTTCGCGCGGAGTCGGACGCCGCGTTCGCGATCGGGATTAACGTGTGCGCATACGCAACCGGCCGCAGACTGCGCTTTAAAGAAGAAATTGCGTACGACGTCGGAAGCGAACTCAATAAGGGGCAGGACGTGCACAACAGTCTTTTCGCGGCTATTCTCGAATGCGGCGGCGGGAGTTCGTGCGCGCCACGCGCTATTCCGAATCTCATGAAGGCGATTCGAACGCGGCTCGGCGTTCCTGCGCAGCTCTACGTCCCGCGCGCGACCGCG
>CAMNJU010000105.1 GCA_946541595.1 uncultured Planctomycetales bacterium
AGATAATGTTTACACACAATTCACTCGATTATAGCAACTGAGGGAGCTTCCGTCAATGGGAGGAGGTACAAAACCCGCTTCCAATGCGCCGTCTGCCGGAGAAATGCCCAGAACGCATAGCGTTTTAGACGTGCGGAATTTCAAATCGTTTCAATATTCTTGTCAAGATTTGAAAGATATAGAAAAATGACCTTTCATGTAGAGGCGGGAAATGCTTCTTGGGGGACGGGAAGATGGAGCTGAAACAGTTGGCAGTTTCGAGGGAGTAAAGCTTGTTTCCCCCGAAACTGACAGCTGTTTTTAGCGCCGGCGTGAAGTCTGTTAAATCGAAACGCTCTCTTTGCCGCGCGGGGTAGCCATAGCGCCCCAGACCCCATGCCCCGAAGCTCCGGTCCAATATTGATCTTGCTCCGCGCCGCCCATGATGTTATTGATATCGCCGGTATCGATCGTTTCTGAAATGAAATGCACTGAACCGTCGAGCATGACGACGTTTGCGCCTCCGCTATGTTCGCTCGACGCGGAGATCAACTGCCAGCCGGAACCTTTTTCAAAGGCTGAACCGGAGCAACTGGGACTGTTGGGGGGAAGAGCCGCTTCGAAGTTACTGAAAGCGCATACCGCGTTGCACCATCGCCGCCCCTTAGTGGAGTAATATCCCCTTTGTCCTTCGGCGCACATGCCGTTTGCGCCGCGCGTGGCCAGACAGACGGCGGGCGCGACTTTGTTCAAACCGGAGATGTATACGACGGTGGATTTATAGTATCCGATTTGCCCTCCCATATCAAGATCGTTAAACGCGACTACATCCGCTACGTTGACTTCGCCCATGGCTATGGTATTGCTCGTTCCGTCGGTAATCATAGCAAAAGTAGTGCGCCCGGCGACTTCGCCGTTGACGAAGACCCCGCGACGGCGTTTCTGGCCGGTATCAGAAGCAGCTTCTCCGCCGTTGGCCGTACATGCGTCGCCTAAATTGCAGGCGTAACTGCAACGGCCCAGATGCCCCTCAATTCCCTTGGTTACCTGAGCGTTGCCGTCAGAAGGACACAGAAAAGAGTCGATCTTTGCGGTGAACGGGTTGTCGGGTTGCCCGGTGGGAACGGAGCCGCTGTTTTTCGGATCAGGCGCGTAGCTTGAGTCGTTATTGCTTTTGGCGCCTTCAAATCCGCTGACAATACGATCGAATACGGCGGTTTGCTCAAAGAATGGGAGAAGCAGCGTGTGCGCTGACGTACGCTTGGCATAGTCCAAGGCGTCTGCTGGACCGTCTTTAAGCTGCTTGCAGAAGAAAGGATCTGCGTATTGGTTGGGCAAACGGTTATGTGTCGAATGAAAATTCTGAAGTGCAAGGCCGATTTGCTTCATGTTGTTGGTACACTGCATACGGCGCGCTGCTTCCCTTGCAGCCTGAACTGCGGGTAAAAGCAGTCCGATTAAAATGCCGATAATGGCGATAACAACTAGGAGTTCGACTAGCGTAAAACCTTGTTTTACAGATCTTTTCATTGTTCTTGTCCTGATTGTTGAAATGGGATGTAATTGGAACAAACAGCGCTTGAGGATGAAATTTACAAAGTTAGATTCAACCTATACTGCATCCTCAACGTCTCTACATTATATAACAACCTTTCAGCAGAAAACATATGTTTGCCAAAAAATATTTTTTTATCGATTTGAGACTGTTGTTATTCTTCGGGAGTTTGAGTAAAGCACAAAACGACCGTCCCGCTCGGACTATTTGGCAAGAAACCCGGGAAAAAATGTGAGAATCGAGATAGTCGGCAGTCTATACGCCCCTATTAAGCTTGTATTAGAAAAGTCAAAAAAAAGTACTTATCGCAGTTGAAAGAAATCTTTTGCTTGGCGTTTGATTCATTGGGGTAGATCTTCACACAAGCACAAGACGGCCTTCAAGCATATCTGGCAAATAATGCTTGACGCTGTTTTCAATATCGCGAAATGCGTAACGTATGCTGAAATGAGATGTTATAATCTTTTTGTTTTGAAATTTATCTTTGCGTTCAACGTAATCCTCAACGCGCATGTGGCCGGGCGTCTGTCTTGGTTCATTTTTTTGCGTCGATATGTGTGTCATTTCGGCAATAAGTACGTCGGCTCTATACATATCTGGATTCTCGTCGAGCCCTCGCGGAGAACTGTCGCCCAGAAACGCCACTCTCGGGAAACGGACTTCGTAGGATATTTCGACGCCCGACGCGCTGAGATCGCGGATTTCTGAACCGCTCAGTTCGAGATACTCCGGCTTTAGCTTTTTGCGCCGTTCCCAGATAATATACCCGACAGACGGGACTGTGTGATACGTCTTGTGGACGCTGGCGACCAGTTCGCGTGAAAGTTCAATCTCGTCGCCAGGGCGTACTCCGACAATCTCACAGGGAAGAACGCTTTGTTCAAGACGGCAAAACGCAGCGAGAAACTGACGGATATCGCCGACTTTCTGCTGAGGAACATAAATAACAGGAGGTTCCATTTGCATCATGCGCCGCCGCGCTATGTATGCTGGGAGGGCTAAGACATGATCCATGTGCGTATGGGAGAGGAACCAGCGAGGAACGCCCATGAATTCCCACGGTTGCCAACCGAGATCGAATCCAAGTTTATATTCGGGGATTCGCCAGAACGTCATGACGGGCGCACGCGAGAAACCTTCGACCGTGAAATTCTCGCATTTGATCTTCCGATAGGAAGAGCTCTCGTTGTAGTTCTCGAAACCTAGAGCTTTATTATCGGCTCTTTTGGATGCAGACATGGCGTCCCTTTCAAACAAGACATATCGCGAAATTATATACGTCGCCGATTGGGGCGCAAGGGGACAAAAAAGGGTTTTTCCACGTTCAAAAACTAAAAAACGCGAGAACGGTTCATGCGTTCTCGCGCTCTGTTAAGAAAAACTCCGCGTTCATTTTCCCATACTCGTTTTTTGGGAACCGTTCACGGCAAGCGGCTAAGTAAGGCGCGGTTTTCAGGCGTTTTCTTCCTCTTCTTCCAGCGCTTTTTCGTACTCGTCGCGGTCGACGTCGTCAATGGAACGGCGCGAACGCTGAACGGGATTTTTGACAATATCCGTGTAGATATTGACGTCGTCGACGATTTGAAAATCGTACATGCCTACGCACAAAAAGTCGGCGCCGCCTTCCAAAGCGAACCGAAAACCTTCCTGCGGGGTAACCGCTCCAGCGGCCAGCGTTTTGAACGCGATCCAAGGTTCGGGGCGGGATTCAAAGAATTCGCGGGTAACGTCCGGTTTACGGCAGTAGATATTGTCGTGTTCCGTTTCGGCGTGAGCGGACCAGTACGTCAACGGATGATACGTCTTCATCCAGAAATCGGGGACGATTCCTTTGTCCAGAATAGCCTGAAGCGTTTCAATGCGGTGCGCGCCCAGTCCGACGGGCAGTTTCGCGTCTCGAATCATCGTAACGATCTTCTCAATGCGATCAAAATTACCCTCGCGGACGAGACGGTCGCATGTTTCTCCTTGCGGATAAACGGCGACAGAACCGCAGTCAATCGTTCGTTTGACGACGTCGAGATCGTCGGTGCATTGGGAAATGAGTTGGATTTTACCGTCCGTCCATTTCCAGTAGTTCTCCATCATCTTGCCTTGATTCCAATCGCCAAGGAACGCGTTAATCCCGCATTCTTCGGCAAGCATGAAGGTTTCAACGCACTTTTGTTCCGTATGGTACGCTTTAATGAGATCGGAGACATAGATCAAATCGCGGGAATGAGCGTATCCGCCGATTAGATTCCCTCCCAAAATGATACGGCTGACCGTCAGATTGCAGATTTTCGCGAGCGGAACCTTTGCGTTTAACGGGGCGCGCGGTTTAACGTTGAACGAGGTGCGCGTCGCTCCGGAGACCGCGTCGGGTTTGGGGGCGGCCGAGGCAGGCTGGGCAGGGTCGTCGGTTACGATTGTCTCCGCCGCGCGAGCCAGACAACGCTCTTCATGACTGCGGAGACCGACTGCGGAAGCGGCGGCCGCCATCCCGGCAAGGGCCGTTGTTTTAAGGACGTCGCGTCGTGAAACGGCGTTTGAGGACGCGTTTTCTTTTTTGGTCATACTGTACTCCTTTTATGACGCGCATTTTCGCGCGTTGCAACGGTGACGACGGATAAACAGGGGAAGGACGTCGACGAATGGATTACATTCTCACAAAACGCCCGCTGTTGATTCTAGCGCATTTTAACTTGGCGCGCCACAGAGAGGTAAAGAATTTTTTGTTTTTAATCGGATTTGTCTTTTCCGGTTATTTTTTTCCATGCGTCCCTAATTGGCCGCGCCCGTTCGACAGGCGCTTCGTCGACTGGTTTAGGCTCGTGTTCCGGAAAGACGCTCCACCACGCTTTTTTTACGCCTGGCGCCGCTTCTTGATAGATGACCGGCGTCTTCAGATTCCCTTCGACTCTAATCTGTGAAATCTGGTCGCCAACTTCTCCGATAACGTCGGATACAATGGGGATTTGCGACGAAGCGCCTCCAAGCCGCGAGTTGAGAGTGAGGTCGACGAGAGTCTCTTGCCCTTTAAGCGTAATCCAGCCGCCGCCGAAAAGGGTAAGCGCGTCGCCGCTCATGAGAACGTTTGACAGTCTGACTCTGTCGCCCATTACTTGGAATTTAACGGTCGCGGAACTGAAGGACGATTGCGCCGATTCTTGATAGCTCAGCAACTGGAAGATTTTGATAATCTGAGGAAATTCGTACAGTTCCGCTTCGCGAACGTCAACGTCGCCTTCGCCTTTTAGAGTTGCGAGGGTGGCGCCTTCTCCCTGCAGTGAGACTTTAGCCGCGATTCTCCCTTTGAGGGGCTTTGTACCAAGGGCAAGATTGCGCGTTACTCCCTCCAGACGTCCGTCGTGCAGATTGACTGTAAATCGGTAGGTCGGCGTTTCGCGAACGTTATACACGCCGTCTGAAACGACCGTCCCTTCAAAAACTTGCGCAAGCATCGATCTTCGTCCGTCCGAGGTCGTTGCAAGACTGGGCGCAGGCGCGGAAACCTGCGGTTCTGCAGAGCGCGCTTGGTTGACGTCTGCGTTAAAACCTGCCGCGCTTTCCGGAACTTGTGCGCGCATATATGGAATTGACGCGTCCGGTCGGCCGTTCCTTTTAGAAAATGCCTGAACAGCCAAACCTGACATGCCGGCGTTTGCGGAATAGGAATCGATCCGAGGCTTGAGGAACGGATCTTGATAAAGCGTAGTTCGCTGGACTGGAGGGGCTTCGCGTCCCCAGAATAAGTCAGAACCGTTAAAGAAGAACGGCCCGTTTAGTTTGGATATCTGGAGATCCTTATAGTACAACGAGTCGAGATCGACTTCTCCGTAAATAACCGGCGACGTCTGCGATTCTGCGGTCCCGAACATCTTGACCGCGCCGCAGATTGCGTCTAGTTGAACGAACGGACGCGCAGAGTTTTGTTGCGCGATAAACCGCAGATCCCAAGACGCGCGCGTCTTCGCCTGAGGAGAGCCGCCTTTGGCGACGTGAATTGCCCCGTCGACGTTAAACGCGCCTGTCGGGTTGAGAAAGGTTAAAAACGAAAGCGCTTGATTTGACGTGGCGCTTTGCAAATCGCGGTCTATTTGAAATTGATCGACGCGAAGAGAAGTCAGATCGAGAGACCAGCCGCCGTCTGGGTTCATTCGGCTGTTAAGATTGGTAGAATAGACCGTACGACCGCTCTTGGCGCGAAGTCCTTCGACCGCGAGCGCTCCTTCGCGATATACAAACCTTCCTTCGATATTGCGCAGTTCATACGGGAATCCTACTGGGCGTGCGGAGGTCGACTCAGGAGTCGGCTGCACGTCAAATTCGAGAGACAGCTTGCGCGCGTCGGTGCGATAGGCAACCCGAATTTGACCGTTTACCTTGCCCTCCAGATTAAGCTTATTCAAATCGTCTTTATTCTCATATTTTACCAGCGCGTTCCGAAGATCTTCTCCCAGCGGAAAATTCTGGACGTTAGAGGTTAACTGAAATCGCCACGCGTCTTTTTCGAGAGGCGCGTTAGAAGGTATCGGCATAGAGGCAAAGAGCGAAAGCGGAGCGGGGGAGACGGCGAGAGAAGTCGTTCCGGCAGACTCCGCGAATTCCGCGCCAAGGGGCCCCTGGGGCGCTTGCGTTGCGTTTAGTTCGCGGAATTCCTCCGTTATCTCTTCAAGATTCTTGCCGTTTGCAAGCGAGCCGTTTGCGCTGATGGTTGCCGAACCGCTTTTGCCCGTTAAGTTCGTGAAGAGCGCCGCTCCGTCCCGCATGTAAATGGAACCGGAAATAGAAGAGATCGGGAGAGGAAAGTACTCGTACTGAACGGCTCCGTCGCGTACGTTAACAGCCGACTCTATGCGGAGCGGACGGTTGGGATTTTGCGTTGGATCGTAGGCTGCGCGAAGCCAGAGGTCGATGTTGCCCGAGGGGTGTAGTTGAAGCAAAACCGATTGGCATGACTCCGACGACGCTGAGATTAATTTCGGGTCGATAGGTCGGTTTTTGGCAATAACGTCAATTTGTCCGCGCGGGGCGTCTAACGCGTTGACGAAGCTGCCGACGATGGAAGTCGGCTGCGCGTTTTCATTGGACTGCAGTTCAACCGTGAGCGTTTCTTCGGCGTCCAGCGTTACCTTTCCGGCAAGGCGGTCGACTTTATACGGGAAAGGTTTATAAGTAAACTCGACTCCCGTTCCCGAGATATCAATGTTCAAAGGACTCCATTTGTCGTCGGTTTCCGGGGTTTTTTTCAGCGTCGCGGCTACGTTGGTCGTCGCCGAAAAGCTGTAGTCGTCGATGAAGTTGACAAGTTTGTCGGCGCTTTCCTCTGAGACAAATTCCCTGCTTTTTGCGTCGGCGATCAATTTGCGGAGAAGGGCGTCGTCGAGCGGGAAATCGTCAAGACGCAATCCGACGGAAGCTGAATCAGGCGAGAAGAACGCGCCAGTTTGACGGTAGGCGCCTTTTATCAGGGTTGAACCGCATCGCGCTGTAAATTTATCGATCGACGCGGATCCGGAAGACGCAGCGTAGCGCGTTTCCACTTCGGAGATCGGATACCTAAGCGCCGACGTTACAATAGCGCAGTCCAACGCGATCCCCTTTACTCTATAGTCCACTTTGTCGAGTTGTTGAACTGAACCGGACGCCTCGAAATCGAGAGACGTTTTGCCGATAATCCTGTCGAAAGTCGCAAAATTTTTCCCGATCGCGTCGGAGAAAAAATTATACGCTTCCGCGAGGTCGAGATTCGACGCCGCGCCCTTAAACGACCATGTTTTGGCGTCGATTTTTCCCGAGAAGGTCGCCGATTCCACAAACAGATTTGAAACGGAGCCCTCGACCGTCCAGACGGCGCCGTTAAAAAAGGCCGGGTCCCGAGATTCTTCACGGTAGGGAACTGCTTCTTCCTCGTAATTGATCGGTCTAATCTTTACCTGCGAAAGACTGGCCGTATATTCCGACTGCCGAACGTCCCTCGGGGCGTCCACGCGAACCTGAGAAGGTTCAGATTTCTCTTCCTTGGGGGCGGAGTCTGTTTTTTCCGGCGTTGCTTTGGACGGTTCTGACGTGAGGAGAAGATTGACGCCTGAGATTTCTCTCGACGTTGTCGGTTCGCCGTTTTGAACAGAGATTATCTCTAGGGTTCCGTCGATTATTTCAATCGTCTTTATTGAAGAGGGCGAAGCGCTTTCTGAACAGAAGAGTTTTAAATCTTCAAGAAAAACCTTGGGATCGGAGTTGGCGCGCAAACGCGGGCGTCGGACGGTCACTTTTTGAGGCTGGAAGTCCCGATTGACAAGCGAATCCAGTTTAATCGGACATTCGACGTAGATTTCCTCCGCTTTAAGGAGAGGCTCAGAGTCGGGGTCGGTTTTGCGGGGCCGCCACTCGACTCCCTCCAGAGAAACGCCGCGATTAGAATCGAGCCTGACCTGCGCGAAAGACGCGTTAAGGTTAGGAAAATGCCTTTGTACGACGTTCTCGACAACGCTGTGAACCTGCTCGCCACCGCGCCGATATACAACCAGCCCAACGGTGAGAACGCTCAAACAGAGCAAAAAGCCCCCCCAGCGCGCGTAGCTCTTAGCGTTGGACGCGGTCGACTCTTGGCGCTGTCGCGTTTGTTTCTGGAGGTTTGAGTTCGATCTCATTGTGGACTAATCAGCCGGTTCCGGGCTTTTGAAATGTTTAATAAAATGAATAATCGTTATAACCGTTGTATTTTCTTACCAAATGATGAAGAATACATATTTTTACGTATTCGGTCAATACTTTTTCTCATACCGTACGTTAGAATTTACGCGCCGAGCGCAATATTTGCGACGGCTTTTTTAAAAAAATATTTTTGCAAACTTTTGTTCATTGGCGTTTGTTTTGCAAACAGTATAAATGTAGGGTATGTGAAGGGAAGCAAATCGAGCATAAAATGTTTCATTTTGATACAGGCGCTCGGTTTTGTACAAAGTTGTAAGACAGTTCGTTAGCGCGACGTTTGCGTTCCGTTCCTATTTTTGCAAACAGTTGCGTGGCAGTTGTTTACCAGTTGCCTTGAACCGGTTTGACACTTTGTGAAAGCTGTCGTTTAAACCGATACAGACGTTTAAACTTACCTTTGAACCAGCCAGAGAAATTTTTTGCTCTGGAACTACACGCGAGCAAACGCGTCAAAAGAGCCAGTAGGAGCGGAAGTGAACGACGAAGAATTGATTGACAGAACGCTTGCCGGCGACAAATCAGCCTTCGGTATTTTAGCGGAAAGATATCATGATCGCGTTTACAAGCAAGTGCTCCCGATTGTCGGGGATGAGAACGACGCGATGGACGTTACGCAGGAGACTTTTCTGCAGGCGCTGTCGCATCTAGACAGTTTCCGGCGATCGAGTCGGTTTTATACTTGGCTCTACAGGATCGCGTATAACTGCGCCGTCGGTTGGTTGCGGAGGCGCAGACGGGCCGTGTCCATCGATACGGTAACGGACGAGTACGGCGAAACGTTTGTTTCGAAGGTAGACCCGCCCGATAGGCGTGCGATTGCCGCCGACGACGTCGGTATTCTTCGTGAAGCTTTAAGCAAGTTGTCCGACGAATATCGGATCCCGTTGATTCTCCGTGAGATGGACGGTCAGAATTACGAGCAGATTGCGGAGACCTTGAATATCCCGGTCGGCACGGTTCGGAGCCGGTTGCACAGAGCGCGCGCTTCTTTGCGCGAGGCTTTGGAGCGCGCTGGCGTTCAGCGGTAGTTTTGCCGCGGTTGTGATTGCGCTTCAAGGGGATGAAGCAGGTATAGAATCGACGTTCTCACGTAAGGCGTCCTGAAGTAGGGCGCTCAGGTCAGGAAGCCGCGCAGACGAAGCGGCATGGCGGGAACGTCTCATGCAAAACGTTAAAAGCATTAATTGGGAAGAACTGGTCGACTCATACGTCGATAACGAATGTTCCGAAGAGGAACGGCGGGCGATTGAAGCGAAGGCCGCCAGCGACGCGCGTGTTCGCGAAAGCATTGAGTGGGCGCGCTTTATTAGCAAGGGGCTCGGGCGTCTTAGAGACGTTGAGACGCCGGCAGAGCTAAGCGGAAGAATTCAGAAAGCGATCGAATCCGCAGATTTAGAGCAAATCCGGGGAGGAAGCGCCGGAGACGCCGCCGGTTGGAGCCGGGGGGGATCCAAGCCCGGCGGCAAATTTTGGCAAAGCCCGAAAGTTATTGGAACCGCCGTCACGTCGGCGGCAGTTCTGATTGGCGTTGTGGCCGCGAGTTCTTGGCCGCGTTCGAACGACGGCGCCGTTTCGGTTCCTGACGTTCAAAGCCAGATGGCGGGAACAAACGGCGTTGGAATTACGCCCAAGAGCGAGCCGACCGTCTATATCCGCACTCCGGGTTCGGAAGGTCAGGCCCCTGAATCGGTCGCGAAACGAGATTCAAACGAGGCCTTTTGGGTTTACGTTACTTTGAGCGACGAAGGTTTGCTCAAAAGTCGCCTAAACGAATTTCAGGGGGTGTGCAACGACCTCGACGTCGATTTTAGCAAGAAGGGCGTTGAAGGCGCGTACATCCTAAACGGCGTTGACGGCGGCCTTTGGAATCAAATTTCAGAAAAACTGAATACATTCGGGGAATGCAGCGAGTCTGACGCGCTCGCGAGATGGCAGGAAGAGTCTCCTGCCGACTTGCACGCGGTTCGTGTGGTCTTTAAGACGGGGAACAGTCCGAAATAACGGATCGTTGAACCGGTTAAAGACGGTCGCGTTTTCAGACGGGCGTTCCTTGACTTGAAAGTGGAAGGAACGCCCGTTTTACGTTGCGAGGATTTGACATGCCGTTTAAATCGGTACAGACTGCACAATCCTGATTTTTAGCGCAATTTGAATTTTCGGCGTTTTTTCAAAAAAACTGATAATTTTGATGGGAAATCGCTTGATAAAATAGATTCGAGTGTGTATCCTATCTAATTATAAGGATACTTTCGGTGGACTGGCGTCCGTTGTTAGGCGTTGCGTCCAGCAAGCCGACCTTGGCGGTCGGTCGATACATTTTGGATTTTTATTTTGGGCATAGGTCATTCGCTACGCGAGAGTCGCTCGCACACGCAGGCGTTGATCGCGTCGCTCTATTTTAAAAAGGAACTCGAGACATGAATAAGACGTTCAGAACTGGTTTCACCCTGGTTGAACTGTTGGTCGTTATCTCCATTATTGGTATGCTCGCTGGGTTGCTCCTCCCCGCCGTTCAGAACGCGCGTGAAATGGGTCGACGCACCACCTGTACCAACAACCAGAAGAATATCGCCCTCGCGTTCAGCATGTTTCAACAGAACAAGACTAAGTATCCCCAATTCCGCGTTGAGGGCGACGGGGCCGCTCCGAATTCTGCTTTCATGCAGGCGTTCAACAACCACATGGTCCTCGGCTGGGTTCCCCAGATCTTCCCGTACATGGATCAAGTCCAGCTTTATGAAGAAATCCAGACCTACGGTTATGGCAACGACGCCAACGTTAGCTGCGACGTCAACATTCCGTCGTTCCAGTGCCCGAGCGCCGGCGGCGACGATAAGAATCTGAATAACTACGTTGCGAACTGCGGTCAGGTCGACGGCGTTTGGGATCTGACGACCGCGATTGACACCACGCTTCCTGCCTACGGCAAATCGACCGGTATGTTGACCGACGGTCTTGCCGGAGCCTCGAAGATCTCGATCGACGACGTCAAAGACGGTACCACCAACACTCTTTTGATTTCGGAAAATCTCCAAGCTGGCAACCTTTGGGCGACTCAGGAATACCTCGTTGGTTACTGCTGGGACTTCGACGGTTACTCAGTTTCCGCTGCTGACGGCGAACAGCTTTGGCCTGTCAATCCTTCCGGCCAGACCTACACGACCCCGATGAAACCGAACCTTGCCCGCGATTACCTTGATTACTCTGTCGTTATGAACTATAACGCTACGGCTTCCGCCGCGAATACGATGTATGCTTGGGCGCGCGTTTCGTCCTCGCACCCCGGTTTGGTTGTCGCCGGTATGGTTGACGGCAGCGTCCGCACCATTTCCGACAGCGTGAATTCCGAAGTCTTGGCGCGCGCCATGGCTCCGAACGATAAAGGCGCTGGTTTCAGTCGCGGCGTCCTCGACATTTCGAAACTCAGCGAATGATTTCGCGGTAAGTTAACACGACCAGGTTTGGTCAGCAGATCTTTGCCCAAAGAGAGCCAAGTCGAGCTATTCGACTTGGCTCTTATTTCTTGCTGTGTCTATTGCGATTGAAAAACCGCTCAAGTATTCTCTGCTTTTGCGTAATAATTCTCTATGAGGTTTGAACAGGATTGCGGTCCCGAAATATCCCTTTTCGGCTTGCAGATGAAGAAATAAAAAGGTCTCCTTTACGCGTTGGCGCAGAGGAGACCTTTTACTTAGAATGGTATTAATAAACTTCCGGAGTTACACGCCGTTTGCGCAAACAGACCGTCAGCCCCAGAATCCGCCCGGCTGGAAGAGCGGCGTAACCGTTTCTTCCCAGAGTCCCATGTCTCGGACCCAATCCAAACAATTGTAGCGATATCGCAACTGTTGCGCCAGCGAATAACTCTTTTGCAGCCGAGCGCGTTCAATTCCGATCTCTTCCGGAGTCGACGGAGCGGTAGACAAGCGAATAATCTTTTGGATTTCAAGCGACGGCAAGAGCTGTTTCGCAAGCCGCGCTTTTAACTCCGGCC
>CAMNJU010000106.1 GCA_946541595.1 uncultured Planctomycetales bacterium
CCTTTTCAGCGGCGGCCTTTTCCTCGGCAGCCTTGCGCGCGGCTTCTTCCGCAGCGGCCTTTTCAGCTGCGGCCTTTTCCTCAGCAGCCTTTTCAGCGGCGGCTTTATCAGCGGCGGCTTTATCAGCGGCTGCCTTTTGCGAAGCAAACGCGCCGAAATCGAACGACGCGCCAGAATCGGCCGTCGTCGCAGCAGCTGCGGCCGCGCTAAAATTAAACGCAGGAGCGTCGCCAGTGGCCGCAGAAGACGCGGCGTTGAAATTGAACGCAGGGGCGTCGCCAGTGGCGCCTGCCGGAGCAAAACTAAAGGCAGGAACCGCGCCGGTCGCGCCAGCAGGAGCAAAACTAAAAGAAGGAATCGCGCCAGTCGCGGCGGCTGCGGCAAAGTTCACGTTCGAAGGATCAACGGCAAGACTTCCGCTATTCTGCATTTCCGATTCGAAGTTTTTCACCCATGCGGCATATTCGTCGTCGCTTCCTTCGACTTCGACGGAGTCGTCCTCAAGAGGGATTTCTTCTGTTTTATTGCAACCCATGAAAGCGGCGCAACTGATCATAAGTAAAGCGGCGCAATATTTGGCCGAACCGACAATGTCGAATTGTTTGTTCATCTCATTTCCTCATCTTAATCGCAGAAACGTAAGCGAAAACGCGAACGCGCCGAAGCCAACTCGCTCTGCGAAATGAAAACGCCAGACGACGTCTGCCAGTCAATCCAAGTTCTATCCTCACGGATACAGAATTCAACGAATCGACCTAGTCCATCTTTCAATTTTTATTATAATGGGAGAGAGGATTTTTTCGAGGGGGCTTGATGCAAAATCATTAAGTTTGTCTATTTTTAGCAATCTTCCCTTTCGATTTATTTCATACAATCAATCCATTCACAATTATCAAAGCAGAAAAACTCTTGTTATTCTGCGGAATTCAGGTCTTCACACAGACTGTCAGAAAGGAAATTGTCGGATGGATTGGACTATTAATCAAGGTTTAATCTTTTTTGAAAGCTCGACGCATCATGGCTAAATCTTCGTCGACACTTCGCGCGGCGCTTCCCGTTCGCAACGTTGAAGCTCCCACTTTTGTTTTCGAATCGGCTTCTGACGCTTGTAAACACGTGGCACAACAAATTGCCGGTTTGATTCGGGAGCGTAATGCGCTCAGTCAACCTACTAAGCTCGGTCTCGTTGCCGGTTCTAGCCCTATCGGCGTCTACCAAGAGCTTGTTCGTATTCATCAGGAAAACGGCCTGGATTTTTCGAGAGTTTCGATCTTTATGGTCAATGAATACTATGGAGTAGATCCGGATCGACTTCAAAGTTTGCGCCGTTGGCTCCTCGAGAATTTCATAAAGAAAACAAATCTTAGGATGGAAAACGTCCATTTTTTCGACGCAAACGTAAAATCCGACGAACTGGAGGCGTACTGTCGAAACTACGAGCGAGAAATCGCTAATGATAATGGCGTCGACATTCTTCTTCTCGGAGTCGCCTCCAACGGAGCGGTCGGTTTTAATGAACCGTATACGTCGATTAAGAGCCGCACTCGTCTCGCCGCACTCGATTATCAAACGCGCCGTGACGCCGCTTCGCTCTTTTTCAGCGAAGCAAATGTTCCTACGCACGGTCTTACCATTGGAATCGGCACAATGTTGGAAGCGCATAAGATTGTGGTTCTGGCATTCGGCGACGGTAAGGCGTCCGTTATTCAACAAGCGTTGGAAGAACCGATTTCCGAGGAAACTCCGGCAGGTTGGCTTCGCGTTCATCCCGACGTCTCTTTCATCTTGGATAAAAACGCAGCGGCGCAACTTAAAGACGTAGCGACGCCATGGCGCGTTCGCCAAGTCCAATGGGACGACGAAATGATTAAACGTGCCGTCCTCTGGCTCTGCGAACAATCTGGTAAATCGCTTCTCAAACTAACCGATTCAGACTTCCGCGCCTACGGTCTCCATTCGCTGCTTCGTTCCGTCGGTTCCGCTCCTGAAATCTCGGGACGGGTATTTAACGCAATGTTAGCGACAATTGCGCAACATCCGTGCGGCACGACTCCCAAACGTATTTTGGCGTTCAGTCCTCATCCGGACGACGACGTCATCAGTATGGGCGGCACAATGATCAGGCTCGTCGACGACAAACATGAACTCCACATGGCGTACATGACGAGCGGTAATATTGCCGTTAACGATTACGACGCGTACCGAATTGTCGATCTTCTTTCCCAAATCAATAAGGAAATATGCAACAACCCAACAGAAGCGTCCTTTATTGAAGAGAATCTGGCGAAACCGCTTAGTCAAAAGAAGCCCGGCGAACTGGACGTTAAAAACGTGCTCGACGTTAAACGCCTCATTCGATGGAGCGAGGCGCGCGCAGCCGACCGCGCGTGCGGTATTCCCGAAGACCGGGTCCATTTTTTGAACCTGCCTTTTTACGCCACGGGCGCCGTCGAAAAACTCCCGCCGACAGACGTCGATCGCAAGCTCGTTCGTGATCTGATTGATTCTCTTGATCCCGAAGTAGTCTTTGTCGCGGGCGATCTTTCCGATCCTCACGGAACACATCGCGTCTGCGCAATGGTCGTCTTCTCAGTACTTCTGCAGATGAAAGAAGAAGGAAAGAAGCTGCCGGAAATTCTGCTTTATCGCGGCGCTTGGCAAGAATGGCCGCTGGATAAAATCGAAATTGCCGTTCCCCTCTCTCCTCGCGACTCCGAAAAAAAACGGGAAGCAATCTTTCGTCATGCGTCTCAAAAAGATGGCGCGTTGTTTTTGGGCGGCGACGCGCGAGAATTCTGGCAACGCGCCGAAGATCGCAACTTCGCGACTGCCGCGGCATATAACAGAATAGGCCTTCCCGAATATTATGCCGTTGAAGCGTTTGTACACTGGGACGGTACGTTTGATTTCTGACGAAGATTCAGAACTCTGATGGCTTTTGCAGTCTTTATTAGAATCATATGACCGGCCGAAGCTGAATCCTATGTTCAGGGAGCGAGGTTACAACGTCTCAAACATTAATTCAAAAGACTCCGTTAGATCAAAATCTAACGGAGTCTTTTAGATCCTGCCAGTCTGGGAAAAGCGCTTGTTTTATCAAATCACAGTTGTGTCTAAAGCGTCCCAAAAGGCGTCCAGTTCATTATCGAGCAGGGCGTCATACCCGACGAAGGCGTCCTCGGAAGATACGGAAGCATTTGCTTTAACTGCAGTAGAAGTTACCTTCTTAACAGATCCTGTATAGCCGTCGGCAGTCACAACGACGCGAAGATAATATCCGACGTCGCTCGCGGTTGGAACATATGATTTGCCAGACGCCCCGGAAATTAAATTCCATCCGTTAGCGGCCGAACCGCGATACCACTTATAAGTTGCCGTGGAATCAGCAATGCCTGGATTAATATAAGCCCCGATCTTAACGCCTTCCTTCACGGTGGCCGTCAAAGTAACTGAAACCAACGGGCGCGTAACGGTCGAAACCGTCTTTTTAGAAACGACTCCCGTAAAATTCCCTGTCCCTGTAACAACAACTTTTAGATACTTGCCAACGTCAGCAGCAGTAGGAACATACTTCTTAGACGTAGCGTTAGAAATGGCGGTCCAACCGTCGGTATCCGATCCACGGTACCACTGATACGTCGCAGTTGCAGAGTTCGGGCTCAACGCTGCCGTCAACGTAGTATTAAACTTGACAGTAGTCGGCAAAGCAACGGAAACGAGCGCACGCGTAACCTTCGAGGCTGTCGCAACGCTGGTCGCCGCCTTTTCATAATCGTCTGTTCCTGTTATCACGACTTTCAAGTAATTGCCTACGTCGTCAGCCGTAGGTAAGTAAGACGACTTCGTCGCGCCGTCAATCGGCTTCCACACAGAAGTCGTTGCGCCACGATACCATTGATAAGTAACAGTGGCTTTTGTTTGTTTTAAGGTAACCCTCAACAAGCGATTGTACGCCGGGCTTGACGACGACAGAGTCGCATCCAATCTCTTTGGAAGAGGATTGGGCGTAACCTTCGAAACGACGCCCAAATATCCGTCTTTTCCCGTCGCTTCAACTCTTAAATAACACTCGCAATCGTCGTTGACAGGGACGTAAGAAGAAGCCGTCGCTCCTTCAATTGCCGTTTCAACTCCTTTTGCATTAATCCGATACCACTGATACGTCGCCTTGCCGCCGCTCGGCGAAATATAAGAAATGATCTTAGTTCCAACCGTCGGACTCGTTCCGGAAGCATTCAAAGAAATGGAACTTAAAGGCCGAGTAGCCACAGAATCAGTTGTCACGTAAGCTTCTTTTGAATCGACCGTTACTACCACGCGGAGATAATAACCGACGTCTGCGGCAACCACCTTGTATGAGGCGCTTGCAGCGCCGCTAATAGCGGTCTCTTTCCCTGACGCATTCACGCGATACCACTGGTACGTTGCGTTTTCATAACTGGGACTAAGAACAGCCGTCACGGTCTCGTTTATACCGGGAGCCGGTTTTGTGAGCGAAACGCTGCACTCCAAGGGATTGCCGATGTGGAATGTGTGATAGGCGGTCTCGCTGCCGTTAAACCTAGAAATGGCGACAGGGGAGTCTGCCGCATTCACTTCTAGAGCAAAAGTAGCGCCGTAACGAATGGCAGTTGCTAGCTGTTCGTTCGCGTCAACAGCCACTATAGTTTCATTTTCGTACAAAGCGGGGATCAGGACGGAAAACTCCTGATTCTCGTCTGCCATAATCGAGTAAATACCAGAAGGAACTTCAAACGATTCCAAACTTGTCGCGTCGGAAACGTCGACTCGCCTCAACATTGTATCGCTGGCGGTAAAATACATTAGGCCTGAACAACCGTTGAGATTTGCTTGGTAAAGCAGATTACCTCGGCAGTCTAAATAACGAAGAGAAACACAGCCGGAAACGTCAAGCTCAGAAATGTCGTTAAAGGAAGCGTCGAGATATTCAAGACGGTCATACTCTTGGAGGTAAAAGTCGGAAAAATTATTGTTCTGACATTTGAGAATTATCAGGTTGTCACACCCGGAAACGTTCAAATTCACGAGCTCGTTATCGGAACAATCCATCCAAACGAGATGTTCACAGTTCGAAACGTCAAGACTTTCAAGTTCGCCGCTAGAGACGTTGAGACTTGTCAAAGGATTATTAGAACAGTTGAAAGTCCTCAACGTTAACTGCGGCGCAAATTCAAATTCTGTCAACATATTGTCAGAGCAAACACAAATCTCCAACTGAGGACAAGCAGAGGCGTTTAATTTCGTCAGACGATTTCCGGAACAATAAAGCTCCCGTAAAGCGGCGTTATGAGCCAAATCTATCGAAGGGACGATATTATCGCAGAAATCAAGTTTCTCGAGCAAGACGCACTCCGCAACAGTGAGACTCGCAATAGTATTGTGAGAACACTGAAGATTTGTGAGCGCATAACATTGCGACAGATTCAAATTGACAATATTATTCTCGCTGCAGTCAAGGGTTTCCAAAGCGGCGCATCTCGCAACGTCCAATTGCGTCAAATTTCCGCCGGAAAGATCAAGGGAAGAGAAATCATTACCGGCAATTCGAAGGGTTTGCAAGTACGAACAGGAAGAAATATCGAGGGTAGAAAGCGCATTATCGTAGGCGCAAAGCCAAACGAGACCCGAACAGCTGGAAATATCTAACTCGGTAAGCGCGTTATTATTGCAATAAAGCCCCTCTAAGGCGACGCAGTTCGAAAGATTTAAACTAGTCAAAGCGTTATTGTTGCAATAAAGGGTTTGCAAAGCCGAACATCCGGAAACGTCAAGCGTCTCTAAAGAGCCATAGTCGCAATAAAGCGCTTCTAACGCGACGCAATCGGTAACGTCCAGGTTTGTAAGGGAGTTCCTGCCGCACCAAATAACTTGGAGAGCTAAACAACCGGACAAATTAATTTCCGTGAGATCGTTACCGTAACAATTAAGATACGTCAATGCCGAGCAATTGGAAAGATCAAGCGTTCCTGTAAGAGAACGTTCAGAAATATCGAGCCCAATCAAGCGACCGTTCTCATCCCATTCCACAAAGCTGCTACTCCCGGACAAACCGCAGCGCGTAACTACGGCAAGATCGTGAGCGTTATACTCGGCGGTCGTGCATAGAGGGGCCGCTTCCGTCGCGGAATTCGTCATCTCCGAGACGAGAACAGAGGATTCAGACGATATAGAGGAGTTGTTTGTCTCAAACGGAATGACTTCGTTTAAATTACCGACAGCGCTCAGCAACGCTCGATCCTCAAGCGTCTCAATACGAAGTTTGTTCGTTTGAACGCGCTTGGAATTGTTCTGATGCAAGAGCGTTCGTGGCGAAGCTGACGCATCTTCATTTGTCAAGTTGCCGTTCAAAAAACGGCGCAAAGAGGCAAATGTTGTTTTCACAAACCGTCTCATCAAATCACCTCGGATACTATTTCTTAAAAACTAAGCTTTAAAATCCCCAAACATACTAAGGAAGGCTATCAGGACAAACGCTCCCGCCAACGACTATTATAAAGGATATGTTTAAAAATCCAATGTACTTTCCTATAAACGGTTTCTCTCACCTCACTGTGGGTCGAGTTAGCTAGTCAGAAACGGAAATATCCACGTCAGGAGTAATCTGGATCGTATAATCAGGATACTCCTTCAAGATCTCGTCGTGTATAATTCTCACCCCGTCGCTTGGTTTGACGTCGAAACTCATCACTACGTCAAACCGCATATCTTTTTTCTCAACGTCAATGTAAAAGCCGTGAAATTGAACAGCCCAATCATGAGCCAAGGTCCTTTCACGCACGTCGTTTTGAATTCGCACAGCTTCTTCATTTTCTGTATTATAGGCATAAACGCCGATGCCCGTTAGTATGACCCCTGTTTCCTTATATACTTTTGTTTCCATGCTTCTGGACAGTTGGTCTACTTCTCTTACGGTCATTGTATCGGGAAGTTCCAAATGAACTGAAGCGTAATATTTATCCGGACCATAATTATACATAAAAAGATCGAACGCGCCCCGCGTCGCCGGTTCTTCCGCCAGGATACGTTTGACCCGATCAACGGTTTCTTTATCTGCTCTAGCTCCCAAAATCTCATTCAAAGTTTCATTCATCATCTCAACTCCCGCTTTAATAATAAAACCGGAAATCAAGATCCCAACATAAGCCTCCAGCGAAACGCCTGTTAGCGTAAAAAAAATTGCGGATAGCAAGACAGACAGTGATAAAAGAGCGTCAAACGTAGCGTCTGAACCGGAGGCCGCCAACGCGACAGAATTAACTCTTTTTCCCTGCGCCTTCACATACCGGCCAAGCACAAGCTTCACAACAACAGCCAGCGCTATAATCGCCAAAGCGACAAAGTTATAGGACGGTTCCTCAGGATAAACAATCTTCTCTACCGATTTCACAACTGAGGCAACGCCGGCATAAAGGACAATACCGGTCACTATCATGGCGCTAAGATACTCAATCCGACCGTGTCCAAGGGGATGTTCTTTATCCGGATTCTTACTCGCCAGTTTAGTCCCAACAATCGTTACAATAGAGGAGAGCGCGTCTGACAGATTGTTCACCGCATCCAAAGTCACAGCTATCGAGTGGGAACCTAGACCAATTATCGCTTTGAAAGCGGCAAGGAGAACATTTGTTAGAATCCCAACGACGCTGGTTTTTACAATCGCCCTGCTCCGAGCGTCTTCTGTTAATCCGGAAACTGATTTACAATCTTCCATACAATAAGCGCCGTTCCCACTATAAAAAGTATCCGACTGTTCTCAAAATAATACGGCTTCAACTAAAGGATAGAACGATTCGCCTTTGTATCTGACAGGGCTGAAAGAAAGGTTCTATCTGCAGACGCTGAGATTGTATGACAACAGGCGCCCCAGTTGCCCTAGGAACTTCCTTCATCACACGTCAGCTTTCCCACTGAAAGTTCCCTAATCACATATTCGTTTTTCGAATATAAAGACTTCAGTCCCCGTCTATCCTCATAATCAACCGCCGGCGTATTGTATGCGATTATCGTAACAAATCAAGAGCCTTCCCGAAAGCAGTCTACCAAATACGGACTTCTATACCGTGTATCCCATGAAGAAGAATATACCATTGGATATTATTGGGAACTTGACACACTCGCGAGGCAATACCCCCGAAGTTATAGACATTCTATGTAAATGTGACATTCTCCAAATTTAATCTTTCATTAATTACTCTTTTTAAAAAGTACCCTATAGGGTCTTTTTGATAAGTACTAAAAAACATCTGGCAAATCATTATTATATACCCCCTCAATTGTCTGCTATAGAATACCGATAGTTTTTAACCTTTTCTCGTAAAAAACAACGTCTCTTTTAATTGAGCGATTATACCGTTCACGCCTTTAACAAGGAAAGCGCCATATACACTCCGTAAACAGTCGAACGATTATTAATCCAGCGGCTATTAGAAAAGAAAAACCAAAATCGCAAACAGAGACTGTGTAAACCAAAAGAAAAAGGGGAAACGTCGATAAACGTTTCCCCTCTTATTAGAGCGCTTTCCTAAACTATCCGGGAAAAATCCGGTTGCTTAAATCAAAATTCCTCTTCAAAGAAATCTTTGAAGAACGAGTCGACGTCAGCGGCCAAAAGCCCGTTCGAAATCAGGTCAATCGAATCGCCAATTTCAGCCTCTTGAGCAGCGTCAAGCAAGGCGCTGGAAAGACTTGTTTCGTTCGTCGCCGTGTTATACCACCCCTCGGACCAGTCAGAAACGTCGCCGTCGTTCGAAACAGCTCGCACGCGGAAATTATACGTTTTTCCGTATGTCGCGCCGCTAAGCGTTGCGGACGTTCCTCCGGCGGTCAAACCGATCCAAACCGAGTCGTCTACCTGATACTGAACCTCATAAGAGGCGGCTGCGTCAACGGCGGCCCACGTCAGCGTGAGTCGACGGCGAGTGGACGAATACGTATAGTCCTCGATTACAGGAGCGGCAATCCCGGCTTCGGACGGTACGGCGACAGCCGCTTCATTTGAAACAGCCGAAGTTCCAGCGTCGCTATATGCGGAAACACGGAACGCATAGTCGTGACCGGCAACCAAGTCAGAAATAAGACACGAGGTTTCGTTTGCGGCTACCGACGCGCGCTCAGTCCAAGCGGAACCGTCAACACTCGCTTCCACCTTGAATCCCGCTTCGTTAGACGAATTATCCGTCCACAGCAATTCGACGGTCTTCGTGTCGGCGTCGAGAGTCGCCGTCAAACCGGTCGGAGCTGCAGGAATCTGATCAGACGCAGTCGCGGCAAACTCTTCACTGTACGCCCAATCGGACGCGCCATCGGCGTTATACGAGCAAACGCGGAACTGATACGTACGGCCAGAGACAAGTCCGGTCGCCAATCGTGTAGTAACGTTTTCACCGTAACCGCCGGCAAAGTACCATGTCTTACCTCCATCGTACGAGTACTGGACAGTAAATCCACTTTCGTTATTGGAATTATCGGTCCAGGACATTTCGAGCGTTTTCGCCAACGCGTTATACGCGCCAAAGGTAACGTCTGTCGGCGCGTTCGGAACATTTTCTGAATGTTCGGAAGTCGCAGACGCAACGATCCAATCGGAGGCGCCATGATAATTGTAAGCGCGTACGCGGAACTGATATTCGCCGCCCCAACGGAGAGAAGTAATCGTCTTCGTGGAAATATCCTTCGCGGTATTGCCTGCGGAGATCCACGTCTCGCCGTTGTCGATCGAGTACTGAACGTTGAATCCAACTTCAAGTTCAGAATGATCGATCCATTCCAGAACAGCCGTATCGTTATGGAAGTCAACGGTAAGGTCGGAAGGAGCTGTCGGAACGTTCGACGGAGCGGTATACGGGGAACTATAAAGCCAATCGGAGTAAACCGCGCCTTCGAACGCGGCGACACGGAAGTAGTACGTACGGCCCGGTTCCATCTTCCACGCGGTGCGTTCGGTAACGTTATAACCGGTATAACTCGCATGCTTCCAAGTCGAACCGTCTACGGAGTACTGAACGACAAATCCGCCGTCTTCTGCGTCAAGTTCTTTGCCGTACGTCCAAGAAGTAAGCACGGTTCCTTCAGAATACGTTTCCTCGTGAACAACAAAGTTTTCCGGCGTGGGCAACGTCGTTTGGGCAATAAACTTATCGCTATACGCCCAAGCGGACTGACCGGCAACGTTGGTCGCGGCGACGCGGAAGTAGTACGTACGGCCGGCAAACATGCCCGTCGCAGTTCTGGTTGTCACGTTAGCGGCAGTTTTACCACCCGTGCGCCAAGTTTCTCCGTCGAAACTGAATTCGACGATAAATCCGTCTTCGTTGTCCGCGTTATCGGTCCAAGACATCTGCACGGTATTAGTACTGTAATCGTAGTCGCCGAAAACAATATCGGACGGCGCGGCAGGACGTGTCTTCCCGTCAATCGGAACTTCGTATTCCCCGTATGCATAATCGGAAACGCCAAACGAATTCCAGGCGGAAACGCGGAAATGATAAACCTTTCCTTCAATCAAGTTCGAAAGCGTAAGCGCCGTCTCGTTCGCGCCGACGGTGTAAGAACCGCTCCAATCCGCGCCGTCAAGAGAATACTCGATCTTGAAATACAGCTCGTTGGTGGAATTATCGTTCCAGCTCATGACGAAGGAACGCGTCTCTTCGTCGTATTCCGAGAACGTTACGTTGGAAGGAGCGGCGGGCACGCCGGTCGGAACCGTATATTCCACTTCGACCCAGTCGGACGCGCCGTACTGATTCTCCGCGCAAATGCGGTACTTGTACGTAACGCCGCGCTGGAGCGACGTGATATTGCAACTCGTCACGTTAGCGGCAAGATACGCCAGATCGGTCCACGTTTCGCCGTCGAAGCTGCGTTGAATGACAAACCTGTCTTCGTTCCTTGAATTGTCGGTCCAAGTGAGGGTCGCGGAAGACGTCGCCTCGTCATACCCGACAACTGCGAGATCGGAAGGAGCGTTCGGAGCGATTTCCGGATGAGTATCGAGAACGACCGTAACCCAGTCGGAATAGCCTTCGACGGAAGTCGTGCCAATAAAGTTGCAGGCGCGAACTTCGTAGACATATTCCGTATCTTGTTCCAAACCTTCGGCCGTAAAGTTCGTAACGTCGCGCTGAATGACAACCCATTCGCCTTCCACTTGATAACGGACTTCGTACCATTCGGCATACGCGACGGCAGACCACGTCATCGTCGCCTTGCCAGTCTCGGGCACATACTCGCCAAACGCAGCGTCTATCGGAGCGGCAGGCGGAGCGAAGGTAAAGAAGGTAACAGAATCGGAAGAGCCGTCGCCAACCTCGTTTTTCGCAACAACTCGGAACGTATATTCCGTATTGTCGGAAAGCGACAGCACATATTCGGTATCCGTAACCGCAGCGACAGAAATCCACTCTCCGCTAACAAGTTGATCGACACGGTAATCGTCGGCGTGATCGACGGAGTTCCAAGTGAGCGTCGCCGTATTGGCGTCGTAGTCGTACTCGCTTGCCACAACGGTAATATCGCCTTCGGGAATCCAAGCTGTATTGAGCTGCGCGGCGACGAAATCAGAGTAAAGTCCTTCAGATCCGCGGTACGCGACGGCGGCAACCTGATATTCGTAAACCTGGAAGTTTTCGAGACCTGTCAAATTCAACGAAGTTTCAGTAACGGTAGCGACCGTAGCCCACTCGCCGTCGACCTTCTGCTGTACAACATAAGCTTCCGCGTGATCAACTGAATCCCAAACAAGCGTCGCGAGGCCGTCGCCTTGATACGACTCGCTTGGACCGAATTCAAACCCGACGTTTTCAGGCGCGGCGGGAGCAAGGGTCGTGTCAATAATAACCGACTGCGATTTAGCAGATTCGCCTTCGTTATTAAACGCCGCGACGCACACGAGATAGGAATCAAAATCTTCCAAGTCGTTGATAACGACGTAATTGGAGCTCGCATCCAGATCAGGACCGAATTGCATCCAACCAGAGTCGGTCATTACGTAAAGACGATATCCGTCTGCTGCGTCGACGGAATCCCAATACAACGTAACCGAATGATCGGCATAGTCGCCAAGGACAAGATTAGTCGGCGCGGCGGGCACGGCCGCAGTATAGACCGTCAGCGTCGTCGCCGGAGAAGAACCGAGTTCGTTGCTCGCAACAATC
>CAMNJU010000107.1 GCA_946541595.1 uncultured Planctomycetales bacterium
CTCGACGAGCGACGGACCGACTCCGTCGATATCCATCGCCTCTTTCGACGCGAAGTATGCGAGCCGTTCGCGGAACTGAGCGGGGCATTCGGGATTGACGCAGCGAATGAAGACGGTATCGGCGTCTTTTTTTAGCGGCGCGCCGCAGCTCGGGCATACGGCGGGAAACTCGAACGGCTTCGGCGGATCGGTTTCGGACCGAAGATACGTTTCGACGCGCACGACGTGCGGTATGATCTTGCCGGCCTTCTCGACGACGACCGCGTCGCCGACGCGCACGTCTTTGCGCGCGATCTCTTCGGCGTTGTGCAGGGTTGCGCGCGCGACGGTCGTGCCCGCGATTTCGACCGGTTCCAGTTCGGCGACCGGCGTGGCGACGCCCGACTTGCCGATCTGTATGACGATATCGTTAACTTTCGTCTGCGCTTCGTATTTCTCGAATTTGCAGGCGATAATCCACCTTGGGAATTTTGACGTCGCGCCGATCTCCTCGCGCGTCTTGAAGTCGTCGACCTTCATAACGATCCCGTCGACTTCAAAGTCAAGCTCGTGGAGCCGCTCCTGCATTTCATGGACGTACGCGAGCGCCTCTTCGAAATTCGGGAGCCGGTTAATGAGCGGCGCGGTCGAGAACCCGTATTCGCGCAGCTTGCGCATGAACTCAAAGTGGGTCGGAGCGACGGCGCCGGGGTCCGTGCCGGTCGAGTGCGCGAAGAACTGGAGCCGGCGCTCGGCGCAGACGGCGGGGTCGCGCTGCTTAATCGTTCCCGACGCAAGATTGCGCGGATTCGCGTACGGCTTGAACTCCCTGCCGGCGGCGCGCGCTCTTTCGTACTCCATATTGTTAATGCGCGCGAGATTGTCGTTCGTCATATAGATTTCGCCGCGCACTTCGAGCCTGTCGGGCGCGCCTTCGGGGAGCGTGAGCGGCACGTCGCGAATCGTGCGCACGTTCGCGGTAATATCTTCGCCAAATGTCCCGTCGCCGCGCGTGAGCGCGCGAACGAGCTCGCGGTTTTCGTAATGGAGGGACGCGGCGATCCCGTCGATCTTGAGCTCGCAGACCCATGCGAGGGGCTTGTCGGTCTTCTTCTGCGCGGCGGCGACGAATTCGCGCAGCTCCCCTTCGTTATAGACGTTCTCAATCGAGAGCATTGGGACGTCGTGGCGCACGACTTCCGCTTTTCCTTCGAGCTTCTCTCCGACGCGCTGTGTCGGGCTCGTTGGCAGAACGAGTTCTGGGAACTCCCGCTCCAGGCGTTTGAGCTCCTTAACGAGATAGTCGTACTCGTGGTCGGCGACGTCCGGCGCGTTCTCGACGAAATAGAGTCGGTCGCAGCGTCGAATTTCTTCGCTGAGTTCTTTAATTTTCTGTTGCGCTTCGTCGCGCGTCATGGCGGGACCTTTGTCTGTTAGGGGAAACGTTGGAGGAATAGCGTCGGTCAGTTTTCGCGCAAAAACGCGCGCAGGGCGTCGGCGGACTCGAATCCGAGCCGTTCGAGCGTGCGCGCCTGCGGCTGAAAATCGCGCCCGAGCAGCGCGCCGGCAAGTTCGAAGAGCGCGTCCGCAAGCGGGGTCGCGACGCCGGACGCACGGCCGAGCGAACGGAGCAGCCCGAGGCCGACGGGAACGTCTTCGGTCAGATAGCGGGAGTCGAGCGAACTTGGGCCCGACGGTCCGTTCTCGCGACCGTAGCGCCGGAACGTTTCGAGCGAATCGCCCGATAAGTCGTCGCCGTTGCGGAACTGACACGCCGAAAGATAGGGCGTGGGCACGCAGCCGAACGCGCTGAGAACGCGCATTCTTTCCGCGTCGAGCCGTTCGACGGCGCGCCAAACCGCGGGCGTAAAGCCCTCCTCGTACATACGGAACGCGCCTTGCGCGCGCTCGATGCGCGCCGCCGACGCGACGCAGCCGACCGTATGCAGAATCAGATTCGGATTACAGAGCGCCGATTCGAGAACGCTTTCGCGCGAATAACGGTACGTGCCGACGAGCCGTTCCGCGACTTCAAGACCCGCGTCGCGGCGGCTGCGCGGGAGGAACGCGAGCGCGTTGCGCACGTTCCGAAAGTAAATTCGAACCGCGCCCGGCTCTTCAATTCTGGCGTCGAACGCGGGCGACTCTCCTTCCGCGACGGCGTCGGCGCTTGTTCTGAGCGCGCGCCGGAAATAGACGCTTCCGAGATAGCCGGGCGTAACGAGAACGAGCTTCGCGCGCAGAAGATTCTGAGCGCACAGCGCGGCGAGCGCTTCGTGCGCGTGCGTCTGCGTCGCGACGACGACCGCGTCGAGGGCCGTTCCGAGCGCGGCGCCGGGCTTGCGCGTAACGAGCCGCAGGGGCGCGAAGGTCTCCGAGCCGTCGAGATCGCGCAGAAGGACGCCGCCGCGCGCGCGGACCGCGTCGAAATGAGGCGAGGGCTCCGACGTCGTCTTGAGGAGCGCCACGCCGCAGCCCGCCCGAGCGAGCCAGGCCGCGTACGCGCTCCCGACGTTCCCTGTTCCGACGACGCATACCTTCATGAGCGGGATCCCTTTCGCGTTTGCCGGCGCGGGGCCGGTTTCGCGGGCGCGGCCGTTCCGGAAACGGCGCGAAAACGACCGCGGTTTCTACGTATCAAGTTTACCCTGAAGAGCGCGCCGCCGTCAAGCGCGCGCGTAAAAATATCGGAATTTCAGGCCGGTTCCGCGGCGGCGCTTTCGAGCGCGTCCGAACGCGGGAAAAGTCGGCCGCCGCGCGCGTCAAAAGAGAAGCCCGCCCCTTGTCATATAACGGGAAAACAGGTAAAATTGCACGGAGCGCGTTTCTTAAAAGCGCCGACGCGTAGTTCGGCGCGCGTGCGCGAACATTTGAGAGTGAATTAAATATGTCGGACGAACAATCTTTTTCCAACGAGGCGCCGTTGAGCGGCGCGGATTCCAGTCAGGGCGCTAATTTTCCTCAGAATGAAGAGCTGATTATTCGCCGTTGGCGCGATCTCAACGTGTATCAGGAATCGCTTCGCCGCCGCCGGGCCGACAATAAAGGTTCCTTTGTGTTCTACGAAGGGCCTCCGACGGCGAACGGGGTGCCGCATCCGGGCCACTGCCTCACGCGCGCGATTAAAGACCTCTATCCTCGCTACGCGACTATGAAGGGCTACGTCTGCGAACGGAAAGCCGGTTGGGACACGCACGGTCTGCCGGTCGAAGTCGAAGTCGGAAAAGAGCTCGTCGCGGCGGGGCTCATTGCGGAAAACTCGAAAGAAGAGATCGTTAAGTTCGGAATCGAGCCGTTCGTTCATCGCTGCATCGACAACGTCTTCCGGTATATGTCGCAATGGGAAGAACTCACCGAGCGTATCGGATTCTGGGTCGATCTCAAAAACGCGTACGTGACGTACCACAAGTCGTACGTCGAAAGCGTCTGGTACGCGCTCAAGAACTTCTTCGACCGCGGCCTGCTCTATCAGGGCTATAAGATTGTCTGGTGGTGGGCTCAAGGGGGCACGGCGCTTTCGGCGGGCGAAGTCGGGCAGGGCTATCGCGAAGTCGGCGATCCGAGCGTCTTTGTCCGGTTCCCGCTCCTCAACCGTGAAGACGAGCCGAGTTACGATCCGAAATGGAACGGCGTCGATCTCCTCGTCTGGACGACGACGCCGTGGACGCTCCCGAGCAATCAGTTCGCGGCCGTTCATCCGGACCTCGACTACTCCGTCGTGCGGCTCGTCGCGAAAGACGGAACGAAAGACGACCGCGCGCTCGTCATCGCGACGGCGCTCGTCGATCAGGTCGCGGGCAAAGTGAAATGCGCGCCCGAAGTCCTCTTTACCTGCAAGGGAACCGATCTTATCGGGAAACGCTATATCCCGCCGTTCGACTACTACTATAAGACGCTCGGCGAAAAGAAGGGCGCGCTCAAAGAGGGCGGCGAAGAATACGTCGCGTGGCGCGTGTGCCCGGCGCTCTTTGTTACGACCGATTCCGGGACCGGGCTCGTTCACGAAGCGCCCGCGTTCGGCGAGGTCGACTTTGACTTGCTCACGGAACAGCGCGAACGGTTCGTCGACGGTCAGGGCCCCGAGCTCATCTGCGCGGTCGCTCCGAACGGGAAATTCACGGCCGACGCGCCCGACTTCGAGGGACGCTGGGTTAAGGAATGCGACAAAGACGTCGCGCGCAATTTGAAAGAGCGCGGACTGCTCCTCTTCCTTGAGCAGTATCTGCACGAATATCCGTTCTGCTGGCGCGCCCCGAACGATCCGCTCATTCAGTATCCGCGCAAGAGCTGGTTCGTTAAAACGACGAAATTCGTCGACGAGATGCTCGCGAACAACGCGGAGATCAACTGGCGGCCGGAACACATTAAAGACGGCCGGTTCGGGAACTTCCTGGCCGGGAACGTCGACTGGGCGCTCTCGCGCGAACGGTTCTGGGGCACGCCGCTGCCCGTATGGGTCTGCGAAGAGACTGGATATCAGGAAGCGATCGGATCGTACGACGAGCTGCTCGCCAAGCCGGGCGTCGCCGGTACCGAAGTCTGGACGAACGCGCGCGACGCCGCCAAGGCGGAGAAGGGCGCCGAATGGTCCGAAAAGGACGACGAGCTTTGGGAACATCTCAAAGTGCACAAGCCGTATATCGACGCGGTAACGTACGATTCCCCGAAAGCGCCGGGCAAAAAGATGCGCCGCGTTACCGAAGTCATCGACTGCTGGTTCGACTCCGGCTCGATGCCGTTCGCGCAGTTCGGCTATCCGTACAAAGAAGGTTCTGTCGAGACGTTCAAGCAGAACTTTCCCGCCGACTTCATTAGCGAAGCGATCGATCAGACGCGCGGCTGGTTCTATTCCCAGGTCGCTATCTCGACGCTCCTTTTCGGCGGCGAACCTGACATGAAGTATCCCATGCCGTTCAAGAGCTGCATCGTTCTGGGGCTCATGCTCGCCGAATGGTACGAGAACAACGCCGACAAGACGGACATCCGCCTGAGTGAAAAAGAGGCGCTCGAAGCGTTTGGAAAAGGAAAATTCTCCAAGCGGGTCGGCAAGATGTCGAAATCGCTCAAGAACTACCGACTCCCGAAAGAGATTTTCGATCGGTACGGCGCGGACGCGCTCCGCTGGTACTTCTTCGCGAATCAGGCGCCGTGGAACTCGATCGTCTACAGCGAGAACGCCGTCAAAGACAGTATGCCGGAATTCATGATCCGGCTCTGGAACGTCGTTTCCTTCTTCAGCGTCTATCAGAACATCGACGGGTTTGCGCCGGAGCAAGAGATTGACGCCGAAGCGGTTAAGGCGGACGGCGGCATGCTGACGCCCAAGGCGCTCGCGACCGGCAAGACGTACCGCCCGATCGCCGAACGCTCGGAACTTGACCGCTGGATTCTCGGCGAGCTCAACGCGGCGGTGAAATTCGTCGACGAGCGGCTCGCCGCGTACGACCATTTCGCGGCGTGCGGCAAGATCACGGAATTCGTCGATTCGCTCTCGAACTGGTACGTTCGCCGCAGCCGCGACCGGTTCTGGTCCGGCGAGCAGACCGCCTCGAAGGCCGACGCGTACTGGACGCTCTTTGAAGCGCTTATAACCCTTTCGAAACTCATCGCGCCGTTCGTGCCGTTCCTGTCGGAGCGGATCTGGCTGCTGCTGACCGAACGGTTCGGCGGCGCCGCGCTCGCGAGCGTCCACTGGTGCGACTATCCGGTCGCCGACGAATCGGCGGTCGATCCCGCGCTCTCGCGCCGCATGGCCCAGATTCGCGAGATCGTCTCGCTCGGCCGCAACGCGCGCATGGGCGCGAAGATCAAAGTTCGCCAACCCCTTTCTTCGCTCGAAGTCGTTCTCTCCGATCCCGCGCTTGTCGCCGAAATCGCCGGCTATTCCGCGCTCATCGAAGAGGAGTTGAACGTTAAGGCGGTCCATTTCGCCGAACGCGCCGACATGTACGTTTCGTACGCGGTTGCGCCCGACTTTAAGAAGCTCGGTCCGAAACTCGGCAAAAAGCTCCCGGCCGTTAAGAAGGCGCTCGGAGGCGTCGACGGCGCGGCGGCCAACGCGGAACTCGCGTCGTCCGGAAAACTTACGCTTACGGTCGACGGCGGCGAAACGGTCGAACTCACGTCCGACGAAGTCCAGGTCCGGCTCCTCGCGAAAGAGGGGTTCGCGGCCGCGCAGGGCGCGAACTGCGTCGTCGTGCTCGCGACCGAGCTCACGCCCGAACTGCTCGCGGAAGGGCGCGCGCGCGAACTCGTGCGCTGCATTCAGGATCGCCGTAAGGAGCTCAAGTGCGACTACGTCGACCGGATCGCCGTCGGACTTGTAACCGAATCCGACGATATCCGCGCCGCGGCGACTCAGTACGGCGACTACGTCAAAGGCGAGACCCTTGCCGTCGAGCTCGCGTTTGAGCCGATCGAGGGCGCCGAGCCCGCCGCGATTAAGATTGACGGCGCCGACGTCGCGGTCTACGTCGCGGTCAAATAGCGCGGATTAACACAGCCGCCGAACGCCGCGCGGCGCTTGGCGGCGCCGACGTATCACAAGACTCTATCCAATAAGGAGATTCCCCATGGCGGATAAAATGCCTATCGCAGTTCTTATCTCAGGTCGCGGCCGCACGTTGCGGAATATCCTCGACAAGATCGACGCGAACGAGCTCGACGTCAAAATCAATTTGGTTATCGGGAGCAAAAACTGCTACGGGCTCCAGTTTGCCGAAAAGAAGAACATACCGACGGACGTCGTCGAAAGCTCGCAGTATTCCGATATCGAGTCGTTTAGCGAGGCGGTCTTTGCGAAATGCCGCCGCTCCATGGCGCGCTACGTCGTTATGGCGGGCTATCTTTCGAAGCTCCGGATTCCGCAGGATTTCGAGAACCGCGTGCTCAATATCCATCCGTCGCTCATTCCGTCGTTCTGCGGCAAAGGGTTTTACGGCCGCAGCGTTCACGAAGCCGCGCTCCGACAGGGCGTCAAGGTCTCCGGATGCACCGTCCACTTCGTCGACAACGAATACGATCACGGTCCGATCATTCTGCAGAAGGTCGTGCCCGTCCTTGAAGACGATACGACCGACACGCTCAGCGACCGCGTTCTGTACGACGCGGAGTTCAAAGCGTATCCGGAAGCGTTGCAGCTCCTTGCGGAAAAGAAGATTCAAATCGAGACGGTCGAAGGCGTGTCCGGAGACCGGCAGATCGTGCGTATTTTAAAGTGATTTCCTCCGTTTGAGACTGAACCGCGTTCGGTCTCTTTTTATGTTCCAGCCCTTAAACGGCGCGTATGACGCGCGAAAGACTCTTTAATGTATTCCATTTTTGCCGCCGAAACGGCTTCGGAAGTTTCGCAATCGGCTCCGATTTTTCCGCTCGTTGTAACCGGTCTGTTCTTTCTGACGATTCTCGCAATCGCCGCTTGGGGAATGAAAAAAACGAAGAGCGTCGACGACTTCTTTCTTGCCGGTCACACGCTTGGCCCCTGGGTTCTCGCGATCTCATACGGCGCGGCGTATTTCAGCGCCGTCGTTTTTATCGGGTTTGCGGGCACGTACGGGTGGCAATGTTCCTTTAAGTCGCTTTGGGTCGGGGTCGGGAACGCCGTTCTCGGGAGCTGGCTTGCGTGGGTCGTCCTCGGAAAAGCGACGCGCAAAATGACGCGCCGTCTCAACGCGTCGACTATGCCGGAATTCTTTCTCGCGCGGTACGGTTCGCACGGCATGAAGTTCGTTGGCGCGTTCGCCATCTTCGTCTTCCTCCTTCCGTACTCTGCGGGCGTATTCAGCGGGCTGACCTATCTCTTTCAGGCGGTTTTTCATATCGACATGAAGGTCGCGCTCACGGCGATTACCGCAGTTACGGGCGTATATCTCGTCTTCGGCGGCTATAAAGCGGCGGCGCGCATCGACTTCCTGCAAGGCATGATTATGTTCGTGGGCGCGGTCGCCATGGTTCTGTTCGTCGCGTTCTTCTTTGCGCGTCAGTACGGCGGCATGGGCGCGGCGTTCAGTCACGCGACCGATATGTTCAACGGGCGTCTGGCGATCGCGGAGCAGCCGGTCGCCGAGGGCGGGCTTGGCGGCAAACCTGTGCCAGGCTGGCTCTTCTGGTCCGTCGTCTTTATGAGCTCTATGGCGACCTGGGGAATGCCCCAAATGGTTCAGAAGTACTACGCCATTAAAGACGAAGGGCAGATCTTCAAGGGCTCGATCGTGTGCTTCGCGTTCGCGCTCGTGGTCGGCGTCGCCGCCTATTCGATCGGCGCGTTCGCACACCTCATGCCGATGGACAGTCTCGTCGCGACGCTCAACGCGGACGGCAAGATCGACGTCAATCAGCTCGTTCCGAGCGTTCTCATTCACACGCTCCCGTCTTGGTTCCTGGCGATCGTTCTTCTGCTCGTGCTGTCGGCGTCCATGTCGACGCTCTGCTCGCTCGCGCTTACGTCCGCGTCCGCGTTCAGTATCGACGTGTTCCGCGGCTATATGGCGCCGCGCTCGTCGGAGAAGACGGCGCTCGTCGTACTGCGCGTGAGCTGCGCGTTCTTCGTCGTCGGCGCGTATCTCGTCGCACTGTTCAATCCGTCGTGGATCGTCGCGCTTACGTCGCTCACGTGGGCGGTCGTCGCGGGCGGCTTCCTCGCGCCTTACGTCTACGGCCTGTTCTGGCGCGGCGTAACGAAGGCGGGCGCGATCGCCGGCATGGCGACCGGGCTTATCGTCTCGAACGGGTTCTACTGGGGGCTCTTCTTCCTGGACAGCCCCGCGTCGGCGAAACGGCTCTCGCCGGTCGTCGCCTCGATCGCCATGATCGCGCCGTTCTTTGTCGTGCCGCTGGTGAGCCTCGTTACGAAGAAGCTCGATCCGGAACTCGTCTCCAAGGCCTTTGACGACGCGCCGAACGCCGAGTCCAATCCTTCCTGACGCGCGTCGGTTCGCGATTTCGGAGCGCGCCCCTTTTCCGTTCGCCGGGCGCGTTCCTTTCTCAGGCGCGGCGCGGCTCTTTTTTACCGGGGTCGCCTTGCGCGCCGGAGAAAAAAACGTTATTCTCCATATCAGGTCGCCGTATGCTCTTTCGCAGAGGCTCTGCGCGCCTGAAAACGCTCGTTTTTTGAAAAAAGAGCGCCACACGGCGCGCGTTCCGGCAACCTTACTGTCGCGGCCCCTTCCGCCGATTTCGCGCGCCGCGGCCGATATTACCAGACACTTTATTCCTTTTAAAGGACGTCGAATGAAAACTTTTACCGACAGACGGGAGCGCTTCCTGTCAAGTTCGCTCTTTGCCTTTTCCCTTCTGCTCTTTTTGAACGTGGCTTGCAACGCGGCGCAGACGGGCCAGCAGACCGAAGCTCCCCAGGCTTTAAAACAGACGGTCCGCGATAAGAACATTTCGATCAACTTCTGCAGAATGCTGGAAATGAGACACGTCTCCCGCAAAAAGTTCGACGAATCCATTTCCACGCGCGGCTTTGAGCTCTATCTCAAGGCGATCGATCCGAGCAAGATCTACTTCATGCAGAGCGACGTCGACGAATTTGACGCCGCGTTTGCCAGAACGATGGCCCAGTCCGCGAAAAAAGGCGATCTCACGCCCGCCTATGTGATTTACAACCGGTTCCTGCAGCGCGTCGACGAACGCTGCGCGACCGCGCGCGCGCTCCTCGAAAAGAACGAGTTCGACTTTACCAAAGACGAAACGTTCCAACGCGATAAGAAGCTCCTCAAGTACCCGGCGACCGACGCGGAAGCGGCCGACCGTATGCGCAAGCGCGTAAAGTTCGAGCTCCTTACCTTTGAGGCGGAAGAGCGCGACAAAGAGAAAGAAGCCGCCGAGAAGGGCGAGGAAGTCGTTAAAGAGCAGACCCTCGACGGCCGCGCCGACGACCCCGTCTCCAAGCTCATGCGCCGCTATTCCACACTTCAGAAGCGCCTGCGCCAGACGAGCAACGACGACGTCCTCGAAATCTATCTCACCGCGATCGCCAACGCGTACGATCCGCACACGACCTATATGTCCCCGAAATCCTATGAGAACTTTACGATTATGATGGGATTGAATCTCGAGGGAATCGGCGCGACGCTGCAGTGGGACGACGGCTATACGATCGTTAAGCGCATTGTGAAGGGGAGCCCGGCGGAGAAACAGGGCGAGCTGAAGGTTGAAGATAAGATTGTCGGCGTCGGCCAGGGCGAAAGCGGCCCCATGGAAGACGTCGTCGATATGAAGCTCACCGACGTCGTCGATAAGATTCGCGGCAAGGGCGGGACGACCGTCCGGCTCGACGTCGTGTCGCAAGACGGCAAACGCAAGCAGATTTCGATCGTTCGCGAAAAGGTCGATCTGGAAGATTCCGCCGCTCAGGCCGCGATTTACGAAGTCTATCAGCGCGCGGACGGATCCCTGATCGTCGTCGATCCGAAAGACGAAAAAGCGGCCGAACAGCGCCCGACCGACGCCGTTTCCAGTCTGAAAATCGGCGTTATCGATCTGCCGAGTTTCTATCTTGATATGAAGGCGAAGCTCCTTTCGAGCGGCCGAAGCGCCAGCTCCGACGTTCGCGCGATTCTCGAAGACTTCAACCGTCAGAACGTCGACGCGTGCGTCGTCGATATCCGTTACAACGGGGGCGGTTCCCTTCCGGAAGCGGTCGAACTCACCGGGCTCTTTATTGAGACGGGCGCGGTCGTTCAGACGAAGCCTTCGGAATTTGGCGACCGTCCTCGCGCGCTGACCGATCCTGACCCGTCGATCGTCTGGAAGAAGCCGCTCGTCATTATGACGTCGCGTCTGAGCGCGAGCGCGAGCGAGATCTTCTCCGGCGCGATTAAAGATTACGGCCGCGGGATCGTCGTCGGCGACGAAACGACGCACGGAAAAGGGTCCGTTCAGAGCATGATGGAGCTTGCCAGCGCGATCTTTGGCAATCTTCTCCGCGAGACCTCGAATCTCGGCGCTATGAAAGTTACGATTCAGGGCTATTATCTCCCCGCCGGCGAATCTCCGCAGCTTCAGGGCGTGCGGTCCGACGTGCAGCTCCCGCAGTTCACGAGCGTGCTCGAAGATATCGCCGAATCCGATCTCGATTATCCGCTGACCTTTGAAGCGGTTCCGCCCGCGAGCTATCCGCGGTTCGGTTACGCGACCCCTGAAATCGTCAAGGCGGTCGCCGAAAAGTCGCAAGCGCGCGTCGCCGCCTCGAAAGAATTCCAGGAAGAGATTGAGAAGATTCAGCTCTATAAAGACAGCGTTCTTCGTAAGGAAACTCCGTTGAACCGCGACAAGTATTTCGCCGAGCTTGACAAGCTCAACGCGAATAAAGAGGAAACGGACAAGCTTCAGGACGTCGTTAACGGCGAAGGGGGCGTCGTTCGGGATTACTATCTCGACGAAGTGCTCTATCTGACGAAGGATTACTACGATACGATTCAGAGTCAGCTCGCCAACTGATTAAAGTACGGCGCCCGGCGAATCCGCGCCGGACGCGAAACTGCCGCCAGACTGCGGCGCTCTTGCATAGAGCGCGCCGCAGTCTTTTTATAGGAGGATTGCGATGTTAGCTCGTTCCGACGTCCGTTTTACCGTCGTTCTCGACGATCCTTCGTTTACGTTCAACGCCTCGCACTTTCTCACGTTCCCCATTGAGAACGATAAAGGCGCGACGGTCTGGGCCGCGGAACCGATTCACGGACACGATTTTAAAGTAAGCGTCCGTATCGAAGGGCCGCTCGACGAGTCGGGCTGCGTCGTCGATTTCCTCGCCGCGTCGCGCGCGCTGCGCAAAATAACCGGTTCATGGAATCACGACTTGGCGCTTGCGCGAACGGCTCGCGGCGTAAGTTACGCGACGAACGGGGATAAAACGCGTATTCTGTACGAAGTCGCGCCGAAGCTGGAGTACGTCTTCCCGACGAACGCGATTCGCTGGCTCGACGCGTCGAACGTCTCGACCGAAGAGATCGCCTACCAGCTGCTCGACGAATTTACGCGCGAATTGGACGCGCTCGGCGTACTCGCTTACGATATTGACGCGTATACGGTTACGCTCCGTCTGGAAGAGTCGCCGCACTGCGCCGTCGAAGTCGCCGCGCG
>CAMNJU010000108.1 GCA_946541595.1 uncultured Planctomycetales bacterium
ACGCCGCGCTCTTGAATCGGAACGCCAGGCGTCATGGGAACGCGAATCGAGCCGCGATCGTCGGGGCCGCGCTTAATGAGCGTGTCGGTCGCGCGATCGAGCGTCTGCTGGTCGATTTCTTTTCGCGCCGAAGTCCACACGGCTCCGCAAATACCGCACATTGACGTTTCTCCTGTTCCGTAAAAACCGAAGCGCGCATCGCGCCCGCTTTCCATTTTAAGCATTTTAAGGCGGCTCTCAAGAGCGCGAGCCGATTTTGAGCGTCGGCGCGGCGCGCGCGGACGGCTCTTAAACGTCGCAGGCGGAACCGCTGACGTTTGTCCGCTTTTCGCCCTTTTTTCGGGCGCGCCGACGCCAAACGCTTGAACTTTGGCCCGCGTCAAGGTATCATAAATAGAGCGCGTTCGCGCGGACGCGCAGAGGGCGCTGACTGCTTGAAACGGAAGGGTAGAGAAATGAAAAGAACGTCGCTTACTGGCGGTTTGGCGGTCGTATGCTTGCTCTTGGCGCCGTCGCCTTTCTTTGCTTACGCGCAGGACGGCGCGGCGACTGCGGAAAGTTCGCCCGCTGCCGCGAAGGCCGACGCCGACGGCGGCGCGAAAGCGGAAAAAGACTCGCAAAAGGACGGCTCCGATAAGAAAACGTCCGCGAGTTCGGTTAAATCGCGCAAGGACAAGTCCGACGTGGTTATAAGCGGCCGCAAACGCTTTGTGCTCAAACAGGACGCGTCGCTGGGGCGGAACAGAGCGTTGCTGGCGCCGCTTCCATGGGAAGGGAAAGGTCCCGACGTCCCGCACGAATTTGTCGGCCGTGAAATTGCCGATTACCGCACTAAGTCGGGCGGAAGATATATTCTTGAAGACGAATTTGGCGTTTTACGCATTGTTCCCGGCGACGCGCTCGAGTCGATCGAGGACGGTCCGGATACGACGCTCGGCGAACTGCGCGAAAAGATGCAGAAGAGCCTGCTCGAAGAGTTTGGCGACGGTTTTTCGACGAAGGTCTCCGACGGCTATATTTTCGTTTACGACTCGTCCGACGGATACGCCGAATGGTGCATGCGCCTTTTCGACAGTCTTACCGACGGATTTGCCGAATACGCTTCGCACAATGGGTATGAACTCACAGACCGCGTCGAGCCCATGGTCGTCGTTATTTTTGCAACGAAGAGCGAATTTGTCCGTTACGCGGCGAAAGAAACGCCGGTCCCCGAGTCGATAGCCGCCTATTACAATATGGAAACGAATCGGGTCGCGCTTTACGATCTCTCGGAAACGGAAGGGACCGAGTACGCGCCGACGCGCCGACGGCGCACGTATCTGGAGACGAAAGAGTTTCTTTCGCGCCCGAACGCCGCGTTCAACGTCGCGACGATCGTTCACGAGGCGACGCATCAGATCGCTTTCAATCGCGGACTCTTCCACCGCACCGGGCCGATGGCGCTCTGGGCGGTCGAAGGACTGTCGCTCGTCTTTGAGACGCCCAACGGCAAAGCGTCGCAGGGCGGTTGGGGATATCGTGGGACGTTTCGAACGAACGAGCGTCAGCTAAGGCTCTTTAACGAGTTCGCAAGCCGTACGGCGCAAAAAGATCCGCTTCGCGAACTGGTGCGCGAAGAGAAATTCATGGCCGATCCGCAAGGTTCCTACGCGCTTTCGTGGGCGCTCTTCTATTATCTCTATAAGAAGCGTCCGAAAGAGCTTGCCGCCTATATTAAAGACGTGACGAGCCGTCCTCCGTTTTCTGTCTATTCTCCCGAAGACCGCGTCGCCGATTTTGAAAAGCATTTTGGCGACGATTGGGAAAAATTGACCGAAAGTCTTGTACGGTTCGTCAGACGTCTTTGATTCGTGCGGCGCGTTCCGTGTACAGAAGAACGTTAAGTCGATGTTTAGGCCGTTTTGTCTCTTGATAGGGCGAAATAATCAGGACAGATCATGCGCGCGTCGTATTTGCTAGCCGTTGTTTATATCGCGCTGAGCGTGGGGCAGGTTTTTGGTCAGTTGCCGATTCCCGAGAATCTCCTGCCGCGGATTCCGTCGATTCCGACGGTCAATTTTCCGCAGTTTCCGAACGTTCCGAGCGTTCCCGATCCGTTCGCACGGTTTGCCGGTATGGAGATTCCTGGGTTTCAAAATATCGCGCCTCAGGAAGAAGTCAAACCGAAAGAATCGCTCGACGAGACGGTTGAGAAGCTGCTCGCGGAGTTCGGTCCGAACGCGAAGTTCGGCGTAACGGAACATTTTATCTATATCTACGACACGTCGGAAGAATACGCCTCTTGGGTCGCGCTCCTGTGCGAACGCGTCGAGAACGTTTACGAGCATTTCGCCGACTATCTTGGCGTCGGCATGACCGAACTTGAAGATCCGATGATCGTTCTTCTCTTTACAAACAAAGAGGATTATGAATCGTACGCGCAAAAGACGTTTTCCGAATTTCCAAGTATGAAGAATAAACCGGTTGGGTTCTACAGCTCAGGGAACAACCGCGCCGCGTCGTACGACCGCACGCAGACAGAGCGTGAAAAGACGGTCGATAAAACGAAAAAGTTTGATCTTGGCGAATTTACCAAAAGTATTTTGGCGCAGCCGGACGGCGAAGGAACCATGACGACGATCGTTCACGAAACGGCGCATCAGGTTTCGTTTAACCGCGGTCTGTTTAACCGATCGGGCCAGAATCCCAGCTGGGCGGTCGAAGGATTGGCCATGCTCTTCGAGGCGCCGGTCGGCGAGGTTAAAGACGGCGGCTGGAACGTAACGGTCGACTTCGGCCCCAATAAGCGCCGGATTCGGGAATTTCAGGAGTACGTTAAGGTTCAGCAGGACGCAAATCCGCTGCGCAAGGTCGTTTCCAACGAAAAGGTCAACCCCGACGTGCCGGGCTCATACGAGCTGTCGTGGGCTCTTTTCTCCTATCTCTATAAGAAGCATCCGGATCGGCTTGCGCGTTATCTCTACGGAACGGCGGTTCAAAAGAGATCTTCTTATTCGATTAACGAACGCGTCGAAGAGTTTGAATATTGCTTTACCAACGACTGGGATAAACTCTGGGAAGAAGTGCGCGCCTTTGTCGATCAGCTCGAAAAGGATCCCGATTCCTTTATGCCGCAGGCGATTAAAGAGGAAGAGAAAGACGGCAAAAAGACGGACGGCAAGAAAGACGAAAAGGCCGCGTCCGGCGATAAGAAGCCGTCGGACGGGAAGGGTGAAAACGCGGAAAACGCCGAAACCGACGGCAAAGAGGTTCCGGAAAAGGCCGGAAACCGGGAAGAGAAGAGCGCTTCGAACGCCAAAGTACCGCCGATAAAGGCCGCCGCCGGCGGAAACGGCAAAAACAAGGCTTCTGAAAAGAAGGAGCCGGAACGGCGTAAAGAGAGTCCCAAAGAGGAAAGCGTCCCGAAGTCCGCGAGTCAAACGGAAACGCCTAAACCTACGGAACAGCCTAAGCCTGCGGAACCTCCCAAGCCGGCGGAGCAGCCGAAGATTGAAATCGAGGGACTTTTGCTTGACGGCGGCAAGTTTGATTGGTCGCGGTATTCGGGCAAGTACGCGCTCGTTTTCTTCTGGGCGACGTGGAGCGGCGACGCCAAGGCGGAAGCGACGAAGTTGACGGAAGTCTACTCGAAATATCACGGCGCGGGCCTGGAGATCGTCGGCTATTCGCTCGACGACGATATGGCGCCGGTTAAAGATTTTGTCGCGGCGAACAAGATCGAGTGGCCGACCGTCGCCAAGCAGGGCGACGACGCCTATGAAGATATGGCGGAACGCTATGCCGTATTTAAAGTTCCGGCGGCGATTCTTGTCGGTAAGGACGGGCGGAAGATTGTCGAAACCGGCCCGGACGGAAAGCAGATTCAATGGCTGGGGAGCGAACTCGACCGGAAACTCAAAGAGCTTTTTCCCGACGTGCAATGACGTTTTCTTTCATTGATAGACAGCCGGATTTTCATGTCTGAACGAGATCGCTTTTTTACGCGTTTGGGACGCGTCGCGTTCGCGGCGGCCACTTTCGCGCTGTGTCTGGCGTTCGCCCTGCCCGCGGCCGCGCAGTCTTCCGATAGAGCCGAGCCCCAAAAGGCCGCTTGGGACGAGAGCTTTATTGAAGCGCGGTCGAAAGAATTGCGAACGGAACTGGACGCGTTTCTGGAAAAGGCCGGCTTTTCTTCAAAGACGCGCGTTAAACGGACCGAGCGTTTTCTTTTTGTTTACGACGTTTCCGACGGTTACGTCGAATGGATTTCCGCGCTTCTCAACGAGGTGGCGAAGGCGTTTGACAAGTTCGTCGAAAAGATCGGTTTGGAGGTCGACGAACTTTCGGAACCGATGGTCGTCGTTATCTTTGCGACGCGCGAGGAATTCGACGCGTACGCGGTCGAGCTGCGCGGTCCCGCCTATCTGGCGCAGGAGAACAAACCGACGGGGTTTTATACGCAGCGGCTGAACCGCTCTATAATCTACGACCGAACGGGCGTGGAGTCGACACGTTCCGATCTCGCCTCGCCGACGGACGAGATCCGGCAGTATTCGCGCAAACGGATTAATGAAGAAGCGCACGCTATTAAACAGCGGGACTTCGCCGACGCGAATACGAGTACAATTGTGCACGAAGCGACGCACCAGCTCTGCTATAACTACGGGCTCTTTTCGCCCGACTTTCGCGCGCCCGACTGGGTCGTCGAGGGTATGGCGACGACTTTCGAGCAGACGACGTCCGAAGCGCCTTTGGGCTGGCGGTTCCGAAACGTCTTTCCCGTGAACACGAACAGACTTAACGAATTCCGCAAATACGCGTCGAATCATCCGAACTGCGAGATACTCGACGAAATACTTGTGTCCGACGCATTTGCCGAACGGCTTGATTCCGCCGGATACGCCGCCTCCTGGGCGATGTTCTTCTATTGCTGTCGCAAACGCCCGAAAGAGCTTGCGCGTTACCTTGAGAAGATTGCGAAGAAACGTCCGTTTTCCGAATATCCGCCGCAGGAACGGCTAGACGATTTCCAAGAGTGTTTTGGCGATATTCACGAATTCGGCGTCGAATTCTCACGATTCGTACGCAAACTGAGATGAGAACGCGCCGCCGGTCCGAACCGATTTCGGACCGGCGGCGCGTTCAAAGCAATCTTTCCGCAGAATTTAATCGGACGTCCAGAAATGAATATTCAATAATAGGTTAGGGCCGGCGTCGCCGGCCAACGCGTCCCAGTTAATTCTCAAAAACTTGCATTACGAGTTGGATTCACATTTCTCGATAGCTTCCTTCGCGGTCGCGTTTTTGTAAAGAATCGAGGTAATTCCTTCGCTGTAACGCTTGAACATTGCGGCGGGTACGTAGATGCTGTTCTTAACGATCTCCCTGCTGGGCGAAGCGCCTTCGCAGTCGACAAAACTCTTGTAACGAATTTCTCCGTCGTTCAAATCGAGTTCGAAATTTCCGTTTCTAAGCCCATAATTGGCGCGGCAAATGAATTCCATCGCCGTCGTCATCTGCTCTCTGTCTTTTTCATCCGGCCCAATTGGGGACGCCGCGTAGACGGTAAAGGAGTCCTCATGAACGAGTATGTCGTAAATGATTTTTTTAATTGCGGCAGCAATGCTGACGGAGAAATTGAATCTCCCTTTCTGTCCGTCAAAAGAGAAGCGCCAATCGTCTTCGGCAAGGAATTTGCTAATTGCGTCGGCGATTTCCGTAGAATAATCTCCGTTATCCGCCGCAGCGTCAACGGTCGTAGGGACGATGGAATCCGCAGTAGGGGCAAGGGGTTCCGTCAAGTCCTTGGAATAAGTTCCGTTTTCCACTGTAACACACCTTTCATATTAAAGCAGTCGGTCTTGACTGTTAGAGACGCACAGAATTTCTCATTACAAAACGAGACCTGCTGAAAGAATACTCAAAGCCAACCTTATTCATCGCTTAGCGATCAGCGGCGTTTGACGCGGCTAACGCGCGGCTTGTTCTCAATAAAGGCGCTTTGATAATTGGCTAAGTAGCGTGACTTGCCGACTGCCATCAAAGCCTGAGAGCTAAACCGTCGGGATCTGTTCAGAAAAAACAGCCCGCACAAATCTGCCTCAACCAGAGAGTTCATTTTATCTCTTGCTTCAATTGACGTCAATGTACTTTTGGGGAATTTTTTGAGATCTCCCTACATATCTAAGGGAGACGTTTCGCCCATTTTCCGCTCGCGGCCGCGAAACAAAAAAGCCGTCCGATCGCTCGGGCGGCTTTCATTTGGCGCGTTAGTTAGAGGCGGACGTTACTTCTTCGATTTGAGAGTGACTTTGCCCGACTTGGCGCTCGTCGCCTTTCCGTCCGATTTCTTTGGACTTGACGCTTTCGGTTCTTCTTTCGAGTCGCCTTTTGCGTCGTCCGCTTTCGGTTCTTCTTTCGAGTCGCCTTTTGCGTCGTCCGCTTTCGGTTCTTCTTTCGAATCGCCTTTGGCTTTCGGCTCGTCTTCAGTCGAAAGACCCTCGTCCTCTTCGAGATCGGGCTCGCTCTCTTCGTCTTCGGCTTTTGGCTCTTCTTTGGGCGCTGGCTTCGCTTCCTCTTCGTCTTCGTCAGACGCGAAGAAGTCGTCGCCCTCTTCGTCCATTTTCTCGATATCCTCGTCGTCGATCGCTTTCGGATCTAACTCAAACGAATCGGCTTCGTCCTCGTCTTTTCCGTCGGTCTTGCCGACGTCTCCGTTCTTGTTGACGAATCTTGGAACGACGACGCCGTCCTCGGTTTCCTCTCCGTTTTCGTCGGTCTGTCCGGCGTTGGGATCCGTATTTTCCGTTCCGTCGTCAGGCTGATTTTCGAGCGCTTCGGCTTTGCCGTCTTTGAGGAGCGCCTGCTCCTCTTTTGCCTTCTGAACGTTCTCTTCGTCGAGCTGATCAAGCTCTTCCAGCTTAACAGCCTCGCCCGAATCGACGACCATATAGCCTGCCCACCAGAACGGCGAGTCGTACTTCGGAGTCTGTTCAGAACGACCCAGTTTGCGCAAGCGCGGTTCTTCTTCGACGACGACGTCGCGCTGCATGAGCTTGAGGGCGGCGTGTTTCCACGCGTCGGCCGTCGGTTCCGATTCGTAATTCTTAACGAAATCGGTCGCGAGGTCGTAAGCCGAACGCCCGCCCGTTCGCCAACGGCTCAATAGCATGCCGTCCGCGCCGCTTGCCTGCATGGCGAGAATCGGGAGGAAGAGTTCGGAACCGTCGCCGCCGTTTTTGAGCGCGTTTTCCGCATAGGTGCGGAGCGAAGGCGCGACAAAGAGCCGCGGCGCGCCCCAAGGGGCGGCGATCCAGTCGGAGACGCGGCTTCCTCCGCGCGTCTTGCCGGGCGTTACCGGCTCCCAATTCCAGATATCCCCTTGAATCTCGTTGAATACGACGAGTCTCTTGAGTCGGGCCGCGTAAATTGAGCCGGGAATGGGGAGCGAACCGATTCGGAACGCTTCCGTCTTCGGGATCGCGGTCGCGAATCGGTCGACCGCCGCTTCCATGCGTTCGGCGGGCTCGCGAGGATACGAGACGCCCGCGGCGACGGTCGTCTCTACGAACGCGTTGCGTCCGAGCGCGTTAGGAAGCGCGAGACTGACGGTGGCGGAGTAGCGGATCGTGAGTTCCGACGCTTGAATCATCGGAATGAGCGTCGCTTCGTACCGCTCGAGTTCTTCGCGTTCGCGCGCGGAGCGCGGCTTGCGCTTCTTCGGCTCTGGAGCCGCTTCGGTTTCCGTCTTGACTTCTTTGGAGTTGTCTTCCGTCTCTTCTTTCGAATCTTGGGACTCGTTGAGTTCCTTGGAGAACGTCTCCTTGACTTCTTCTTCCTGCTCGAGCTGCTCTTCTTCCTCTTCGGTCGCGCGATAGACGGAATCGAGGTCGCTTTCTTCTTCCTCCGCTTGCTCTTTATCGGCGTCGGTTTCGGCGCCGGCCTCTTGCGTGTCCGCGCCGTTGGCCGCGTCGGCAGCCTTCAAGACGCCCGTCTTAGCGTCGGTCGGAGTCTCTTCCTCGCCCGCGTCGACTTCCTCGACTTCCGACGCTACCGCCGGCAGACAGAGGGCCTCAAACGGCAGATACCAGAGCGCGCCGTCAGGAACGACAACCAGTTTCGAGAAGATGATATTGAAGCGATCGGCGTCGACGTCCTGCGCTCCGAGCACGATTTCGCGCAGTCTCGCGCCTTGTGATTTCCAATGCGCCTCCGCAAGATCGGCCGCCGCTACCTGCCTCGTCCCTTCGGTGAGACCGATCGTTCGAAGGAACGTCGAGACCGCGCCCGCAACCTGCCGCGTTCCGCCGATGCGCCATGCGTCCAGGTTGTCTTTGCCGATCATAAAGCCGTACGTTTGTCCTTCCGCGTCGATGAACGAAAGAATCGCCGTGTCAGGCGGCATTCGTTTCTGAACCTCTTCGACTTTATAGACGGGCGGGAACACGTACGGAATGCGCACGCGGCCCGCGGCAATAAAGCGCATAATCGCTTCCTGTTTACCGGACACGACAGCGAGTCTTTCAAAGAGCGATACTTCACGATCCTTAATTCCGGAATCGGTCGGAACGGTCGGGAGCGAATTGAGCCCGTCCATGATCGCTTTTGAATCGTTTGTCAGTTCCTCGAGTTCAGGGAACTCAAAGATGAGCGTTTGACGCGCGTTGCGGATCGACGGGGTAGTGAGCTCTTCGTCCGCCATGAGAATATAGCGCAGCGAAAGGAGCCGGCCTCCAAAGGTTTGCGTACGGAAGAAGCGTTCGCGCCGCACGCGTTCGGCGACTTCAAACGCTTTGTCTTTGAGATCGCGGTCGATGAGAATGCAGAACCAGCGTTCGTACGCCGTCGGCGGCGCGATCATCTGAATAGAGAGCGCGTCGGTCGGCCGGACCGCCCAGTCGACGACCGTCGGTTCGCGCAGCAAATATTCATACAGGTCGGCGGCGTTGCGCGGCGTGAGCGCCCCGGTTGACGACAGACCTTTTTTGACGTAGTTGTCCAGACGCATGAGCTGAAGCGCCCAAGGCGAGCGTACTTTGGCGCCCTCGACGACTTTCGCGAGCGCTTCGTCGCCGTCTAGGATCTCGCCGTTGGCGTAAAAGAGCAGCGCGTTCAGGTAATTCCAGCGGTCGGCGGCGCGGCTCTGGCGCAGGCCGCGCCCGGCGGTTGCGCGCATCGTTTTGTCGAGCGCGGCAAGTCCGCTTGTCGCAAGGTTATATTTGCCCTGATAGATGAACTCCTCGACGAGTTCCAGTCCAAAGGACGAGGTGAGAAGCTGCGCGCCCGGGAGCGTCTTGGCCCAGCGGTACGCCAAATTGACGACCGGGTCGTTTCTTCCGCGCCCTAACGCCTTGGACGCGTTCGAGTAATTTCGAATCGCCTCTTCGACTAACAGATTGTCCCCGTAGTGGAACGCTGCGATCGACGCTTCGTAATAGCATTCCGCGGCCTCGCGTATCTTATTTTCTTTCAGGAAGATATTGCCGAGCTCAAAGAGAGCCTGTCCTGTGAGCGTATGATCGTACGCGCCCGCCATGACCAGCGCGGAGCTGAGCGAACTGACCGCGCTCGTCGTTTTATCGCACTGATTGAGCGCAAGGCCCCAGATGACGTCGAGCCACGAGATTGCCCAATGGTTCGGCGGCACGGCGCGTGTGCGGAACGTTTCGAGAATCTGCTGACTTACGGGATCGAACGGGGCGAGCGGCCCTAAAATTTCCGTACGGCGGCGGATGCAGAGCGCCGTACAGCGCAGAATCTCGATCGGGTCGATCGGAATCGCTTTTTGTTCGGTTATGAGGCCGCCCTGTTTGAGGCGTTCCTCGGTAATCTTGTCGCCGATGATAATCGTCGCTTTGTCCGGAAAGACGCCCAGCGGGGTTCGCCTTCGACTCGGTCCCCATGGCGCGGGGCCTTTAGGAGCTTGCGTAACGCCGGTTGTGAAGGTTACGCGCCCAATCCAATTCGGATATGCCATAGCGATCGTCATTGCGGAATTATAGTTGACGAGCGCTTCGTTGAGGTCGCCCGCCTGATAGCACGCTTCGCCGATCATGGCGTAGTAGCAGATAGAATCGATCCAGAGCTCCGGGCCGATTCGAACTGCGTTTTTCAGCTCGCCGCGATAGAATTGCACGGCGCCCGTAAAGTCGCCCGCCTCGATAAAACGTACGCCGTCGTAATAACGCGGCGACGGAATCGGACGTTCCATTCCGCGCGGCGGGCGGTCCAGACCGCGCGGCGGCTGCGCGTAAATATTAGGCGCGAACGCCAGTAGGGCGACGGCGGCGACGAGGCAAAGTACGACTCGACGCGCGCGAACGCCAGGACGGTTCTTGATAGATCGGCGCATTGCGCAACCTCTCTTTCTGATGGTCTTTGAGAAAAGTTTACTTGCTAATTCTCGCGAACTCACGCGACGCCGCGTTTGCGAGCGCCGCGATTAATTTTGGGGATGATAGCGGTCGTTGAAAATCTCCGGATCGTAGTCGTCCCGATACGTCTTTTGAGGTTCGATTCCAACTCGTTGCAGCCGCGCGTCTTCGGAGTTCGGATCGTCTGCGGGATTGGGCATGTATTTTGCCGCTTCCGGCGAAAGTCCGAAGCTCAGCGTTCCGGCGTCCGCCGCCGCGGTTTGCCCGGTCCCTTGCTCGCCTTTAAAGAGCTCGCCAAACGGTTCGGACGGAACGTTCGCGCCCGAATTCGCCGCGTCGAACGCGGTCGGCGCGCCGGCGGGACCGTCGACGACGTCGTAACGCGAAGCGCCGCCTCTGCGGGCCAGCGGTCCGGAATGATCGCGGCGCGTTTCCGCGGCGTATTTTGCGAGGACGGTTTCCGCAGGGAGGGATTCAATCCATTTTACGAACGTTTCGCAGTCGCGGAGGGAACTGCGCTCGTTTCCGAACGGATAGACGCGCTGTCCTTTTGCGTCGGTTATTTCCGGATGAATTAGAATCGGACTGCGCTGGACGTCGTCGAAATTGACGTAGTCGAGCGTCTCGCGCAAATTGTACAGCAGGGCGAGCCGCGCCGCCGTTCCTACTCCCTTGGGACGTACGGCATAGCGCGATTCGGAACCGGGGGCGTGGCAGTCGGCTTGCGCGCATCGCTTCTGCAAAATAGGATTGACGCGCCGCCCGAACCGTTCGATCGAAGGGAAGGGAATCCCTTTGCTCCACGCCTCGATTTCAGCGTGTTGCGGATCGAAAGGTTTATTTGCCGGGACGTCCGCTTTTTGCGCTTCCAAGGCTTCTCGAGCCTCCCGTTCGGCGGCGAAGCGCGCGGCTCCCTGACGAAACGCTTCCGCCTGACGCAATTCCTCTAATTTTCGGGTAATCGCGCTCCGTTCGCCCGGATCCCGCGTCGAGGCAAGCTTTGACTCAAGGAGCTCTATCGCTTCGGGCGCAAGTTTACGCCGCGACGCCCAGTCCGTCAGCTTCAGGACCTCGTTGAGGTCTTCGGTCCGCGTTTGCGACAGTTTGTACTGGAAGACGTCCTTGCGCGATTCGCCAATAAAGAGCGCGTCCAATTTGGAGACGAGCGTCGAACCCCCTTTGTCGAATTCGAGCAGATAAGCCGAGCCTCCGTCGCGAAGCAACCCTTCCACGATTTCGCCCGACCGCGTGAGAACGAACCGTTTCCCCACGTCTTGCCGATTGGCCGGAGCTTCCGCAGCTTGAACGGCAGGCGCGTTCGGCTGCGGCGTCTCGTCGGCGCGGCTTGCCGGAACAAACGTCGGCGTCAACGCCGCGCACAGGATCGCGGCGAGCGCCGCGGCGCGTTTTGCATGTTCCTGTTTCATTATACCCTCCGTTGGCGCTAGCGACGCGTCGTTTGCTCCCGCGTTCGAAAAATTCTGCGTTCGATCTTCCATGCTGAAACTGAATTAAGGTCTGTTACGATTAAATAGGGCGTTCCGTCCCAGCGCGCAACGCAAACGCCCGTAATTTCCGAGCCGTATTGGAAAAGGTCAAACTGTTTTCCAAACGCGTCGAAAAATTGAATCGCGCCGTCGGGCGACGCGACGATTCGCTCGTCGAGACCGTCGCCGTCGACGTCGCCG
>CAMNJU010000109.1 GCA_946541595.1 uncultured Planctomycetales bacterium
TTCGCCGGAAGGAAACGCGCGCTTTATTATAGCGCATTTTGCACGTTTGAGGAGGTAAGGCGCCGATAATCTCGAAAGAGCGTCTTTCAATCGCGGCGTCAAAACGCCCTTCTTTAACGAACGGAACCTATGCGCGCTGATTTAACAGAGCGGCGCCGTATGGGAAAGGAGACTTTATTCCCAACTCTTTCAGATACGTTTCAATCTCGCGGCGGAACCCCTGCTGAAGAACAAACTGTCCGCCCCACTGCCCGCGGGAATTGGCCTCAACGAGAACCCAACCTGATTTTGAAAGCGCAAGATCCCAGCCGACGCAACGGTTCGAGGGAACAACTTGCGCAAGTTTACGGACGACTTCAACAGCGTCTTGCCAGCAAGGAACTTCAAAACCTTCAAGCTGGGCGCCTGTCTCCGGGTGAACCTTATAGAAGATCCCCTTCTTATCTCCCGCGGCTATGACGCGTCCGGTCGCAGGATCGACCGGCGCCAGAATCCCGCCCGCGCCCGCGTTGTCTACGACGGAGTCGCCTCGCCCCACGCGAAGATTCGGGTGAAAGATTACGGTGCGATCGTCAAGCCTGATCGACGTAATTCTTACCGTGTTTACAGACTTGGGATGCAGCGCTCCCATGCGCTCGTCCTGAACGATCAACTCCTCGACAATCGCGCCGCCGCATTTCACCGTGCAGTATTCCTTGACGATTTCAGACGCCAACTTCGCGGCGTCGTTCCCGTTCTCCAGACCGACTCTCTTAATTCCGCGTCCTGAGGAACTTGCTATCGGCTTAACGATAACCTCCCGGCGTTTCAGGAGAAAATCTCGAAGGGCGCCGGCGTCCGCCGCGGAAGCGACCAAACAACAATCCCGTTTGTAGAAATCCGCGAACGTCTTTGCCGCTAAAACTTTATTATTGAAGATATGCTCGTTTTTCGGCTTATTGAGCTTGCTTACATAGAATCCCCGGTCAAGATCGGAAACAAACTCGCACCGTTCCGCGTCGGATTTCTCGCCAAGGTGAAAGCGAAAATAATCGCCAAACGAAAAATGAAACTTTTTCGTGCAGGATATCATATCGGCGACAAGAGCCTGCTTTTCTTTTTCGGGAAGATTCTCAAATCCGAAGTCTTTAAGGGTTCTGAACGCTATTTTCAAGCCTTTTTTACTGCGAGCCAGAACAGAAACCTGACGGTGAAAAAAAAGAGAATACCCCAAGGGAGTAACTTTGAAATACTCTAACAGACTTCGAAAAAACTCTTGCATCGTTCTGTCTTTTCAGGCTAATGACCTTACTGAACTAATTATCTAAACGCGTCGCAAGATATGCGGCGCCTGCCGCGTATATGATACCGATAACACAGTGAAATTCAAGTGTCGCGAGGTACGAATATGAAAGGCGTTCCAGCCTGAAATTATCCCTCTGAAAAGAACGGACGACACGTTCGAATTGAAAATATGAAAACAAACGCGATTTACCGTAACGGCGCAGAAAGGAGCTGCCTAAGCGCTAGAAAAAAACAAGAACATTACCGCCGTCGGCTTCACGCTGAAAGGGGCGCGCTCCGAATGAAAAATTCGGAACGCCGTTAAAAACTCGTCGTGAAAAATCAACGGGCGGAAATCAAAAAATCGAAGTTCCTATTACGTTAGCGGCGTTTAACGCCGATTTTTTATATAATCTCTATCCGGCGCCACCGTTCGCAATTGGGAAACGACCGGTCTCAGTTCGTTTGATCGGCAAAAAGTGAAAGGGACTTGGGAAGCGCCGCCTGGGAAGCTGCAAAAGGAAAGCGGCGCGCCGTTTATTTGGACAAACTCAAGTACTCTTTTCGCAACGGTCGGTCGCAAACCTGCGCAAGCGCCATATCCCAATTTTCATTTCCCTCAATGATTACAGGACCGTTTTCCGTGAGCGCGACGTCCCAACCGATTGAGCAAAGATTATAAAAATAACGGTGCAAAGAAACAACGAGTTTAATCGCTTCGTCTAGCATGGGAACTTTAAACTCCGAAAAACGCACGCCCGTATCTGGATGCGTCTCCGTTTTACGTCCGTACATATACTTAAAAAATCCCCAACGTTTAAGGTAGCCGGTTTCTTCGATACCGACGGCAATACCGCCCGCCGCCCAGTTGTCGACGTTATTTGAAATAGAGGAACCGATTCTTTGAAGTTTAGCGAACAGATATGTTTCGCCGTTTCGTCTGCGGGCCGTAATGAGCCGAACCGTATTCACAGAACCGGGGAACAACCTGTTTTCTTCGGCGCATTGGCAAACCCGCTCCTGTAAAACATAGGCGCCGTCTTTCGGCAAGGACGCGAAAAGTTCGGTAAAGCTTTGATAATCGGGCACATGCTTAACTAAATTACCGCAAATACCGTAAGCGTCTTTGAGAAAGAAGTCTTTTCTGTCCGCGAGATCGTCGATCGAAATAGAATTTAAATCGGGATCGTATACCTGTCCGTTTTGAATGAAGCCGAATACTTTTGGCGTCGGAGCGCCGACGGAACGCATCATTCGATCAAAGAGGAACTTATCCTCGAAAAGACACGACATATTCCAAGTTTTATCGAGGGCGTTCATGCGGTCCCGAGTCCCCATATAACCACCTCGATAGTCTAAGTACTCCTCCAAATTAGCGCCGATACAGTCCTGTCCGTAGACATTGTAGAAATTATGAACCTCTCCCCATTTCCTATGCCAACGAAGCAAATCATTAACTCTCTGACAATATGACTTACGAGGCTTCTCAGGGAAATAACTCTCCGATTCGGCAATTCGTTTGATACGCTTTAAGTCCTTCAAATATTTCCCGAATTTAGTTTGTTTGGCAAGCGTTTTCACGATTCTAAACATATTGAAATCTCTTCAAAGTTTGGATATAAAGACTAGTTGAAAAAATGAATATTCGTCAATATACTTCGTTATTCTGCGCATGCAGCCCGGCAGTCCGCCCAATTTAAGGCTCTGACCTAGAACCCGTAAAAAACGTCGTTCTTCAGTTCACAGACGGCATGCCGGCTTCGAGACCTACCAAACAGGTTTTTACAGTCGCAATCGCCCTGCGTCTTTGGCAATACGACCGTAAAAAGGTTGCTGATTGTTCGCAAAGTCTTCGTCCGCCGTAACGCGGAACAAACAATCCAAAAGCGTTCCCGCTCCTCGGAGTTCAGGAAGCGCCGAATTTCGACAGCAGCGTCGAAATAAATATTTCTATAAAATACTCCTTTACTTTAACGTACTGTGAAAACTCCTTTAAACTCGTGCTGAGTCTAAGATAAAACCGCTATTGCGGACATTTGTCTGCGCCGACTATTGGTTAAATTCCTGCAAAATCTCATTAACCTTGCTCCGCAAGCCATGCTGAGTCGCTTCTTGTGTTACCCATTCGCCAGCGTTATTCGCTTCAATAAGAACCCATCCGTCGCGCGAAAGAGCGACGTCCCATCCGATAACCCGAGTCGTTGGCACAACTTGCGCCGCTTTTCGCACAAATTCCAAAGCTTCGTTCCATCGCGGAACTTGAAATCCCACAAGTTGAACGCCTGTTTCGGGATGTTTATCATAGGAGACCCCGTGTTTATCGCGTGCCGTAAAAACGACGCCTGTATCGAGATGGACGGGGCACATAATCCCGCCGGCGCCCGCGTTATCGACGCACGCGTCGCCGCGCCCTACGCGCAAAAAAGGTTCGAATACTATGGTTCGTGAATCAAGCCGAAACGTAGTAATACGAACTGAATTAACGGACTGAGGGTGAAGGACGGCAAGACGCTCGTCCTGATCGACGACCTCCTCAACAATACCGCCAAAACGCGTACGTCCAGAACGCCGGTTGGCGTACTCCTGAACCAGCTCGGACGCGAGTTTATGAACGTCGTCTCCTGCTTTAACGTTGACAATTTTAACGCCGCGTCCCCAAGAGTCGCTAACAGGTTTAACAATAGCTCTCTTGTGCTTGTTAAGAAAAACTTCAAGCTTAGCAACGTCTTTAGGCGATTCAATGGCCAAAAACTCCCTGTTAAGAAAAGCGGAAAATTTCTCTGCGACTTTAGTTTTACGTCCAAAAATCTGAACGTCTTGACGGCGATTCATTTTTCTAATGATCGCCTTTCTTTCATAACTGGAAATAAAGGCGAGACGTTCTTCATCGGTCTTCTTTTCAACAAAATTATACGCCAAGTATTCATAGTAGGAAAAATGCATTTCCTTCAGGCAACGGCGCATATCCTCAAACATGGCTTTTTTTTCGGAGTCTGAAAGATTACCGTACCCAAAGCTCTCCATGTTTTTGTAGGCGACGTAAGGTTGCCTCTTTGAACGTTCTCTTCGATAGAGAATTAAAGATTCGCACAACGGCGAGGCTATGATCCAGCGCCAAAACAACCGTATTAAACCACGCATAAACTTACCTTTCGGATAACTATTTAATCGCGACGGCTGTTAAATATCAACAGCGTACGCGACCGTTTTCAAAAGACGGACAGTTTTAAGTATGACGTTTTAAAAAATGATTCTCTCAAACCTTAATAAAAAAGCGTTTACTGGTAACCGTCTATAAGCTGCAGATTATTCACTAAGTTCACGTAAAATCTCATTCAACTTCCCTCGCAGTCCGCGGCGCGTCGCTTCTTGAGTCAGCCATTCGCCCGCGTAATTCGCTTCCAGAAGGATCCATCCGTCAGGCGTTAAAGCGACGTCCCAAGCAATAATTCGTGTGGTTGGCACAACCTGAGCCGCTTTTAGTACAAAATCTTTGGCCTCGTCCCATCGAGGAACTTGAAAACCGACGAGGCATTCGCCTGTCTCCGGTTGCGTTTCGTAAGCGACTCCACGCTCGTCGCGCGCGGCAAATACCGTGCCCGTCTCTGGGTTGAGAGGGCAAATTATACCGCCGGAACCGGCGTTGTCAACACAGGAGTCGCCGCGGCCGACGCGAAGAAACGGTTCAAAAATAACGGTTTCCGTATCAAGCCGAATCGTCGTAATACGAATTGAATTCACAGACTGGGGATGAAGCTTGGCAAAGGGCTCGTCTTGAACGACGACTTCTTCGACAATACCGCCATAGAAATTTAATCCGGAACGACGGTCGTATTCCTTTATTATCGACGCTGCAAGTTCACGAACGTTGTTTTCGTCTTTGACTTCGACGATTCGAACGCCGTGCCCCCAAGAACTGCCTATCGGCTTAACAATAGCTCTTTTGTACTTCGTAAGAAATTTTTCAAGTTTATCGACGTCCTCCAACGATTCAATACCGCAACAATCGCGTTTGAAGAACTCTGAAAACTTCGACGCGGCGATCAGTTTGTTATCGAAAAGCTGCTTGTCTTCCGGCCGATTCAAGCGTAGAATGACCGCTCTTCGTTCATAATTGGAAACGAAGGCAAGGCGCTCTTGTTCAGACTTTGTCTCGATAAAGTTATATGCAAAATATTCATAAAATGAATAATGATATTTCTTCAACCAATGGCGCATATCCTTAAACAAGGCTTTTTTCTGCGAGTCAGAAAGATTTCCGTACCCGAATTCATTCATGACGTTATAAGCGGCATACGGCCGAGTTTTCGCTCGACGTACACGGTACTTCATTAGGGCGGTTCCCAACGGAGAAGCCGACAACAACCGCTTAACTCTCTGAAAAAAACTACTCATAACCTCAGCCTCTCATAAAATATGACTCGCTAAAGTGACACAATCTAATCCCTCAAACGAACTGTCAAACACAGTTAGAACTAAAAAACAACATTTTTCCTTTTTATAAAGGCCCTTATTTCAATTAACATCTTTCGATGTTTCGTATCAACATACGAATCTTGATAATCTCAGGGAAAATGTCAGTTACGCCGACTTCCTAAGTTAAGAGAGCAATTGCTACTGAACGTCGCTAATCAACATACGGATTTTTCCCGTCGGATCGGGAGGAATTCGATCGGTCCATTCAAACGCCACTTTCTTCCCCTTGGGCGAATCGAGCGGCCCAAAGAACCGCAGCGTATTGGCGCGAATATGCTCTTCGATTTCCCTTTTGCGCTCTTCGGAAAGATTCGTCGCGGCAATAACAAACGTAAGCTCAGAATATGAATTCTGAATAACGCGGAATTGGGCGATATCGTTAATTCCGTGCATGACGCTGCTCACGTGCATCCACTCAAAAGAGGTGCCGTCGCTGTTTTTAATTGTGTCGTTCGACCGGCCGACCGCGCCTGTTATATAAGGAACGCCGTTTTCGACCGTCAGTTCGACCGTGTCGCCGACAAGATAGTTGACGACCGGAAAACCGTGATGGATTAAGGACGTCATCGACAGTTTGCCGATAAACACGCCGGGTCGAACCTCTTGGGCGTCGACTACGTTGACCGCGTGCGTGTCGTTCCAGATTACGTGTTTTTTCGGCTCGGACGCGCGGTCGGCGGCAAAGTTACCCGTCTCGGAACAGCCAAAAATGTCGAACAGCACGCCTTCTCCAAAGGCTTCGTTAATGATTCTTCGGGCATTGTCGTCAAGGACTTCGGAAATACTTCCGACGCATTTGGGACGGTGCAATTTAACCCCGTGTTCCAACGCGTAACGCGCGATCGAAAGGATCGCCGTCTTATTTCCGTAATAAAAGTCGGGCTTGATTTCGTTGTATCCCGCGCAAAGCTCTTCCGGAGGAAGAATACTGCTCATCTTGATATTATTGAGAACGAGTCTCTTTTTCTGCGGCTGGTTTCGCGGTACCATCGTGCTGAAGACCGTGTCAAAAAAAGGATTGAACCCTGCGTCCTGCAGGAGCGCGCATCGAAAGAGATTGGCAATTTCCGCCGCGTTGTCTTTCGGCCATGCGAGAAGGTCGAGCGGAGTGCCGGTCGAACCGGTTGTTCGGCGTTTTGCCCAATGTTTAAAGCGTTTTTCATCTCCCATTTCTGAGAGAATCCAATCGCGATATTCCTTTTTCGTAAGAGGAGGCAGCTTGGTAAAATCTTCCCGCGTTTGAATCGCGTCGGGGCTGATTCCCGCTTCGTCAAACCGTTTGCGGTAAAACGGAATCTGATAAATAAAGGGAACGAATTTGCGAATTGACTTATTCTGGGCGGCAATCCATGCCGTCGGATCTTTCTTCGCGCGCTTTAATACGCCGCTGAATTTGACAAGGTAATATAAAATGTAAAAATTTCGGAGTTTACGTTGTAGTAAGAAGTTCATTGAGCGTCTCCGATTGACATATCTTTCTTCTGCGCGTTTTCCGCGGCAATCTGTTCGCAAATCTCGACGTATCGCGCTACGCCCTTCTCCTTCGAAAAGCGTTCGCATACGACTTTTCGGGCGTTCTCGCCGCAACGTTTGCGAAACTCAGGGTCACGGTAGAACCTGAGAATCGCGTCGACCGTCTGGTCAACGTTTTCAGGTTCGACGCACAGACCGCAATCCGAAGCGCGCACAAGATCAACGAGATCGGAGTCGTCGTCATACGACACGAGGACGGGCGTTCCCGTCGCCATGATTGTCGACGCCTTGCTCGGAAACGCGCCCCCGCCTACTCCTTTACGGCACGCGACAAGAGATACGTCGCTCACAGAATAGACCTCGGCGACCCGCTCGACCGGCTGCATGGGAAAGACGCTGAAGTTATTCAGCCCGAGCGATTCTATTTTCTTTTGCAGGCTTTCTTTTTGCGTTCCGTCGCCAAAAACGACAAACCGGATATCAGGATTGTTTTTGAGTTTCGCGGCGCAGTCGGCGAGGATTTCCACGTTTTGAGAGTAGCCCAAATTGCCGGCGTAGGTTACGTAAAACTTATCGCGCGGCAGATTAAATTCGTCAAATATCGTATTGTTTTCGCGCGGAACCGGCTTCGTCGCGTTCTCGTCAATCCAAACGTAGAGAACGTCGATCTTTTCCGCCGGGACGCCCTTTTCTATAAGGCGCGACTTGAGCCGGTCGGAAATCACGACGATCCGCGACGCGTTGCGATACGTTACGTTCGAGACCCAAGATCCGATCTTCCATAAAAGGGAACCTTTTTTCGTCATGCCCGTGCTCACAAGCGATTCTGGAAAAAGGTCCGCCAAATAGTACATAAAGGGAATGCCTCGAAGCTTTTTGAGGGCTACGGCTGTCAAGCCGTGGATCGGGGGCGTGCTGCCCGTAACGCGCACGTCGACGCCTCGAACCCAAAGCCCATGCCAAACAAAGAGCGCTTCCATAACGAGATATCTCAGCGCGCGAAGCGCCGGATTCTTTCCTTCGCCCCAGAGCGCAAATCGGCGCACCTCGATCGCGCCGCCTGCCTCCGTCTCACGTTTCCGCCTCTTGTACTCGCGGCGAACCTCCTTCGAGACGCCGCGCGTGGGAGTCGGCGCGAAAAGGGCGATCGTATGCCCGCGCTTAACAAATCCCTCGCGAGTATCGGAACTGATACGGTTGTTAGACGTAAGTTCCGGCTTGTAATACGAACTGAAAAATAAAAGTTTCATAACCGATCGCCGCGCTGACTGATCATCTCCAAACGGCGTCGGCAATTGCGCCCGCGTCCGTTTTGACTTTAATTTTAAGCGTTTGTTGAACTTTAGCAACGTTTCGATCAAGTTCTTCACGATCCTTGCCGACGACGAGGATCGGTCCTTGGCGCAATCCTTTATGGACGATCTTTTGCGCTCGCTGGCCCGGTTTCATCTCGTCGAGAAACGTTGCTTTAACGCAGTCGAACGCCAGCAGTTCGTCGATTCCGTCCACAGAAACAATCTCGCCTTCGGGCAAGTAAAAGCAGACGTATCCCGCCGCCGCGTCTTTTCTTTCTGCAAAGACGGCTTCAACGTCGACGTTCCTGTTCAAAGCTTTGTCGATAAGAACGCTGTTTATATCAATTCCCGTCGCGTACGGAATCAAGTGCGAGGAGATGTAAACGCCTCCGCCGCGCAGCGCGCTCTCTACGACTCGAATCTCGTTTGACTCCTCGTCGATGAGATATTCCGAATGCGTTATCGCAAACGCCGGCTTAATATACGCCGCCATTTTCTTCTCGCATTCGACGACGCGGTCGAGCAGTTCCTGTTTAACGCCTGATGGAAAAAGAGTTTGCGACGGTATTTGCAACTCGCCTAGTTCAAAATACTTACGGTCGGCAAAAGCGAGAAGGCGGTATTCGCCGCCGTCGATAAATCCCTCGCAGACGATTTCCTTGCCGACAAAAAATTCTTCCACAATCGCCGTGTGCGAAAAAGATTTACTCAATGCGAACGCGAGCGCTTCGCGCAGTTCCACGTCGTTTTCGACCCGTCGCACGCCGACGCTCGACTGAGAATCGGCGGGCTTGACAATGAGCGGAAACGCGCCGTCGAAACGCGAGAAATTGAAATCAACGTTATCTACAGCGATATGTTTAGGAACGGGTATGCCAAGCTTATCGCAATTATCTCGAAATCTGTTCTTATTGCAGTAAGCCTGAACCTGCTCAAACGAATTTCCCGGCAAACCGAGTTTCTCCGCGATATACGCGACCGTCGGCGTCATAAGGTCGTTTTGATCGGAGACGACGGCGTCGATCCCGCGCGCTTTCGCCTCGGACGCAGCCTTCTCCCGATCAAAAACGTCGCAATAGATCACGTCGTCGGCAAGTTCAATACACGGATAAGGCCCAGGCAGCGTCAGCACGGTAACGTGAATCCCCTGCGAACGCGCCTTTTTAACCAGATGAACCTGACCGATTCCAGCTCCAACTACAAGGAGGCGGCGTGTAACGTTGTTCTTCATTTTTTAACAAGCTCCAGCATTTTAGGAGTATTGTCGCCGAAAAGCGGACGGCAATGTAAAAACTGCGCAAATCTGGGATTCTGCTTACTAACGTTGACCTCAATAACGATAGGACGGCCGTCTTCCGAAATAACAATGTCCCAGGAAACCATCCCCATGCCGGGTATGCGGCCGTGGTTCTTCTCCGTAAAATCAATCACACGATCCATATACGGGATCTTATAACCTTCAAACGGCTCGCCGTTGTTCGGGTTTTGCGTGTACGCGATTCCCTGATGGCGGGAATCTATCTGCCATGCCGTTTTAAGCAAAGTTCCGTCGTCCTGAACGCCGATTCCCAGTCCGCCGGCATGAAAGTTATCGACAAAAGAATCGCCTACGCCAAAACGAATCGCGATCGGAGCGTGATAAACTTTACCTTGGCAGATATATGTCGTAATGCGAATCGTATTGAGCGAATTGGGAGACAGATGCGATAAAGCGCTATGCTCCGTAATACGCTCCTGTAAGACAAAGTCACCCTTCGTCGACTGAAAAAGCTCCAAAACCGACTGCCCGGTTTTGACGTCGCGACCGTCTTTAAAATCGAATAGGCAAACGCCTCGGCCCTGTTGCCCGTCAGACGATTTAAAAACGCAAACGCCAACGTTCGCGACGCGTTCGGCAAGTTCCTCGCACGGGACGACGTTTCTGTCCCCGTCGTAGAAATAGCCCTGGATTTTGTACGCGTAATGTTTTGGAACGCTGTTTTCAAGTTCCGAACCGCTCAGAAAAAAGGAAAGCATCGACTTTTCGCCGCAAATATCAGCCAACGTTCTATCATTAAGTTTGAGCGATAATTCGGGCAAGAAAATAGAGGAAGGAAGATAATCGACGCAATACACGCCGGTAAGCCCTTCATAAAAACGGTGCCACTCAGAATTAATTTTAGCGCCGTAATACTTTTGCCAATATCGGTCAAATTCCTTTTGGCGTTCCGCCGTCCATTTAACGCTGCCGCAGTACGTTCTTCGTTCAAAAATCATTTTATCGCAGGTTAAATATCTTGCGGCAATATTTAAAGTGTAATCGATTACCTTCACGAAATACCGCGCCCTGCTAATTAAGGAGCCTCGCGCTCTTAGCTTAAATTCGGTTAACTTATTCAGTAACTCGCCCATGTTAAATCAGCCAACTCTAAGTATAAAACTGGATTTCACTACGTCCCTATCTCGGTCGACGCCGCAACGTAAACGGGAGCCAATTTATAGCGCAAACAAAGGTAAAATTACCCGTAAAAGCTCTTTTATTACGGTCCTGCCGTCGACCAATCGCAGAATGAGCCCAAAGTCGTCGGACGTCACCGTCGAATAAGCTCCAACATTTTCGGAGTATTGTCGCCGAAAAGCGGACGGCCGTGTAAAAACTGCGCAAACCTGGGATTCTGCTTACTAACGTTGACCTCGATGACGATAGGACGGCCGTCCTCTGATATGACGAAATCCCAAGAGACCATCCCCATACCAGGAATGCGGCCGTGATTCTTTTCCGCAAAATCAATCACACGGTCCATATACGGGATTTTATATCCGTCAAACGGTTCGCCGTTGTTCGGGTTTTGCGTATACGCAATTCCCTGATGATGGGAACCTATCTGCCATGCCGTTTTAAGCAAAGTACCGTCGTCCTGAACGCCGATTCCCAGCCCGCCGGCATGAAAATTATCGACTGGGGAATCGCCTACGCCAAAACGGATCGCGATCGGAGCGTGATAGACCTTGCCTTGGCAGACATACGTCGTAAGGCGAATCGTATTGAGCGAATTGGGAGACAGATGCGATAAAGCGCTATGCTCCGTAATACGCTCCTGTAAGACAAAGTCGCCCTTTGTCGACTGAAAAAGTTCCAAAATTGATTGCCCGGTTTTAACGTCGCGTCCGTCTTTTATATCAAGCATACAAACGCCGCGCCCCTGACTTCCGTCAGAAGATTTAAACACGCATGCGCCTACGTTCGCGACGCGTTCCGCAAGTTCCTCGCACGTAAGAACGCTTCTATTACCGTCGTAATAATACCCCTGAATCTTATATGCATAGTGCTTAGGAA
>CAMNJU010000110.1 GCA_946541595.1 uncultured Planctomycetales bacterium
CGGCCTCCGGTTCGACCGGGACTTCCGTCTGCGCGAAAGCGAGCGCGGGACACAATAAAAGGACGAGCGCCGCAAACGCCGCGGCGAGCCGACTTCCAAATTCAAACTGAACAGCGGGCATACGTTTTCTCTCTTTCAGGGGAGTTTCGAACGGTTAAGGACGCCGCGGTTATTCCCATGCGAACTGGCCGCGCGTGGCGGGGGAGCCGGGTACGACCGACCCGACGGTAAGATTCCCTTCGGCGTCGATTGCGGGAGTGATTCCAATTCGCGATTCGTTCTCAAAGGACAGGAGTTTCGTGCGGTAATAATAATTTCTGCCCGACTTGACGTCTTTCAGCTTTAAGACGGCCGTTTCGGACGATTCTCTGATCATCGTGTACACGCGGGCCTTTTTGGCTTCGTTTATGTCGACGCGGTAGTCCGCTTCGTAATCCATCGGAGTTAGCTCGGAGTCGTTAACGGAGATCCCGTTAATTTCGAGGATGACGTCCCCCTGCAGCGGCATGTAGTTCGCCTGAGGCGTCCACGGCAGCTTGTCGTAGCAGTCGACGGGGCCGCCTAAAAAGCGCGTCGGCATGTCTTTGGAGAACAGATATTTCGGATTCTCCGTAATTCGCGTCGGCTCCTCAAATATCTTTATATGCTGACCGCGCTGATTCAGACGGTTGTAGTAGGGAAGGCGGCGGAACACAATATTGGCGACCGTCTGAGCGTAATTCAGTACGTCGCGCCAACTCCTTCTTTCGTCGACGAAGACGTCGAACGCGCCGAACGAAAGGAAATCTTCGTCGATTTCCTTCGCGTATTTGTCGATATACCGCCTGTTATGAGCCTTGACCGCGTTGATCAGTTCGCCGTTGAAAGGATACCAGACGGCCGCTTCGCTCGCAAGACCGAGCGAGAAACATCCTCCGCTGACGTCCTGCGTCTTGAACTCGAAATCGTTAACTCTCGCAGTCGCGGACGGCTGAAAGAAGGAATAGGCGCGTTCCCCTTCGGAAGACGAATTGACGTCGAGCGTTCCGCGGTAATTAAAGAAGAGTTCCTCGAAAAGGGGCTCCACCGCGATAGGCGCGGCCGCGCACGGGATCCTGTCGGTTACGTAGTCGCTTTTGCCCGACAGGCGGAGACTGGCGCACGAGTCGGTTATGAGAACGGTCAGCCGCGCGCCGCATCCTTTGGCCGCGTCGAGCAGTTCCTGGCGCGGTATGCTTTTGCCGTTGGCCTGCCGGAGGTAATGCCGGCCGTTTTCGATAGCGCCGTGCCCGCTCCAGAAGATGAAGAGCGCGTCGTCCGGCTTGACGCGGCGGCTCCGTAAAAGAGCGGCCGCCTTGTCGAATATGCTGAAATCCGGATCCTCGGCGCCCAGTCTGCGGCGAATACGGCGAATTTCCGCTTTGCGCAACTCCTGTTCGTCGGGTTCGTTAAAGAGCGAGGACGCCGATTCTTCTTCCGAGCCGTCGAGAGGGCCGCTCCATTCGTTTGGAACGGGCGCGTCTCCCGTCGGGCCGTCGAAATGGGATTCGTATATGTCGCGGTCCCAAAAGACGGAAACTCCGTAGGCGTTATGAAAAATACCGCGGATTCTGCCCGCGTCCGCAAAGAAAATTGCGCTTTGCTCTTCGTCGGTAACGTCGAACAGGGTAAGGACGTATATCTTCGGGCCCCCGATTTCCGGCTCGGCTTCCGGCGCGATCTCAGGAGCGGGAACGGCGACGGGAACGGCCGCCGTTTCCGACTGCGCGAAAAGGGACTGGGAGTACAGGACAAGGATCAGCGCGGCGAACGCCGCGGCAAACGGCGCCGTATTGCGGAGACTTGCGGTTTTCATAACGGTTCCTCGTTCGGACGGGCTTGGCGGTTTCGCTGCGGACGGCGCGGACGCTTTGGACGCCGGGAACGCCGGCGAACCGCGCGTCCGAGCGCCGCTACAGTACGACTTTTTCAAAATCGGAGGCCGGATGCTTGCACAGGGGGCAGGTAAAATCGTCGGGCAGCTCTTCTCCTTCGTACTGGTATCCGCAGATTCTGCAGATCCAGACCGTTTTGCCGACGGGCCCTTTGCCGGCCGATTCCGGTTTCGGCTTAATATTGTTCAAGTAGTAATTATACGTCGCGGAGGGCGCGTCGTCGAGAACGTCCATATCGACGACTTTCGCGATAAAGAGGGTGTGGGTTCCGAGGTCGATTTGGCTTACGACTTCCGCGGAAATATAGGCGTTGGTCCCTTCCGTAACGGCGAGCGTTCCGTTGGCCGTGCGTTTGACGCTCGGAAAATCGGCGAATTTATCGACGTCCCGGCCCGACTGAAAGCCAAACCGCTTAAAGAGCGAAAAATCGGCGCGTTCGCTGATAACCGACGCGGTAAACCGTTTCGTTTCCGCGACGAGGTCGTGCGTGTAGTTGAGCTTATTGATCGCGACGGTAATCTGGTTCGGTTCGGTCGTAACCTGCCCGACCGTATTGACGATACAGCCGCAGTCCCTGCCGTCTTTCTGGGCCGTTAGGACGTAGAGGCCGTAGGACACGCTGTACATTGCTTTTTTGTTCACGTTGGGATCCTTTCGTTGCGAATTGGAGGGTAAGGGGAGAGGAGCGCAATTTCAAAAGCGCCCCGCCGACGGCGCGAGGACCTTCGGCGGGGCTGAATTCGCGAGCTTAACCGGCGTTCTAGCGGTCGTTTACCTTCGCCTTGAACTCGTCGGCGTTCCCTTTGAGTTCGGGCGCGTACATGGCCCAGATTCTCGTCGGGAGCGCGGAGAAGAGTCCGGGCGTTTCGGCGCGCATCCGGTAGGTTACGGTCGAGCGCCCTTCCGGGAGCCGCGACGCGAAGAAGCATACGCGGTCGTCGCGGTATTCGACGTACGCGTGGAGCGCGTTCCCGTTGTATCCGCTGCGCTGTTCGACCGGCTCGTAGCCCGCCGCTTTTGCGTCTTCGAGCAGAATCGACTCGTACTCGTTCTTACTGTCGACGATGAGCTCGACTTCAATCAGATCGCCGGAAACGACTTCGTCGCCCGAGTTAAGCGGGATACGGTCGTATCGTTCGACGCGCTGCGAGACGGCCTGTCCGCGCCCGCCCTCGACGGTCGCGGTCGCGTCTTTGCGTTCGACGAGCTTGTAATAACGGCGTTCCGTCTTGAGTTCGAGCCCCGCTTTCGTAATTGGGTCTTCGAGCGTAAAGAATTCCAGATACGCGTTATAGTAGAGCGGCCCGTCCCCGGCGACGCGGAGCGTGATCTCGTGATCTCCGGACGTGATTTCGTCGGCGGAGAGCTCGAGGAGCCCGTTCGTCTCGAAAAGATTGTCCGGCGTGTATTCGACCGTCGTCTTAACTTCGCCGTCGACAAGAACTTCGACCGTCTCGTTGGGCGCGAGCTCGTCGGTCTTCTGCAGATACTCGGAGAACGCCTCGACGCACAGCGCGGTGTCGCGCGTGGAGTTCCAGTAGGTCGCGTTCTTGCGGTTGTTGAGCAGATACTTAACGAGCTGCGGCGCGTCGTTTTCGAGCCCGAGCTTCCGGAGCGTGTCGCGGTCGACCCGGTTCAGGAGCCGCAGATAGTACGCCTGCGTCTCGTATTCGCCCCCGAACCACGACCAGAAACACCAGCCGTTGACGCGGGAGAGATCGAGCCGAACCGTCTGATTCTCTTGGTCCTCGAACCGGTATTGCGCGAGAACGTTGAGAATCGCCTCGATACGCTTTTGCGCGTTGGAATCGCGGTCCGGCTCGTTTGTGAGCGCGATAGCGTACGCCGACAGCGAATAGAGCTGCAGATCCGTTCGCGCTTCCCAGAGGAGCTCTTTCATGACGGAGTGAACCTGTTCGTTCGCCTGAGCGGCAATTTCCGCTTTATCGTAATCGACGAAATCTGCCGAATACGCGGTCGGCTGAACGCCGAGCTCCGCGAGCGCGTAGTAGACGGCCGCGTCGGTCGAATCGGCGCCGTTCTTCCATTCGCTCCAGCGATTATTCTTTTCTTCGTCGGTCCAGACCTTGCCGCGAATAATCTTGGCGGTCTGCGAACGTTCGTACTGCAGGAGCCAGGTTTGCGCGCGTTCGAGCGCGTTCGCGTCGACCTCCTGATCGCATTCCTGAGCGAGTTTAAGCCCTCGCGCGACCAACGCGGTCAGGTGGGGCGTCGAATGTTCGCCGCGTCCGTAGAACCAGCCCCAGCCTCCGTCCGCGTTCTGCATGGAGAGGAGTTTCGCGACGCCCTCGGCGGACATTTGACGTACCGCGTCGACGTCAAAGACCGGATCCTTGAGCCGATTGACGCGGCGCCACTGCTCCGCGCGCTCCTTCGCGTCGCCGAGTTCCTGCGCGTTGAGATTCGCCTTTTTCTCCTGCAGTTTGGCAAGGTCGACGCCCGCGTCCATGAGCGCTTTTTGCGCTATGACGGTCGGCAGGAACCGGTTGAGCGTCTGCTCCGTGCAGCCGTACGGATAGTCCGTAAGGTAGGGGAGCGCGTCGAAAATGGCGCCCGCGAGCGTCGGCGAGAACCGAATCGCGAGTTTCGCCGTTTCCGGACGGCGTTCTTCCGGAACGGTCAGCGTAAAGGTCGATTCGCGAACGCTTTGTTCGCCGTCTTTCGCTTCGTCCTTATCGGCCGCGGGTACGGTTCCGGAGACGGCGAGCTGCTTCTGGATTCCGTGTTCCTTTACGGTCAGGGTATCCTGAATCGCGTCTGACTCTTCGTCGGTGAGCGCCTTCATCACGAGGGTCGCGACGCCGGGCTCGTCGGCGCGCACGCGCCAGTCGACGCGCGATTCGCCGTTGGCGGGCGTAACGACCGTCTGGGTCGGCTCGACGCCGTCGAGGAACGCGAGTTTCGCGGTCGACTTTTCCGGATCGTCTGTCGGAAATTCAAGCGATACTTGGACTTTCTTTTCGGACCCGAGATAGTTGTGAACGTTCGCCGTTAAGACGGCCTCGTCCTTCTGCGTCAGGAACCGCGGCTTCTGCATGCGGATAATGACGTCTTTGCTCGTAACGATTTCCGACTCGCCCGACCCGACGCGCAAGCCCGCGCCGACCGACCACGCGCCGATCTTCCAGGTCGTTAAGTTCTCCGGCATGTCGATTTCGATTTCGATCACGCCGTCGTCGTCCGGCTTGAGATCGGCCGCCCAGTAGGCGACGTCGGCGAGGTTCTTACGAACGACCGCTTCCACGAGCGGGGCGGATTCCGAGCCGGCGTCCGGGGCCGGGAGCGGTTCCGCGGGCGCGGCCGCCGTTTTCATCTCCGCGAACGCGAGCGCGTCGTTCATGGGCGCGGCCGCGGCGGCCATTGGCGCTTCGGCTTCGGCGACTTCCTCGTCCGCGATCGCCATATCCATATCGGCCGATTCCGCTTTCCGCATCATCATAGGCGCGGCCATAGCGCGGTTCTTCACCATGGCGCGGCCTCCCATGCGGCCTCCCATGCCGCCGCCCATTCCGCCGGCCATGCCGTCGCGCGCGAACACGGCGGCGTCCTCAACCGCTTCGGCGAACATGACGTCGCCAAAGGCTCCGACCGTCTCCAGACGCGTCGCTTTGCCGTCGAAATAGACGAAGTGGAACGCGTCGATAAACGTCGGTTCCGAAAGATTGGCGGTTCCTTCTAAGCCCGCGTGACGGCGCCATTTCCAGAAGAATTCGCGAATATCGCCGACGTTGCTCCCGCCGGAGACCGCGTCGAGCGACTTGTCGTACACGGCGACGACCGTCTGTCCGACGACCGGCTTGCCGTCGACGTCGGTCAGACGCAGCTTGACGGCCGCTTTCGCGCCCGGCTTAACGCGGTCCTGAGCCGGTTCGACGGCGACGTCGAGGACGCGCTTTTCGGGCGGCACGGCGAGTTCCTTCTGTTCCGCGTAGTATTTTCCGTCGAAGACGGTCCACGCCTGAACAAAGATGTTCGGCTGGTCGGCCGTCTCAATTTTGACGTCGACGTAAGCGGTTCCGTTTTCCAGTTTAACGAATCGGGGAACGCCTTGGGAAATCGCGCCGAGCGGCCGGTCCGTAAAGAGGACGTACGCGTTCGGATTGTTCGAGGCGATCTGAACGCGCGCGACGTCGCCGACGGAATATTCCGGCTTGTCGGGTATAATTTCGAGCGCGTTGAATCGGAATTCCGGCTTGACTTGGCTCTTATTGGCCGGTCCGCGCACGACGATGAGCTGGCCGCCCTCTTCGCTCGCGCCCGATTCGGTCGTAACGACGCACGAGAGCCGGTACTGGCCGGGCTCGGCGGCGACGATTTCGACCGTTCCTTTTCCGGCGTCGTCGGTCTTGAGCGCCTTCGAGAAGACCTCTTTTTCGATCGGCTTAACGGAGCCGTCGTCCGTCTTGGCGTACGAAACCTTATAGAGCTTAACGGCCGCGTCTCCGACCGCCGGCTTGCCGTCGATCCGGCGCGCTTCGAATCCTGCGGTCATGACGTCGCCCGACTTGTAGTAGCCGCGATTGAACCAGACGTAGGTCTGGAACGGGCGGCGTGCGGCGTACACCTTTCCGGAACCGGTAATAACGCGGCGCGATTGATCGACGACTTCCGCTTCGATTTCATACTGCTGGTCGTCGTTCGGATAGATCAGCTTGGCGAGCGCCGAATCGACGGAAATTTCAAAGGTTCCGTCTTCTCCGATTTCCGCCTCCCCTTCGGCGACGATTTCCGGGACGCCGGTCGGCCGGTTGTACATATACGGCATAAAGATCCGGCAGCATCCCCACTTGCTCCAGCCGGGATACCATTCCGCCTCGTAGGGGAACTGCCAGTATCCGCATCCGTAGAACCAGTCCCAATACCGCGCGGGGTAGTAGCTCGACTGATACCGCGTGCGCGTCACTTTGTACGAGACGGTCGCTTTCGTAACCGGCGCGCCGAAATAGTACTTCGCGTTGACGGTCGCCTTGAACGCGTCTCCGAGAACGACGGGCTCTTTCGGGGCGTCGACCGAGACTTTGAATTCCGGCTTGCGGTATTCCTCCATGCGGAACATGCCGTCGCCGAGATAGAGGCCGTGAACGGAGCCGTCTTCGTGGATATTTTCAGCGAGCATGACGTGATAGACGCCGAGTTTCCCGTCTTTGGGAATCTCAAACGAATCGCTGAAAGAGCCGTATTCGTCGAGCGTTACGCGTTTAAGCGCGATCTTTTCGCCCTCGGGCGAGTTGATCTGATAATCGACCTGCTTGCCCGCCCACTCGTTCGCTTCCGGCGCGTCGTACTGCGCGTTGCCGACGGTGAATTGGAAGTCGACCTTCTGGCCCGGCCGGTAGATCGGACGGTCGGAAATAAAGAACGCGCGCGTCTGACGGTATTTTTGCTCCTCCGCGTAGATGGAAAGGTAGATATACTGGGCGTCCAAAAACGCGTAATGCGTCTTGTTTTTGTCCTTCGAGGGAACGGTCGCAATGAGCATGAAACCGTCGTTCTCGGGAAAATCGCCGGTCGCGACGAGAACGGAGCCCTGCGCGTCGGTCGTCTTTTTAACTGTTTTCGTTCTGGTTTTGTTCGAGCGTCCGCGGTCGAATACGGCAAAGAGCTCGACTTCGCGATTGGCGAGCGGCTGGCCGGTCGTCGCGTCGAGGACAAAGAATCGACTGCCCTCCTTGTACGTCTTGCGCACGAGCGCCAGATCGCGCAGCCAGACGATCGCGGCGTCGTCGTTTCCGCCGTCGGCGTGGACCGTAACGAGGAACGCGCCCGGTTCGTGGACGGGGAAATCGACCGCGGAGACGCGGTCGTAATGGTTGGGCGCGGGATCAAAGGAGACGCGGTAATCCGCGACCTTGTCGCCGACGATTTTTTCCGACAGGCCGAGTAATCCGAGAATCCTGCGCCTGTTGTTTCTCTGGTCGGGATTCGGATTGAGCTCCTCCTGAACGAGCTGATTAACGAGATAAACCAGATTGCCGCCGCCGTAATTCTGCCAGAAGGACGTCGAACGGATTTGTCTGAGCGCCGCGTCGATATTGAGCCGCTTGACTTCAATCGAGCCGCCCGTGGCGTTCCGGAAACGAACGGCGAGCTTTGCGTCTAAGCCCGCCGCTTGCGAGCTGACGTCAAACCGGACGCGCGGCTTAATGATCTGATCGAGCGCGTTCTGATATTCGGTTTTATTCCCTAAACCGGGCGTTTCGAGCAGCTGCCGCCATACTTCCGCGGCCTTGTCGAGCTGACGGCGGTTTTCGTATTCGCGCGCAATATTGACGAGCGGGATCGGATTCTTCGGATCAAGTTCAAACGCTTCGCGCCACAGCGAGATATAATCGTAATTTTCGGGCAGTTCGAAGCGCTTAACGCCGCCCGCGAGCTTGGCGATCGTCTCGGAATCTTTGAGCGTATTGAGCGCCCAGATTCCGCCCGCGACCGATTCCGCGTCCGCGTCCGCGTCGGAGTTGAAGAAGAACCGGTAGGAACTGAGCGTTTGGACGCCGAAGAGCATGCTTGCTTCCATCGCGCGGTAATTGACGACCGTGAGTTTGGCCGCGTCGGTATGATCGTAACGCAGGGCTTCTTCGAAGAGGGCCTGGCGGCGTTCGCCGTCGTTTTGGGCCGCCTCAAAGGAATCGGGCGCCGCGTAGAAAATGGGATTGCCGTCTTTGTCGGTCGGGGCGCCGGAATGGCGGTTCCTGTTGTACGGTTCGTCGACAGGCGCGTAGTCGGGCAGGGTCGTCAGATCGGTCAGCGTCTGAAGACTCCAGTATTCGGTTGGCGACTGTGAAAGCGATTCCGCAAAAGAGATGAAGAACGACGAGACGTCTCTGCGAATCGAGTCGATTTCGGCCGGAACGTCCTTTTCGCCCGGATGCGCGTCGTAATATTCGAGAAGCTGTTTGCCTTCTTCCCGAACGAGAGGGAGGGATTCCGCAAAGAGCTGGAGATAGCGGACTCTCACGCGGTCCGCGTTCGAGAGCATGTCGGGCGACCATCCCTGATCGTAGACGAACTGATTGTCGACCATTTTGCCGCGCGTCGGCAGATCGCTTCGCAAATGTCTGGCGACCCAAATCTTAACGCGCCAGGAACCGTTCTTCTGTTCGAGCGCTTTTTCGAGCGTCGAACGGTAGCTGTTGAACGCGGAGCCGTTGCGCCCCCCGCCGCGCGACATGCGGAGAACGTTCGCCATGCCGTCGAGCGCTTTGAGGTAGCTCTCCTCCGCGGTTTCCGGAGCGAGCGCCGATTCGTAAAGAACGCGCGCGTCCGCGAACATATTCTCGCCCGCAAGCTTGTCGCCCGCGGCGAGCCGCTCTTCAACCGAGAGCCCTTCGAGCGCCTTGGCGGCCTCTTCCGGCGTCTTTGCGGCCAGACCCGCAAAAGGAACCGAATCCGTATTCGGTTCGATCTTTTGGATTTCGCGATCGTTTCTTGGCATAGGTTTCGCCTCGGAAATTTTCAGGGGAGGGACGACGGCGTCCGGATTTGCGGCGGCGGCCGCGTCCGCGCGGAAAGACGGTTGACCGGCGCCAAACGTCAACGCGAGCGCCGCGAACAACGCGACGGTCAGGCGCAGAAATTGGGTTGATTTAGCTTTCATCTTGAAGTTCCTAACAACGGCGCTAAAGAGCTCAGACGCGCTTCAGCGGGCCTTTGCGGCGTCTATTCGAAAAATCCGACGTCGTTCGCACGGCGCGTACGATCCGCCGATTAAATTCTAGCATATGGGAAATGGCCGCGCAAGTTGGCGCGCGGCGTTAGATTCGTGAAAAAACTGTCTCGCACGTTTACCGTTGATTTTCTAATTTTGTTGTTCTCCGACGCGGTTTCTTGCCGCCGTTCTCCAAATTTTTCCGGGATTTTCTCTCTTTTGGGCTAACGAGTCGAAACGGGGCGGCTCTTTGTACGGCGTCGCGGCTCTTTGAACGGCGTCCGCGCCGCGCGGGAGTCCGGAGGCGCCGATTGTTTCGATTATTTGAGAAATGTGGGTAACGCCGGCGTACAAATCTTTTCTAGACAAAGGGGCCGGGGTTGGGCGATATTGGGGACGCGACGTCCTGAGTTTTAACGCCGTCGTCCGAGCGTTGCGTTATTGCAAAAGCTGCGTAAACTTTAACAGTTTTTTTGGACCTTGATAACCGTTAAAAGTGTTATTTTGCACAGACTGTACGGATTTTATCGTGAATTTACAACGATTAGGTCTTCTCAAACGAAAAAGTTTAGGCAAAATATGCAATAAGAGAAAAATAGCCCGTTTGGGTAAATCTGGAGCTTAGTTAAGTTCCAAGCGCCGCGCGCGAGGCGAACCGACCGCGCGGACAGGGGAGCGAACGGGCGAGACGCGCTTGCGCGCTTTTTCGCGCAAGTCTGGCCGAAAACAAGACACAAACCGAAACGCGTCCGCGCGATTGCGGGCCAATCCCGCGCGCGTTTCGACGCGCCGACCGGCAAAAATGAAGAGAAAAACGCGCCGGCCGCCGCGGAGTAAAGATTCATTTATGGCGTTGAACGTCCGGCGAATCGCGCCGGACAGGCGTTACGAGGAGTATGATCATGAAATTTAACGTTAACTTCGCGCTGCGTGTCGCGGCTGCCGTCGTATTTTCCGCGGCCGCTTCTCACGCGTTTGCCGCCGGCGGTTTGTTTGACGGCGGTCTGTTCAAAGGTTTTTCTAAATCCGCGCCGGCCGCGTCCGACGGTTTCTTCGGCGGCGAGGCGCTGACGTTCGGCGACATGGGTTCCGTTTCCTTCGACGGCTATGAAGCGAGCGGCCTGAACATGGCCTACGGCGAATGCGCCGAATGCTCCGGCTCGGCTCCGGCGTCCTTTGAATATCCGGTCTTCGACGGCTACGTCGGCGACTTCGGATTCGTCGACGAATACGGCTGGGAACCCGCGCGTCCCGCGTTCCAGCCGGTCCGTACCGTTCTGAACGGCGCCGGAAGCGTGCTGCGCGGCGTGCGCGATTTCCTCTTCGGACATTGCAACTTCTGCCAGCCCGCATACGTCTGCGATCCCTGCTGGGCGATCGACGATTATTGCGACCCCTGCGGCTGGGATCCCTGCGCCGTCTGCGATCCGTGCGCGCCCGCGTGCAATCCGTGCGAACCGGTCTGCGAACCGTGCGCGCCGGCTTGCGAGCCCTGCGAACCCGCCTGCTTCAATTCCGGCGCGGTCTTTGCGCCCGGCGGATGCTGCGGTAACGGATATATGCCCGGTCAGGTTCGTCCTCTGAATAAAGAAACCGGCCGCCCCGAAGGCGCTAAAGGCGCCGCGCCCGCGCGCTCGTACGAGCCGGAAGAACAGCCCGCCGCGACTGAACAGCCCGCCGTTCCGGGCGTCGAAGACGAAGCGCAGCCGGTCGACGAGTACAATTCCGGCGCGCCTGAAGTCGCGCCCGCGACCGAACCGGCCACGACCGGCGCCGGCCTCATTAAAATGCTCGTTCCGAAAGACGCCGTCGTTTACGTCAACGGCTATCGCACGAAGCAGACGGGCGAAGTCCGCACGTTCGCCGCGAAGAATCTTGAAGTTGGCGAAACCTACGCGTTCGAGATTCGCGTCGTCGCCGTTCGCGACGGCCGCACGTACGAAGACGTTCAGTCGACCACGCTCACTGCGGGCGACACGTCCTCTCTGGCGTTCAACCTGACGCTCCGCGGCAATCAGGCTTACGCGTACAACAAATGACGAACTAACGTTCCCCTGAAGAACGTCCCGTAACGTCAAAGCGCCGCCGATTCTCTCTTCTGAATCGGCGGCGCTTTTTCTT
>CAMNJU010000111.1 GCA_946541595.1 uncultured Planctomycetales bacterium
GTTGTTCGAGCCGTTTTACTCGTTGACTAAGAAAGCCGCTCTCGATTCCGCGCCGCGTCCGGCTCGCCGGACGCCGGGAACCGTAAGCGAGCTTTACTCCCCGCCCTCTTTTTAAAAACGCGCAGATTAGTTCCAAACAAGTTTTCTTTTCCCGGTACAAACTACCCGGATTAGAATATATACAGTGGAATAATCAATACAACCCGTATATTTGATATATTTTTTCCCTTTTTTTAACTATTGTGGAATTAAGTATGCAATAACGGGCGGTTTTCCAATTACTATATCAATAATGGCTTATTTTTCGCGTTTCTTGGGCGCTCCGCGGCTGTCGCGGGCGCCTCGATCCGCGAAGGGCAGGTCCAGACCGACGGCGTCGAAGGCCCTTTTTCAGGGCGTGAGCGCCGTTCCCGATATGGCGAATTGGACGGTCGCCGACGTGAGACCGTATCAAAGAATCGGTTATTGACGGTCATGACGAATGGTTGGGAACAGTCGATTTTTTGAGGCCTAAAAAAATGTCTAACCCTTGTAAGGCGGGTTCGCCCGTTTTTTTCCGAAGTTAGACGCGGCCGCACGTCGATTTATACCTGCGTTGTCCGGCTTTTTCCGCGCCGTTTTTATAAACGCGGCGTACAGGAAACTAGACGCGCGCCGCAGGCCGTGTATCTGGAAGCCTTCCGCCGCGCTTGACGCGCAAGCGGTCGGTGTGTCGGTCAATTTTACAGTTAGGAGCTTAATTTTGTTCGAAGAAGATTCTTACTACGAGAGCGAAAGCGAGTCCTTTTCCGAAGCGGACGACGTCCTTGCCGAAACGGACGCGATGGAAAACGATTGGTATGAACGCGAGCCTCAAAGTATCGACATGTCGTCTCCTCAGGACGACGTAGAGAACGAAGAGGAGTTGCTCAAGAGCCTTGGATCCGACGAAGGCGGTTCCTCGGCCGACGATCCGGTGCGCATCTACCTTACGCAGATGGGCAAGATTCCGCTTCTGTCGCGTTCCGAAGAAGTCAAGCTTGCGCGCGATATCGATCTTTCCCGATATAAGTTCCGCGCGAAGCTGCTCGAGTGCGATTACGTTCTCCAGCACGCCGTTCGCACGCTCAGCCGCGTCCAGCAGAACGAACTTCCGTTCGACCGTAACGTTCAGTCGAAGAACGATTCGGACAATTTAGAAAAGCAGCAGATTCGCGACCGTCTCCCGGAAAATCTTCGCACGCTGCGCGCTATGATGGCGCGCAACGCGATGGATTACCGTACGGCGACGAGTCGGAGCGCGTCTCCTGAAGAGCGCGCGGCAGCGTGGCGCCGTCTCGGCCGCCGCCGCCGTCGTTGCGTTCGGCTCGTGGAAGAGCTCGGTCTGCGCACGCAGCGCCTCGAGGGCATGATTAAGACGCTCGGTCAGTACAGCGAGCGTGTCGATCAGCTCAAGGCGATGATCGCCAAGAGCCGCGCGGAAGATCGTCCGGAGTACGAGCGATACGCTTGGATTATGGAATACCGCAATATCCTCCTCATGACGCAGGAGACGCCGACGAGCCTCCGCAACCGCGTCAAAGAGGTTCGCAGGGTCTACCGCCGTTACGAAGACGCGAAGAAGCGGCTTGCCGAAGGAAACCTGCGTCTGGTCGTCTCGATTGCGAAGAAATACCGCAACCGCGGCCTGAACTTCCTCGACGTCATTGAGGAAGGGAACGCGGGCCTCATGCGCGCGGTCGATAAGTTCGAATACCGTCGCGGCTTCAAGTTCTGCACGTACGCTACTTGGTGGATTCGTCAGGCGATAACGCGCGCGGTTGCCGATCAGAGCCGCACGATCCGCATTCCGGTGCACATGGTCGAGACGATGTCGCGCATGCGCAATATCCAGCGCCAGCTCACTCAGGAACTCGGCCGCGAGCCTACGCTCGAAGAGACGGCGGAAGCGTCGAACACCCCGGTCGAGGAAACGCGCCGCATCTCGCAGATGAATCGGTACCCGATCAGCCTCGACCGTCCTGTCGGCAACAGCGAAGACAGCCATTTCGGCGATCTTATCCCCGACGTCGGGGCCGAGAATCCGGCGGTCGGCGCGACGCAGGAGATGCTTCGCAAACGTATGCTCAAAGTCCTCAAGACGCTCAGCTACCGCGAACGCGAGATTATTAAGCTGCGCTACGGTCTCGGCGACGGCTACAGCTATACGCTTGAAGAGGTTGGGCACATCTTTAAGGTAACGCGCGAGCGTATACGCCAGATCGAGGCGAAGGCGGTTCGCAAGCTGCAGCAGCCCAGCCGCAGTCAGGAGCTCGTCGGCTTCCTCGACTGAGCCCGGCTTTTGGTCTGCCGTTAAAACAGGAACGGCGCGGTTTCCCAGTTCGGAAGCCGCGCCGTTTTTTTATCGGTTTGGGAACGCGCCGGTCAGTCTTCCGGGGCGTTGAGTTTCAGAAAGCGGTCGAGTACGGCGCGCGGAGTCGGATTCGGGGACGGGAGGGTCGTCTGCCAGTCGACGGCGGCGAGCACGACGTTAATTCCGGAGCCAATTCCGAAGAGCCCGATCTTATCGCCGGGCTTAGCGAATCCCGATTCGATTCCGAGCGCGGCCGCGGTCGGGAGCGCGACGCTGCCGGTATTGCCGAGGTACGGGAGCGTCGCGAAATTTTTATCGGAGTCGAGTTTGAGCGTGTCGAAGAGGAGTTTCTGGTGCGCTTTGCCGACCTGATGACAGAAGATTCTGTCGATCGCGTCGGGACTCCAGCCGATTTCTTGCTCAAATCGAGCAAAGGCTCGCGCGGCGACGGCGACGCCCTCGTGCAGGAGCGTTTCGGAGTCGGTCTTCATGGTCTGTCCGGAGGCGCGCCCGCCCGCGGTTACGTCGACTTGGCTCCGGCACAGGTCGCTGCGTTCGGTATTCGCGCGAACGACCGCGCCCAGAAAGCGATTGCCCGTCTTGCTGAGCTTACGGTTGACGAGCATAACGGCGGCGCTCCCCGATCCGATCGTGAGGGACGCGAACGCGTCTTTGACCGTTTTGCGCGTGAGCGATTCGTTCGCGTTGAGTTCCGCGACGGTCGTCTCCATGAGCGCGCGGCTCGTCTCCGTGCCGACGACTACGCCCGCGTCGATCTGGCCGAGCTCGATCATATTCGCGATGTGGATCGCGCCGGTGAGCAGCCCCAGACACGCGTTGGAGACGTCGCAGATAAGGGCGTTTTGGGGCAGTCCGACGCGCCGATGGACGTCGCACGCGGTGGCGGGCTCCTGATAATCGCGGCATACGGACGCGTGAATAAAGGCTCCGACGCGGCCCGGATCGACCTGCGAGGTCGCGAGCAGTTTTTTGACCGTGTCGACGCTCTGATCGCCGGGCAGTCGGCCGCGCTCCCACAGCCCGCGCTCTTGTATCCCGGTCATGAGTTCAAGCCGGCCGTACGGGAGCTTGAGCCGTTCATAGAGGGGCGCGAGCCGCGCTTCGAGTTCGTCGGACGTTACGGTTTCGGGGGGAAGCGCGCATTCGATCGCTTCGACGCATACGTTTTCGTACTTCATGGGACGGCGCTGGGGTTAAGGTGAAGGCGTCAGTTCAAGTTCCTTAATTAAACGCCGTTCGCGCGCGCCGTCAAGCCCGACGGCGACCGTTTCGGCGCTCTGCGTCGACCGGCGGCGCGTTCCGCACGGAGACGAGCCGCGCGCAGTCGAGTCCGAACGCGGCGAGTTTTTCGAGCGAGCGGCGCGAGAGCCGCGGGGCCTCTTCCCAGCGTTCGAGCGTCTTGAGATCGATTCCGAGCGCCTCGGCGAAGACGAGCCGGGGATACCCGAGCTTGACGCGCGTCCGGCGCAGCCGTTCCCCCTCCGCGCGGCCTGCACGGCGCGCTCGCAATTCGCGTTCTGTCTTTTGTCGGAAACCGTTGAACCGGGTCGTATCCATGGCGTAAAGTCCTTTCTATTCGTCCGCCGCGAGTCGGCGTTGCTGAAAATATAAGAGTTATAAGATTCAGAGTGGAGAGATTCCGTATTCTGTCAACGAAATTTACTATACTTTATTTTTGCGCGCGCGCAAGCGGCGATAAGGGCGGGCGACTGCGCCGAAGACGTCGCGGCGCGGTAAAAACAGCGGTTTCGCGGCGAGAAAAAATTTTTGAATTTTTTACAGAATTATCAAATTATGAAACGTTAATTGAAATAAAAGAGCGAAAAGAGCGCTGGGCCGTTCCGGCGTTGTTTTTGCAACCGTCTGCGGGAACGGGAGTTGAATAAAAAAGGGAGGGGCGCGAACCCCTCCCGGTATGCGCGCGCCGTCTCAGACTTGCGGCGCGTAACCGCGCGTCAGTCCTGCTTCATAGCGGCGGCGAGAATAGCGGACGTTGTCGGGCGCATAATGCGCGGATCGACGTGCTCGCCCTTCTGCAAGGTGGCGCGTACGGCTTTTCCGGAGATAAAGACGGGCTTTTCGTCGGGGTGGAACTCCATGAGATCGACGCGTCCGATCGATTCGTAGTAGGCGGCGAATCCGACTTTGAGCGGCTTTTCCTGCAGGTCGCCGTTCAAATGCTCGAAGATCTCCTGCGCGTCGAAGTCGCCCCAGATCGCGGTTCCGTCTTTATAGGGCGCGTCGGCGTGCTTGCGGCCGATAATGACGTCGGTGAACCCGAAGTTCTGGCGGTAGATCGCGTGCATGACCGCTTCCTTCGGCCCGCCGTAGAACATCTTGATATCGAGCCCGAGCAGAATAACGCGGTCGGGAACCTCCTCGCCGAGCTTCTTCCAGAGCTCGACGTCGGAGTCGCCCTCGCCGAGCGCGCGGTCGGCGATGAGCTTTTCGTACGTCTGCATGCGGATTTCCGCGTTCACGTCGTCGCCCTTCGTCTCGCCGACGAGAGGATTGAGGCACGCGCCCGCGTTATAGCCCTCTTTGAGGAGCTTTTCGAGCCCGTACACGAGCGCGTATTCATGCGCGCGGTGGAGAGGATTGCGCGTTTGGAACGCCACGACCCGGTTCCAGCCGCGTTTGGCGATGAGCGCGCGGACCTCTTGCGGAGCGAGGACGTATTTTCCGAACGCGGGGTTCTTCTTCTGCGGGAAGACGTTAATGACGCCGCCGAGCAGCCACGTCTTGTCGGCGTCGTTGACGAGCGCCATGTCGGCGCCGGGGTGGTCGGTGCGGTCGGTGAGATAGACCGCCTTGAGATAGCGCGGCTTGTCCCACGGGAAGACGTCGGTCAGTTCGAGCGTGGCGACGGTTTCTCCGGCGCCGTTTACCAGCGCGACTTCCTGGCCGGGCTTAAGCGTCTTGGCGAGTTCTTCTGTAACGGGCAGGGAGAGCGGAATCGTCCACGCGTATTTTTTGCCTTCGTATTCAATAACGGATTCGTCGAGGACGCGGTTGAACGTCGCGGAATCCATCGGCCCGGAAAGGGGCGTCAGACCGCCGTCGCCCCAGCGGTAGACGGTCGAGAGGTCGGCGTCGCTGACCGGAACTTTGACCAGCGTCGCGGCCTTCTTCATTTGTTCGTCAATTTGATCGGCGGGAATCGCGCGGCAAACCGGTTCGGTTCGTCCGCCGTGATAAAGAATCAGATCGCTCATGATCGCCTTTCTTCAAGGTCGTTAAAGTAACCGCCGGGCCGACCGCAACGGCCGCGCGCCGGCGAAGCGTATATTTGCGAGGCGCGCGGAACGCGGGTCCGCGGTCTCTCTTATCGTTTCGTTTGAGCCGTACTCGCGCCGCCGGACGGCGGGAGCCGGTCTTTTCTCATCGGCAAACGAGCTTCCGCGCTTCTCTTTTCCTGACGAATTGCGCGAAGCGCCTATTTTACCAGATATTCCGTCTGCGTCAATTCAATCGCCTTCGAGCGGCAGCGTCGCTTTTTCCAAGTCGTCGAAGAAATTCGGGTAGGTCTTGGCGACGCATTCGGGATTCTCAATGACGACGCCGGGTATACGCAGTCCGGCGAGCGCGAAGCTCATCGCCATGCGGTGGTCGTCGTAGGTCGCGATCGACGCGCCTTGGAGTGGGCGTTTGGTCGGATCGACGGTCAGGCCGTCGGGCCGCTCTTCCACGTCGGCGCCCAGTTTGCGGAGCTCGGCGCACAGCGCGGCGAGCCGGTCGGTCTCCTTAACGCGCATATTCGCGACGTTGCGGATCACGGTCGGGGAGTCGGCAAAGAGCGCGGCGACGGCGAGCGTCTGGGCGACGTCGGGTATGGCGTTCATATCGACGTCGATTCCGTGAAGAGGCTCCGACGGGGCGCGCGAGACGGTAATCGCGTTCCGGCTCCATTCGACGCTGCAGCCCATCTTTTCGAGGCAGTCGACGAATCGGACGTCGCCCTGCAGGGACGCGCGCGACAGATTGCGTACCGTCATGCATCCTCCGAGAATCGCGGGCAGGGCGAAGAAGTAGCTCGCGGCGCTAGCGTCCGGCTCGATTGCGTATTCGCGGCCGCGATACGTTCCGGCGCGGAAATTCGAGAAGCGCTCGCACGCGGCGTCCGCCGCGACGTCGACGCCGAACGCACGCATAACGGCGAGCGTCATTTCAACGTAGGGCCGGGACGCGAGCGCGCCGTCGACCGCGATTTCCAGCTCCTGTTTCGCGAGGGGCGCGGCCATGAGCAGCCCGCTGAGGAACTGACTCGAGACGTTCGCCGCTATTGTGATTTCACGGGGCGCGCCTCCGAGCGGAACGCCGCGGATTTCCAAAGGCGGGCAGTTGTTGCCGAGCGCGCTTTTGACGTCGCGGCCGAGCGCTTGGAGCGCGTCGAGCAGGTCGCCGATTGGGCGTTCCCTCATGCGCGGCTTGCCGTCCATGCGGTAGAGGCCCTCTTCGGCAAACGCGAGCGCGGCGGCGAGAAACCGTGCCGTCGTGCCGCTGTTGCCGACCCAGACGTCCGCTTCTTTGTTCGGAAAGACGCCCCCGGTTCCGACAACGCGCGCGGTTCGCGTCTGCGGATCGAACTCCGCGTCGACGCCGAGCGCGCGGAGCGCGTCGAGCATGACGCGGGAATCTTCGGCGTCGAGCGCGCCCGTGAGGACGCTTGCGCCGTCGGCGAGCGCCGCCAAGAGCAGCGCGCGGTTCGTTATGCTTTTCGAGCCCGGCGGCGCCGCTTCGGAAGCGGAGAGGAACGAAGGCTTTACTTGATATGTCGACGTCATAGCTTTCTTTTCGCTGGGTTCCGCAGAACGCGTTTATTTCGCGGCGCGCGATTTGGCGCCCTGAGCGGGCACTTCCATCGCTTCGGCGATATTGAGCAGGTGCTCGTACATTCTTCTCCAAGCGTTGAGCTGGTATTCGACGGCGACGATGACGAGCGGATCGTTTTTCTCCTCAAACATGTGCTGCATGAAGAAATCGCGCGTCTCTTTGATTTCGTCGACGTACTGGCGGCGCCTGTCTGCCATCGGTCCAGCGAGGCGCTCGTGCCGGCGGCGCGCGAAGTTCTGCTCCAGCCACTCGAGCAGCTGATCGACGTTCTGCAAAAATCCGGGCGTCTTGTCGGTAATCATCTTCGGGAGCTCGAGCGCGGCGTTTTTGAGTTTGAGATTCGACTTTAAGACGCCGACGAGATAGTCGCTTATCGTTTCGAGCTCTTCTGCGAGCCTGATCTGCTCGCGCGCGGACGACGCTAAGTCGACGGAGAACGTCTTGGTCGTGAGCTTCGAGATGAAGTCGATCGTTTCGTCTTGCACGTGGTCGAGCTTGTCTTCGAGCCGGAACGCCGATTCGACGAGTTCGGAATCGTCGAGCCCGCCGTTGAGCGCGGCCGCGAGTTTTCCGGTCAGATCGCGGCAGTCGACGAACATGCGCTGGATTTCAAGGCGCGAACGTTCGACTCCGATAATCGGCTCGTCGGTCGCGAAGGTCGCCAGGCCGGTCGTAGACGGGCGCTGTTTCTCCGGCTTGTCCGGGACAATGAAGCGCAGGAAGGCGTCCATTTGGCGCGTTAGGGGCAGGAAGACGATCATATTCGCCACGTTGAAGATGGTGTGCGTGAGCGCGATTTTCGTAACGTCGGATTCCAATCCGCAAAGATTGCCGACGAAATTGACGCACGGAATGAGAAAGACGAAGAAGGACGCCCAGACCCACATGACGCCGAACAGATTGAAGAGCAGGTGGAACCACGCGACGCGCTGCGCGTTGGCGTTCGAGCCGAACGCGACGAAGAGCGCGGTGAGCGTCGTGCCGATATTGCTCCCGAGCACGATCGCGATCGCGGAATTGAGGTCGATCGAGCCGAGCAGGGCGAGCGTCATGGTGAGGGCGAGGGTAACGGCGGACGAGTGCACGAGGAACGTCGTAACGCATCCGACGAGAATGCATTTCCCGACGTTGACCATGGAGCTGGCCTGGAACGACTGGAGCAGCGCGGTGAACTGGGGCAGGTCGGCGAGGGGCGCCATGCCGTTTTTGAGCGTGTCCAAGCTGAAGAAGATCATGCCGATCCCGAGCGCGAAGGTCGCGAAATTGCGAAGCCAGTCGCGTTTGCAGAACATATAGAAGAAGGCGGCGATTCCGAGAATCGAAAGCCCGTATTTGCCAATATCGACGGTGAGGAGCCAGCCGGTCGTCGTCGTGCCGACGTTCGCCCCGATAATGACTCCGATCGCCTGCTTGAGCGTCATGAGGCCGCTGTCGACGAAGCCGAGCGTCATGACCGACGTCGCCGTGCTCGACTGGACGAGCGTCGTCGTGAGGACGCCGACCCCGACCGCGGAAAAGCGGTTGCCCGTAAAGAGCGAGATGAAGCGGCGGATTTTAGAGCCCGCCATCGCCGTGAGACCGTCCGACATGTTGCGCATGCCGAGCAGGAAGAGACCGAGGCCGCCGATAAAGATCAGCGTGAGCATAACGTAGTCGGGGGCCCAGCTTTCGGCGTAGAAGACGGCGTACGCCTTTTTGCTCGGATCGTCTTTTAAGCTCGCTTTGAGAACGACTTTCGTTCTGTCGACGACGTCGCCGTTCCACTGCACGCATACTTGCTTGCCGGCGAGCAGAATTTTCGCGACGTCGGGATTCGTAACCTGCTCGATTTCCCATTCGATTCGGTCCGGGGTAACGGCGTCGTCGTGGAAATATCGGCGCTCGCACAGCTGCCGGCTGACGACTTCGAGATCGACGTGCGATTCGGGCGCGCCCTTGGAGACGCGCAGGTCGGGGAGCCAGTTGACGGGAATTTCCGATTCCTCCGGATCGACGTCGTCTGAAACGTCGTTTGCCGCGCCGACTTTAATCGGCTCGGTTTCCTGCTGATTTCCCAGCAGTCGGCCCTGTCCGGCGAACGCAGCGAGGAACGCCAGCAGAACGGCGGCGAGGGAAACGGGAACGCCGAATTTCCGCTTAGAATGTGCGTAAGCGCCGATCGCGCGAACGGGATTGTCTTTGTAAAACTTCATATAGCGTAACTCCAAAAGAGGTTTGTTCTGGGACGAAAGACCGCTTCGGAAAGAGACCTGAAAGAGAAGAAGACGCGAACTGAACGCGCGGCGAAAGAATCGGGAACAAATTTGAGCGCGGCGGCATAAGAAGAGAGGAGCGCCGTAAAAGAAAGACGGATCCGCGCGCCGCCGAAACCGTGCGCCGGACGTTTTGTCCGACACGTTCGGGCGCCGCGGTTCCGCATGTGTTTTTCCGGTATTACGTCCTGCGTAACTTTCATTTTCAGGGGCCATTCAAGAAGAGAGCCGACCGTATGAACCGCGACGGCCGCGAATCCCTCCGAAACGCGTTGTTTTACCCAAATTGCGACGCTTCCATAGTACCGCGCGACGCTGTTTTGTCAAGGGGCGCCGCGGAGGCGGAACCGTTACGACCGCGCGAGCGCTTCGATATTTTCGCCCGCAAGTCGGAACGTGGTCCATTCGTCGAGCGCGACCGCGCCGAGCGAATGATAAAAGTCGATACTCGGTTGATTCCAATCGAGGCATCGCCATTCGACGCGGCAGTAGTTCCTTTCGACCGCGATCGCGGCAAGGTTCTTAAAGAGCGCTTTTCCGTACCCGCGTCCGCGCCGATCGGGCAGGACGAACAGGTCTTCCAGATAGAGCCCGCCGCGGCCCGCAAACGTGGAGAAGAGCGGAAAGAAGAGCGCGTAGCCGACCGGTTCTCCGTCTTCAAACGCGAGAAGCGCTTCCGCGACGCGCTTTTCAAAGAGCCATTCGGAGAGCAGTTCCTCTGTGGCGACGAGTTCGTCGGTCATCTTTTCGTATTCCGCGATTCCGCGAATGAGTTCGAGGAGGATTGCGACGTCCGATTTGCCGGCGGCGCGTATTTCAAATTTTGGCATCGCTGCGTCCCTTGCGTTGGAAAAATCTCATATCACGATTGTAACGCATTGCGCGCGTCGCGCAAGCGGGCAAGTTCGGCCGTGCCGCCGTAAAAAAAATCGCCGGTTCCCAGAGAGAAGAACCGGCGCACGCTTAGCTTTTAACGCGCTTCAGGCTGATTTGAGGAGAGAGGGGCGATGGGGAGCCAAAGTTGTCAAAACACTGGATAAACGCTCAATAGCTGCGGTTTCTTAGCAGCTTGAAGCGTGAAGCCAAGCGTGGGGTGGACGGTTAGAGGCGAATGAGCGACTGATACGTAAACTTCAGCTTTTTCGTTTCGCCCGGTTTGAGCGTAATTTCCGCCTGAAGCTCACAACGCGGATTCGGACGCTGCGACCAATCGGAATTGGGGGACATGACGATCGCGTTCGGTTTCTTTTCGAATCCGTCGAGCGTTTCAGGATCGAGAACGCCGGAATACTGACGGCTGATTCGGACGACCGACTCGGTCGAACGGTTGTTCGTGAGCGTAATCGAGGCGTCGATGGCGCCTAACCGGAAATTGCCGTAGTTGGTCGGGAAGACCTTGCCCCAGTCGTCCGGAAGGAGCTGGCTGGCGAAGTAGGAGACTTCTCTTCTCGCTTCCCGCGCGTTGCCGGCGACCGGATTCAACGCGGCGTCGGAGGCATAGCTTCGTTCGTTTTCGATCGACTTGACGCGGACGCTGAGCGCCTTGGTGAGCGGCAGGGTCGTCTCTTCGCCGGGATTGGTCCAGAAGAGCGAATTCTGCGCTAAGAAGCGGCCGTTCGAGAGGATCGAGGCAGGGCCGGTCGTAATCGGGAACTCAAACGGGTTCTTGAAGTAGACGACGTCCCACGGCTCTGTGTACCGGGTTCCGGAATTTCCGAACCAGCTCCGGACGATTTCTTCGCCGCTGGTCGTCTGGCCGTAGCGTTCGTCGCGAGTCGCTTCAATGGCGCCGTTTCTCGGATTATTTCTGGAGTCGTACAGTCTTCCGAACGGATCGCGCGCGTCAAGGATATTCCAGCAGACGACTTTTCGGTACGGCGCGGACGCTTTGCCGACGGTCAGGAGAACGCGTTCCCCTTTCTTGACGGAGCGTTTGCCGATCTGCTGCGCGTAGATATCGACGGAGTCGGCGTCGCCGGCGGAAACGTCGGGCAAAACGGCGCCGGAGGCGCCCATGCCGCCCATAGCGCCGATCGAGTTCGAGGTAAGGGCGGCCTGCGTCATATAGGCCATGTCGTTACCTCTTGCGGCGCCCGCGTTCTGCAAACTTGCCAGGAACGACTGGATCGTCATGCCGGCGGACATGGGCGAATTGA
>CAMNJU010000112.1 GCA_946541595.1 uncultured Planctomycetales bacterium
TCCCGCGACGGTGGTCAATCGAATTCACAAGCCGCGTCAGACTAGTCTGGCCGTGGGCGAAGCGCAAGTCGATATGGTTGAACACGTTCTTGCGGCGCTCAAAGGCGCGCGTATCGACAACTGCAAGATTGTCGTTTCAGCAGCCGAAGCGCCCGGTATCGACGGATCCGCAGCCGCGTTTGTCGACGCGCTCCTCGAAGCGGGCGCCGAAGAGCAAGCTCGGGAAAAAATCAGACTCAAAATCGTTTCTGAGGGCGAGTTTATTGACGAATCGAAACCCAATGGCGGCAGAATAGTAATTAAGCCAAGCGAACAGGGAGAAACGGTTTTCGAATACGAGCTTCGCTACGACGTTCCCGGTCCGATTCCGAACCAAAAGGCGCTCTACAACTTCTCGCAGCCGCCGACGGTCTTTCAAAGAGAGATCGCGCCCTGCAGAACGTTCCTCACCTTCGACGAAGCGACCTATCTTCGCAATCAGGGAATCTGCGCAAGAGTCGGCGCCAGCGACGTCCTCGTTTACGGAAAAGACGGACCTATCGACAATACGCTTCGATTTGACAACGAATGCGCGCGTCATAAAACGCTCGATATGATCGGCGATTTCTCTTTGTCGCCCTACGACTGGGAGGGAGAATTTCACGCTTCGAAAACGGGTCATCAGCAAAACGCCGACACGTTGCGAGCGATGCTTGAAAGTCTCGATCCCAATATTTTACAATGAATTGCGTAAACGAACCGTTCCAACGACGGTTCGTTTTTTTACGCGCTATTCGATAAAAGAATACTTATATTGCTCTTTCGCGTTTTTCTCGAAAACGCTAGTATTCAACCGTTGATTTAAGAAACGGTCTTTTGGGGCGCGTTCAAACTTGCGCGTTCCACAACGCATGTAGGATCGCCGATTAACGTATAATACCGTTCGAAAAATCGAACAGATTTAAAAGGGACAAAATGAAAAGGGTACGACTAGGAGTCGTCGGCGCGGGTCGGCTCGGCGGATTCCATTCTTCCAAAGCGGCAAATAACCCCGAAGTCGATTTTGTCGGAGTTTCCGACGTATGTGAAGAAAACCGCAAACGCGTCGCTTCTCAATGGAACGTTCGTGAATTTGCGACCGTAGAAGAACTCCTTCTGAACGTCGACGCCGTAATCGTTGCCGCTCCGTCGGTTCTTCATGCGGAAATCGGTCGTAAAGTCCTCATGGCTGGCAAGCATCTGCTCGTCGAAAAACCGGCCACAACCACGGGCGCAAGCGCGCTCGAACTTGCGGAAATCGCGAAAGCCAAAGGACTTGTCATGCAGGTCGGGCACGTCGAGCAGCATAATCCCGCTTGGAAGGCCGCCAAACAGTATCTCGCCGACGTCGTCTCTGGGGCTGTTCCGGCCTATATCGACGCGTCGCGCACAAGCGGTTACACGTTCCGTTCGACTGACGTCGGGGCGACGTTCGATCTCATGATTCACGACTTGGAACTCGTGCTCTCGCTGATTCCGTCCCCTATTGTTCGCGTTTCTGCGTTTGGAGTCGCGCAATTCGGCGGATACGAAGACGCCTCGTACGCCACGCTTGAATTTGAAAACGGATCGGTAGCGCGCCTCAAAGCGTCGCGAATCGAAATGGAAGCTGTTCGGCAAATGACCGTGCGCACAGCCTCGCAATCTATCTTTGTCGATTTTGCGGCTCGGTCGGCCAAACGCGTCTGTCCCAAACGCGAGATTCTCGAAGGCGCCTATTCGCCCGAAAACGTTACCTACGCTCAGATGGCTCCGCGCGTCAAGACGTTCATGCAGGAAGAATACGAAGTAGAAGAACTTGTCAGGGATCCGTTTGACGCGCTCGAATTGGAAATGAAAGATTTCGTCTCGGCGATTCTGCGCGGAACGCCGTCCGTCGTACCGGGCGAACGCGCCGCGCGCGCCGTTCAAGTCGGCGAAATGATCGTGCACGACCTGCAAGCGCGAGCCAGCCGCGCGCAAAACGCGCCCGTTCATACGCTTAAAGTCGCGTGAACGACTATTGCTCTTGGTCTTCCAAAAGGCCAAAGTCGCGGAGAATACCGTCGACTTCCTCGAACTCGTCTGCAGTAAGCGCCGCGTCGCCCGCAGGCGCATTCATGAGAACCTGTTCCGGCGTGCGCGCTCCGCATAAAACGACGGTTTTTTCGTAGCGCGACGCAACCCACGCCGCGGCGAACTGACCGACGTTCAAACCGCGGCGTTTCGCAACGTCCCCTATCGCGTCCAGCGCGCTGTTTACGCGTTGGACGTTTTCTTTTGAAAACTTCGGTTTATTTGCTCTCAAATCGCCCCGTTTATAGATTCGATCCGGATCGAGCTTGCCTGTAAGCAAACCGTTTTCCAAGGGCGAATACGCAAGGAAAGTTACGTTTTTCTCTCTGCAGCCGTCCATGACGCCGTTCGTTTCCACGCGCCGATCCAGCATAGAATAACGTTCCTGATCGGCGTCCAGGCTCCCAAACTGGCAGTACTCGTCAAACTGAGCGCGAGACGCGTTGGAAATTCCTATCGCGCGAATCTTCCCTTCCCGCCGCATATCTTCCAATACCCCCATAACTTCAGAAACTGCGGTTGAGCGATCGGAAACGTGATGAACCTGCATGAGATCGATATAATCGGTTCCTAAACGGCGCAAGCTGTCTTCGACGCCGCGCCGCACAACGTCGGGTCGAAGCCAACGGTAGACGGCAAACTTCTCAAGCGTTTCCGTTCGACCGTCGTAATCGGCGAAACAATGCCATTCGCCGACATTAGGGGGCAACGCTTCTTCAGACCAGTAGAGGCCGCACTTTGAGCACAGGACGACAGAATCGCGCCGAACGCCGCGAAGCGCTTTGCCAACCGTCTCTTCGGATCGGCCAAATCCGTAAATTGGCGCCGTGTCGATTGTGGTTATCCCGACGTCGAGCGCCGTGCGAATCGTGTCAAACGCGGTCGAATCGTCGCAGCCGCCCCACATCCAACCGCCCAGAACCCATGTGCCAAGCGTAATAACCGACGCTTCTACGTCAGTTGAACCAATCTGTCTGAATTGCATATATCGGCCCTTAAATCAAAGCTAAAACAGCGCGCCGACCCCCGTCCTAAAGCCGACGCCGTCAAACGCCATTATAGAACGGCGCCGCTTCAGTTCAAGTCGGCGCGGCTTTCTCCCTTACAAAAACAAAGTTGTTTTTATTTCGCCGTCGACGTTGATTTCCAAAAACGAACGTATAGAATTTAATTATGTTTCGTGCGTCGTCGCCCTTACCATTTTCCCGGAAATAATCAGGACGGCAATGGCGCAATGTTGTTTTTAAACTCCAATCGCAGGGAGAAACAAATGCGTTTCCATTTCTCCAATAAACTCCTGAGCCTGTCTTTTGCGTGCCTCGTTCTGGGAACGGCAGCCTTGTCGCTTCCCCAAGCATTCGCGCAGAACGCCAATTACGACGAATCGAAAGTTCCTCAATACGTCCTTCCCGATCCGCTCGTCGCCAACGACGGCTCTAAAATCGACACGCCCGAAGCTTGGAAGAACATACGCCGTCCGGAAATTCTCAAACAGTTCCAAACGGAAATGTTCGGTAAATACCCGGAGGCCGACCTCTCCAAACTAAAGTTTGAAGACGTCATGACCTACGACACGTTCCTTAACGGCAAAGCGACCGTAAAAATCGTTCGCGTCTATTTCAATTATCCGGAAAAGGCTCCCAAGATGGACCTCATGCTCGTTCTGCCGAACAGCAAAAAGGACCAGCCGGTACCCGCGTTCTTAATGCCGAATTTCCAAGGTCTTCACACGACGACAGACGACGTCAATATTCCCGCGGAAACCTTCGAAGCCGCCACGCGCAATAAGGGAAAGAATCCGGAAGACGTTCGCGGCGTCGCCAAATCGCGTTGGGCCTTTGAAAAGATCGTCGACGCAGGATACGCTTGCGTTACCGTCTATTACGAAGAAATTGATCCAGACTTCGACGACGGGTTCAAAAACGGCGTACATCCGCTCTTTACGAACTTCAATATTGAGGACGGCGATTATCCGTCCACGATCTCCGCGTGGGCTTGGGGACTCTCTCGCGCGCTCGACTGCCTTGAAACGCGTCCTGAAATCGACGCCAAGAAAGTCATTGTTCTGGGGCACTCCCGTTTAGGCAAAACGGCGCTGTGGTGCGGCGCTAACGACGAACGGTTCGCCGGCGTCGTCTCGAACGACTCCGGGTGCGGAGGCGCGGCTCTTTCGCGCCGTGAATTTGGCGAAACGGTTAAGTCCATTAACAAATCGTTCCCCCATTGGTTCACGAAAAACTTCCGTGCGTACGGAGATCGCGTTAACGACCTTCCCATGGACGAACATGAACTTGTCGCCCTGATCGCGCCGCGTCCGGTTTACGTCGCCAGCGCAAGCGAAGACCTCTGGGCCGATCCGAAAGGCGAATTCCTGTCTGCGCTTAACGCCGATCCGGTCTACCGATTGCTCGGTACTGACGGTATTGGCGGCGTTACGGAACAGCCTGACGTCGACACGCCCGTCGGCGCGACGATCCGCTATCACAAGAGAACCGGCAAGCACGACGTTACCGATTTCGACTGGGAACAGTACATTAAATTCGCGGATTCCATCTTTGGCGTTGAAAGATAGTTCCCGCTTTTGAGCGTCGGCGGCAACGTCTCCGTTCCTCTTGGAAAAAGGTTATTGCAATGAAATCTTCGGAAATTGCACCGTCGGCGCCCCGTAAAAATACCGCGCCTCTGCTCCTCCTGCTCTTAATTGCGCTGGCGGTACGCGGAGGCGTCTTATTTACCTCGCTCTCCTCCCTGAACGACGATCCTGACGCTTACGCGCAACTTGCCGACAACTGGTATTCCTACGGCGTTTTTGGCGATAAGACGCAGGCGACGGCGTTTAGACCTCCGCTTTACCCCTGGCTCTTAAAAGAACTCGTCTGGGTTCAGTCGGCTCAGGATCGAACTCGATTCGCAAAAAGAGGAAACGCCCTCTCCGATCGCGAATCGGCAAAAGCGCGGCAGTCAAAAGCCGCGGCAGTAAGAGAAAATCTCTCGCTCTCGCGCAATGCGTCGATCGCCTTTCTCCACTGGCTGCTCGGCATGTTGACGGTCGCCATGGTCTATAAACTGGCGCGATTATCCAATCTGCCGCCCGGCTGGTCGGTATGCGCGGGTCTGCTTGTTGCATTTGATCCGATACTCCTGCAGCAATCGCGGCTCGTTATGACCGAAACACTTGCGGCGTTCTTCGCGGCGGCGCTCATTCTGGGAACGACGCTTTGCGTTCAAAATCGCAAGTCGCGTTTTCGCTGGATGCTCTTCTTATTTCTTGGCGCGCTCTTTGGGCTTTCAACGCTATGCCGTCCGGCGTTTTTCGCGTTTGCCGGTCTTGTCTTCCTGGGACTTGTTTTCGTTGAAATAAAAAATTCGTTCGCCGACGCGGTAGTTCTGCCAGGCCTATTCCTCGTAGGCGTCGCTCTTGCCGTCTCGCCTTGGCTTCTGCGCAATCTGCGGGAGTTTGATAAGCCGATCCTTACGACGACTCACGGCGGCTACACACTCTATCTCGCGAATAATCCCGAGCTGTACCGCCACTACGAAAACACGCCCGCTTGGACTTTATGGAACCCCGAAGAGTTCCATGAACGGCGAACAGAAGAATACGGGCAGGCTCTGGAATCGGCAGGTTTTTTGACGGGCTCAAAGGAAGCAGAGCTCTTTCAGGATCGCTGGACACGGGAAAAGGCGCTGGAAACGATTAAAGGGAATCGGCAAACGTTCCTTTATTCGTGCGCGCTCCGAGCCGGCGAGCTGTGGCGTGTTCTTCCTAACGACGTGCCTGATAAAGCGCCAAGAGGCGTCAAACGTTCGCTGTCGGGGCAAATTAAAACCTACGCGCGCTACGCAATTGCGCTATTCTACACGTGGGAATTTTTCTTTGCGGCGCTGGCGCTAATCAGTCTCGCAATTACTTCGTGTAGAAGTATGAAAAAACAGTCAAAAGAGGCGCCCCCCTGTCGGTCAATCGCAGCTTTTGGAACGACTCCCCTATTTTGGGGAGTTCTTCTCGTGCTTTCCGTCCAGATTCCACACCTCTTCTACTGGACCAATATGCGAATGCGCGCCCCCTTGGAGGTATTTGTTCCAATCGTTGCCATTTTGGGCGTATATACGTTAAAACAGTTGTTTTTTACACAATCCTCAAAAACGAAAAATACAGAAAAACAGTAACTATTTCCGACAATCTCTTTGAAAATCGGCAAACGCTTCTCAACCCCCTTTCCCCACAAACTGTTTTGGGGTAAAATAAAGCAAATGTCCTTTCTCAGGAAAGGGAGCGCGAGAGCGGTCTCCGTTGGGCCGTTCTCAATCGATGAACGTTTCACGCCTATTCAAGGGCGGCTTTTTGCATTCCGAATCAGCTGTACTGCGAGTCGGGCTTTGCTTTACGCCGTTCTTCAAACTTTTGACGTTCTGTCGCTTACCAGGTTTTTACGATGTGTCGTTTACTTTCCATTACGCTTTTGCTTGTCGCGACCGTCTGCTCGACGCTGACGTATGCGCAAGAAGTCGTATTTGAAGATCGATTTGAAGGAACTCTCCAGCCCGGTTGGTTCTGGATGCGTGAAAATACAGGCGCTCGCCGCATTGTCAACAACGCGCTCGAAATCCTTACCGAACCGTTTAGCGGCGGAGAAGCGAGAAACGCCTTGGTTCGTCCGCTGAACTTCTTCAACTGGCAAAACGACCGTTTTGAGAGTTCGTATCGAATCGAAACCGAATGTTCTTTCGTCGGCAAGCCTAAGGCCCAGCATCAGCAGTGCGGGGTCTACTGGATTCGAAACGATCGAGTTATTTTTAAGCTCGTTTTTGAGAATATCGACGGACGAACATACGTCTTCCCCGGCAAAACGCCCGTCTCTTCGCCAGGCGGACGCCTTCGTCTTACGGTTACGGGCCAGAAGGTTATAGCGGAATTTTGCGGACAGGACGACCCGTCGTTCCGCAAAGTTTATGAAGGTCGAATGAACTGCCAACCGAACGATAAGATTTCTCTTCAATGCTGGAACGGGCCGCAAGGCAACGGGCAGGAGCAGTGGGCTCGTTTCCTTTACTTCCGCGTCGAGCGTCTCGACTAGTATAGCGTGGGATTATAACTCAAGAGCTTGGGCTTGTTTCATCGGACCGTCGATCTTCTAGCGAGAACGGCGGTCTTTTATTTACGGCGCGCGAAACGGCCGGTTATAGGACGGACGAAGGAGCAATACGGTGAAGGACGCTGGTTTCTTTTGTTTTTTAGCGTGTTACTTTGTCGCGTTCTGTCTTGAACTCGTCCGTATTCGATTCAAACAGAATCAGCTCTTGCGGGCGCTCGAAGCGATTGTTTTGTCGCTCGGGGTCGTTCTTCACGGGGTTGTTCTCTATCGCAACGACCTTCTGCAGAACAATCATCTCTTCACTTCGGCTTCCGGATTGTTTTTTGTGATCGCGTTTGCGCTTGCATTCGTCGCCGACTATCTCACGCTTGTCTATTCCCGGGCGCAATTTGGAATATTCTTTCTGCCCTTAGTAGCGATTGCGGTTATCGCCGGTTATTTCGCTCCGAACACGGCGTTTTCAGAGAACGTCACTTGCCGCTGGGCGCGCGCGATCCACGCGATCGCTTTCATGCTTGCGTCCCTTACGTCGCTCGTCGGCACGATTTTGGGCGCGATGTTTTTCCTTCAAAAAAATCGTCTGAAACGTAAAATTTCGTTTGCAAATTGGTCGCTTCCCTCGCTCGAGTGGCTGGGTTGCGCAACGCGTCATTCTACGAACACAGCGGTCATTCTGCTTGGAGTCGGAGTTGCGAGCGGTTACTACCTCAAACTATTCGCGGGGACAGAAGCGTCGCAGTTTGGACGCATGGATCCCCTCGTTATTGGCGCGACGGTTCTCTTTTTAGCCGCGTTATTTATTCAGTTGCGGCTCTTCTGGAAGAAAGACGCCGACGTCAACGCCAACGACGCACGGTTGGTTTTCGCCTGCAGTCTCGTGCTGGGAATACTGCTCCTGTTGGCCGCGTTTGAGGGAAGCGAGCATTGGCGCAGTCTCGTTGAGGAGACCGGCCCGCCCGCTCAAAGCGAAAACGGCGGCCAAACTTTAGAACAATCGGAAGCTCCTGCTCCGTTGAATGTTGAGATACAATAAAGGCGTTTATTTATGGCGATTAGAGTTCTCGGTCTAAACAGTCGAATCGCGTCGATCGAAGTTCGCGAGTTATTTTCTTTCGACGCTGACGCCGTAGAAGAAACGTTAGGCGATTGGCAAGCGCGCTATCCCAATATAGAGGCTGCGTTTGTATCCACATGCAACCGTACGGAACTGTATGTCGCTTCCGAAAGAAACGAGCTGCCGGACAACAATACGGTGTTCCCGTTCCTTGTCCCCCCGCGCCGACGGTCAGACGCCCTCGCCGTTGAGTTTGAGCGGTATTCCAATAATTTTCAGTCGTTTAGCGGTTTTGACGCGGCCAAGCATCTCTTTTCCGTCGCGTCAAGCCTCGACAGTATGATTCTCGGCGAACCGCAAATTCTCTCGCAAATGAAGCGCGCGTACGAAACTTCCGTCCGCATGAATACGACCGGTCCCATTCTCAATAACGCGTTTCAAACGGCCTTCAAAACGGCCAAGCGCGTATCCGTCGAGACGGAAATCTTCCGCAGACGCGTAAGCATCCCAAGCGTTGCCGTCGTCGATTTCGCGCTTAATATTTTCGAACGCCTGAGCGATAAAAAGACGCTTGTGCTCGGGGCCGGAGAAATGGCGGAAGAAACCCTGAAATATCTGGCTGATTTTGGCGCAAAGTCAATCGTCGTCGCCAATCGCAGTCGGGAAAAAGCGGAAAAACTCGCCGCCGAGTGGCAAGGCTGCGTTGTCGATTGGGAAGATCGGTTCTCCGCTATTGCGCAGGCAGACCTCGTCATATGCGCTACCGGAGCAACCGAGCCGATCGTTACGATTGACGAATTTAAAAAGACCGAGACAAAACGACGCGGTTCTAAACCGCTCTTTATTCTCGATCTTGCCGTTCCGCGCAACGTTGAAGTCGCCATTGGAAATTTACCGAACGTTTACCTCTATTCAGTCGACGACTTAGAAGCGGCGTGTACCCGCAATAAAGAATTACGCGACAAAGAAATCCCAAAAGCGATTAAGATCGTCGAAGAAGAAGCGAAACAGTTCGTTAAAAGCGCGCGAACAAGACGGTCGATTGAAACGATCAAAACGCTGCGCGAGAATTGGACGCAAATTAAAGACGCGGAAGTCGAGCGTCTTCTCCACAAAATTTCATGCGACGAGCACGATCAGGAAGAAATTCGTTACGCGTTTGAGAGGCTCATTAATAAGCTGTTGCACTCGCCAACCGTTTCGCTGCGCGACGCGTCGGAAAACGAATCGGCTTCCGGACTGCTCGAATCGGTACGCCGACTCTTTAAAATTTAACTTGCATTACGCTATATTGATTAGGATTACAGTCGCGTTTCTCTTCCGGACCGGAACGCGCGAACGCGCGTCGTTCCCTGTCCGCCAGCCGCGTCGCGTGAGACTTCAATGCGAACGCAACCGTCGTCCTGAGTATGAAAGACTTCGTACCCTAAGTCTCGCAATTCTTCTTCCGATTCATAGTTGCGCGTAAACGCGCCTCCACTGATCACAATAGTCTCCGGACGCGCCCATTCCAATAGTTCTTCGACATTTTGCGAGGCGCCGCCATGATGCGGCGCGAGAGCGACGTCAAATTTAATAGGCTTCCACGAAAGAAAACTCACATTCTTCGAATCTAAATCGCCAGGCAACAGAACGCGACGTCCCAAATGTTCCAAACACACAACCAAACTGTTGGCGTTCGATTCCGCGTCGATTCTTTCCGCTTCGCCAAGTGGAGGGTGAAGCACGTTCATCTCAGGAAAACCGAACGGAGCAAACGAATCGCCTGCAGAAACGACTTCAATCGGAATTCCTTTCTTAGCTAGTTTCTCCTGTAATTCGCTAAGTTCTTTACTCGGCTTTACGAACATAGCGGGGGAAACGCATATCCGTTTAATTTCAACGAGATCGCTTAACGTTCCAAGCGCGCCGAAATGGTCAAAGTCGGCGTGCGAAACGATCGCAAGGTCGACTGAGGATTTCCCTAAATCCCAAAGATCTTTCGCCGCCGTTTCCGCCGTCTGTTCCACGTTGCCGATACTGCCGCAGTCATAAAGAAAGGTTCGTCCGTCCGGAAAAACGCCAAGAACCGCGCAGCCGTGCCCCACAGCGAGAACGTCGCAGCGCAGCGTTTCTGTTTTGAAGAGTTTCAGACGTTCGTACTGAAGCGTCTCTACGTAAATAAACGTCCACGCGAAAAGTCCCAGAAGTAAATAACGGCGCCGCGGACGAAACGCGGGATAGAGCGTCCAGAAAAGAAGCGGAAGATAGAAGAGCCACAGCGTCCAGACCGCCGGAGTTGGAATATGTATCGCGCCAAAGGAAGGAGACGCGAAGAGATCAAGAACGCCAAGAAAGAAATCGAACGTTCCGTTCGTGAGAAACGCAATCAAGTCGGCAAGCGGTTCGCAAAACGCAAACGATTGCGATAACACACCTGAGATAATGAGTAAAAACGCCAAAAGGAGCGCGAACGTCGCGGGAATCCAAATGAGCGGATTAGCAATAATCGCGATCGGCGTCAGGAGATTCGTCGTCCGCAGTAACAATGGCGTTCCGACCGTCCAAATACATAGACTTGCCTTTGCGACAGAGAACGTCTGGCCCCAAAGGGAACGTCCGCCGCGACGGAGAAGCCCCTTAACTACTTTGAGCGTACGAGGAAGTCGAGCGGAGGTCCGAACGCTGTCTGCGTCCGATTTGACTTTCGCGCTCCCAGCGAGCCGCTCGCGCTCACGCAGAGCCGCCTGACGCTCCGCGTTTGATTCCGCACGTTCACGGATTGTTAAGTTAACCGACCATAAAAAAGCGCCGGTTGCCAGAAAAGAAAGCTGTGCGCCAAGTTGAAAGAGTTCGCACGGGTTGATCGCTAAAATAATCAGCGCGGCAATTGACAGCGTATTGAGCGTTACCGCTTTCCGACCAAGACAAGCGCCCGCAGAAAGCGTTACTATCAAGACCGAAGCCCGGATCACGGGCGCGCGCATATCGGTAAGTTCTATATAAAAAAGCGTTAACGCTATCGTCAGCAGAGCGATGCAAACAACGGGCAAACCTAATCGGCGCAGAATAAAAACGAACGCGCCAACGACAAGGGCAATATGCAATCCGGAAATCGCAAGCAAGTGAATCGTTCCCGTCCGCCGAAACGCGTCGTTTGTATCTTCGTCAACGTCGCTGCGAAAGCCAAGCGTCATACCGCGCGCGACAGCCGCGTTGCGCGGAGAAAGACGCGAGGAAAGAACGTCGCCCGAGCGTAAGCGTAA
>CAMNJU010000113.1 GCA_946541595.1 uncultured Planctomycetales bacterium
CGGCGTCTGGTCGATTCGGCAGGACGCGGACGCCGTCGGAAAAAGCGAGGAATGGTTTCGCGCGCCCTTGGCCGAGCGCGGAGAGACGGCCGACGTCAGCGTGCCCGGCGTTCTGCAGGAAGTCTTTCGCGAGTATCACGGGGTCGTCTGGTACGAGCGCGCGTTTGACACGCCGGCGAATCCCAACCCGGACGGCCGCGCCTTGCTGCGGTTCTGGCAGGCGGAATACCGCGCCGACGTCTGGCTCAACGGAATTTATCTCGGCTGGCACGAAGGGGGCGAAGACGCGTTCGAGCTGGACGCGGGCGCCGCGCTCAAGCCGGTCGGGGAATCGAATCGGCTTACCGTGCGCGTACTGAACGCCGCCGACGAACCGATCGACGGGATCTCCATGGCGAATATCCCACGGCGCAATAATACGAACGCGGTTACGCCCGGATGCGGGTACGCGTCCGGCGGACTCGTCGATTCCGTCGAACTGATTCTCGCGCCGAGCGTGCGCGCCGCCGATCTTCATTTGATTCCCAATTGGCAGACCGGCGAAATAGAAGCGCGCGTTACGGTCGAAAACGCTTCCGGAAGGGATTGGCGCGGAACGCTGCGGCTGACCGCCGTTTCGTGCGACGGCGGGGAGTTCACGCGGCCCGTCGAATGCCTGGCGGAGGCGAAACAGGGCGTTTCCCAGACGGTCGGGAAGCTGACCGTGCCCGACTTCAAGTTGTGGAATTTGAACGATCCGAATCTCTATTCCGTAACGTGCGAACTCGTCTCTTCCGACGGCGCCGAAATTGACCGCCGCGCCGCGACGTGCGGGTTTCGCGATTTCCGATTTGAAAACGGCTATTTTCGGCTCAACGGAAAACGAATCTACGTCAAATGTTCTCATTCCGGGAGCGACTCGCCCATTACGCACCGCGTCCCGCTCGATCCCGATCTCTATCGAAAAGATATTATTTCCTGTAAGACGATGGGATTTAATATGATCCGCTATATCGCCGGAACGCCGCGCCGGTTCCAGCTCGATCTGTGCGACCGAATCGGGTTCCTCGTCTACGACGAATGCCTTGCCGGCTGGTGTTACGGCGCCTGCCCCGAACGCGCGCGCCGGTTCGAGGAACAGACGCTCGGAATGATACGCCGCGACTGGAATCATCCGAGCGTCGTCGCGTGGGGGCTCCTCAACGAAACGGTCGATATTCAGCTCGTACTTCAGGCGGCGGGTATGCTCCCGACCGTTCGCGAACTTGATCCGGATCGGCTCGTCTTTCTCAACAGCGGCGGGTTCGATCCCTTTGCCGGTTCCGCCGTTACGCAAGCCGATTACGCGATCTGGCGGCGCAAAAACGCGGCGATTATGCCCGGCGTCGTTAAAAACGCGACCGACGCGGACTTCGATTTCGACGGCTCCCGCTGGTACAGGAACACCGTCTTTCTCCATCCGGGCGACGTCGATCTTGAATACTGCGTACTGAAGTGGACGGCGCCTAAATCCGGCGCCTACGACTTCTTCGCGCGGTTTACCGACGTCGTCCTCCACGGCGTCGCGAACGTCGATCTTCATCTGATCAAAGAGCGTAAAGACGGCTCAAGCGAAGAGTTGTGGTCGGGATATCTCAATCTCAACGGCTGGGAAAAACTCGCCGTTCTGTCGACGTCCGACGCGCTTGGAATCGAATCGGATAAGAGCGTTATGAAACTCCTTGACAAAGGGCTCTTTACTTTTGAGGAGGGAGAGTCGCTGAGCGTCGTCGTCGGACCGGGGGACGGGGCCGGGACGGGCGACACGACCGCGATCGACATGAAAATGATCGCGCCCGACGGGACCGTTTCCGACGTTACCGCCGATTTTTCCCACGACCGCAATCCCAACGGCGTATGGTCGTACGGCTGGCTCCCGAGCGGCCCGTCGCCCGACTTGTCCGCGTTTACGCTCTTTGATCTCGGGCAGGAGAGACTTGCGTTCGAGCCGATCGGGCGGATCGCCAATCCCGGTTCGCTCGAATGGCAGAACGAGCTCGCCGACACGCATCCGTATAAGCCGGTTCCGCATACCGCCGCCGTCATTAACGAGCTGCGAACTCATGAAAAAGACGGTCTTCCGGTCTTCTTATCCGAGTACGGAATCGGGAGCGCCGTCGATCTCTTCCGGCTTACGCGCTATTACGAGCAGTACGGCGCGACGGACGCGGCCGACGCGAAGCATTACCGCTGGCGGTACGATCAGTTCAACGCCGACTGGAACGCGTGGAAGCTCGACGGCGTCTTTGCGACGCAAGAGGATTTCTTCCGGCAGGCGATCGCGCTCATGGCGGAGCAGCGCCGGCTTGGAATCAACGCGATCCGCGCCAACGCGAACGTGGTCGCGCACAGCGTTACCGGAACGCACGACCAAGGGATTTCCGGAGAAGGACTGACGACAATCTTTCGAGAGCTCAAGCCCGGTACGGTCGACGCGTTGGCCGACGTCTTTGCCCCGCTGCGGTTCTGTAATTTCGTCGAGCCCGCCCACGTCTTCGTCGGCGATAAGATTCGTATTGAAGCCGTGTTAGTCAACGAAGACGCGCTCAAGCCCGGCGATTATCCCGTGCGCTTCGTTATCGTCGGGCCGAATAACGAGCGGATCTTCGACGAAACGCGGACAATGACCGTTCCGAAGCCGGAAGACGGAAAGGAGAATCCGATAACGGCGCCCGTCTTTTCGGAGGAAATTACCGTTCCCCAAGGCGTCGCGACGGGCGAATGCCGATTCTTTGCCGAGATTCAGGAAGGCGGCGCCGCTTTCGGCGACGCGCGGTTCTTCGCCTTTAACCGAGCCGATATGCCTGACGTTGGGGAGGGCGGAATTTACGTCTGGGGCGACGATCCGGATCTGCTCGCGAAGCTGGCCGCCGCAGGTATTCCTGCGGAACCTTTTACGCGGCCCGACGGATCGGCGGCGTCGCCCAAGCCGGGAGATCGAATTCTCGTTGGCAAAACGTCGAACCGCAAGAGCGAAGCGGAGTTTGCAAAGCTGTTCGACTTAATTCGCGAGGGCGTCAACGCCGTCTTTCTGTCGCTCGACGTCTTTGAGGAGAACGGCGACTATACGCGGCGCTTGCCCTTCGAACAGAAAGGGCGCGTCGACCGGATTCAGGCGTGGCTCTATCACAAAGACGACTGGAACAGGCGCGACGCCGCTTTTGACGGACTGAGGTCTGGCGGCGCGGTCGATTACGTCTTTTATCGCGACGTCGTTCCGTCGCTAACGTTTCGAGATCAGGTTCCGGCCCCCGACGTCGCGATCGCGGGCGGATTTAATACGCAAATGGGCTATCAGGCGGGCTTGACCATGGCCGAATGGAAACTTGGCAAAGGCCGCGCGGTTATTTCGACGTGGCTAGTCCAAGAGACGCTTCCTAACCCGATTGCCGAACGCATCTTGCGCAATTTACTCATTAAGGCGCGCCAGCCGCTCTGCGGAATTGCGCCGCATTGAAAAAAATCAGGAGAATACGCATGAGAATCGCAACTTTTGTTCTAACGGCGCTTATCGCCGCGTCGTCGGCTCTGTCCGGCTTCGCGCAAGAGGCGCCCAAAAAGAAACTTATCGAGCTTGGCTGGGATATCCCCACGACCGAGTATATCCGCAAGCATTGGCAGGAGATGGAGAAGAACGCCCCGTTCGACGGGATTATGTACGATCTCGTCGCGACCGCGCCCGACGGCAAACGCGTCGCGAGTCAGGAGCTCTTTACGCGCGAGCCGTGGAAGCGCGAATGGTTTAAGACGTGCGTCGACGATCTCAACGCGTGTCAGTTCAAGCGGTATCGCAACAACTTCATTCGCATGAACTTCCATCCGGCCCCGTTCGATTGGGCGGACGACGGAGCGTGGTCGAATCTCTGTGAAAAAGCGGCGATTTGCGCGTGGGTCGCGCGCGAAACGAACGGCGACCTTTCCTTCGACTTCGAATCGTACGGCGCGGCCATGTTCCGTCACGACCCTTCGACCGGACGCTCGTTTGAGGAGAGCGCCGCGCTCGCGAGAAAGCGGGGCGCGGAGATGTGCGCGGCGATTGTCAAGGAGTATCCGGACGTCGTTATTCTTTGTCTGTGGATGAATTCGATTAACTTTGGCGCTGGCCGTTCCCCAAATCCGGACGCCGTTCTCGCCGGGGCCTCGTACGGGCTTCTTCCGTCGTTCATTAATGGCCTGCTTGACGCGGCGGCGCCCGAAACGGTCTTTGTCGACGGATGCGAAAACGGCTACTACATGAACGGAGACGCGGAATACGACCGCGCCGCGCTCAATATGATCCTCGCGACCGGGCCCGCCGTTCGGCTCGTCGCGCCGGAGAATCGAAAGAAGTACCGCGCGCAGACGCAGGTCGGATTCGGTTACTATCTTGATATGTACTCAAATCCCGAGGGTTCCAACTATTATCGCGGGCCGGAGCCGGGCGAAACGCGGTTCGACCGTTTCGCCGCGAATTTAAGGGCGGCATGGAACGCGGCCGACGAGTATGTTTGGATTTACGGTGAACAGAAGCGCTGGTGGGCGCCCGAAAACGCGGCCTCCGACGACGACTGGACTTCGTGGGAGGAAGCGCTCCCCGGCATTACCGATTTCCTCTTTGAGTTGACCGATCCGGAAGGCGCGAACCTCGCGGCCAAAGAGCGAACGCTCAATAATCCGAACCGCGAGAATCTGATCAAGAACGGCGATTTTGCCAAGATTGCGGAAAACGGCCAGCCCGACGGCTGGGGGACGTGGCAGATCGAAACGCATCCGACCGGCAAATTTACGTCCAAAGACGGGGCCGCGCTTCTGAAAGGAATGACGAACGGCTGCTACATTCAGTCGATATCCGTCAATCCGGGCGAACGGTATTTCGTCATGGCGAAGACGGCTTTTGAAAAGAATAGCCGGTCGCAGATTCGCGTGCGGTGGCAGGACGCGAACGGACGCTGGGTCGCCGAAGCAGACGACGTAATGATCGTTCCGGACGTCAACAGCGCCCCGGACGAAGACGTCGAAATCTTTGGCGTCGCGGTCGTTCCGCCGAGCGCGTACCGGCTGGTCGTTCTCCTTTCCGCGTCTGGAGACGGGAAGAGCGACGCGACTTTCGACGACGCGCAGGTTTATCGCGTCGCGCCTGTGAAACAATAAAGGCCGGATTCCTAAATGCCGCGTCAAAACGCCCCCTGCTGGCAGGCTTGTCAAACGGGGGCGCGTTTAACTCTGATGAGTAGTGATTGTAACGATTATTATGATTGTAACGATTGTAGGGGGGGGAGGTAAATTCTTCTTTTTCTTGTTTTAAATTGGATAACGCTGTTTTAAATTTTCTGTAAATAATATAAAATCGGATCAGCCCCGTAAAAGTTTATTTTACTTTATTTCGTTTGTTTTTTATTGTTTCAGGGGCGGCAGCGGGCTTGTGCGCGCGGTTTTGTCGAAATGCGGCGGTTTGTTTTCGTCACGGTTGACTTGTTGTAAGGAGAGGCGTTTATGAGAAGTAAGAATGATGTGTTTAGAGCCGGGTTTGCCGCTTTTGCGGCGCTTTCCGTCGCTCTGTGCGTAAGCGGCGCGTTCGCGCAGGACGGCGCTAAAAAGATTACGGTCGAGTCGCCCAAATCGGTCGACGCCAAGCCCGATTATGAAAACGGCGTCGGAATCAATTTTTCGGAGCTCTACTCTTTGCAGCAGGCGGCGGATTTTCCGGCGCCCGAAGAGAACGGCTGGGCGCTGATTTTACAGGCGCTCGGTCCGCGCGCGCTGGAATATGTCGCGTGCGCCGATAAGATTCCGTGGGAGAATTTCCCGACGGACAAAGCGACAAAAGAGTGGTTTGAGGATTTCTGGACGCCGGCCTGCGAAAAGCTGGGGCTCGATCCTAAGGCGAAGCCGACGATGCTTGACGACCTGGGCATATACTCTTGGCTCGTAAAGTACGGTATTACCGGCAAAGAAACGCCGCCCGATTCGTCCGACGCCTCGGAATACAAATATTGGGAGAAGAACGAGCAGAAAGTCGGTCTGAGCTCCCTGTCCGAAGCGAACGACTGCTATATGCGTCTTATGGGTAAACCGTGGACGGCCGAAGAATTTCCGACGGCGGCGAAATGGCTCGAGGAACGCGCCGAGCTCTTCGATATATTCGCCCAAGCGGCGCGGCGGCCCTATTTGCGTATGTGGCGGCGATGCGACGACAAACCGTTCGGCATGGTCGGGCTCCTTCTGCCCGACGTCCAATATACGCGTGAAATTGCGCGTCTGCTTCAAATCCGCGCCAAATACCGACTTGGCTCGGGCGACGTCGACGGCGCGATCGACGACGTTGAAACGATGCTGCTTATCGGCAAACGGGCGCTTGAAAACAAGAATTCCGTCATGGTTGAAAGACTCGTCGGCATGGCGATTATCAGTATTGCCGCAGGCGTCGGTTTGGAGGCGTGCGAGAAGGCCGCTCCGTCTTCCGAAGGCTACGCGCGGCTCCTGAAAATGTGGCGCGATTTTGCCGCCGACGTCGATTTAAAAGCGGTCGTCGACGCGACCGTTCGGTACGAATACGAATTCTTCATGACGGCGACGGCTCAGGATTTTGCCGTATTAATTCAGAACGGCGATATGAAATCGCTTAAAGAGATTATGGAATTTGCGGACCTGACGTCGGACGATCCGCCCGAGTTGGAAACGCTTTTCGCCCTAATCGACCCCGAATCGAGTAAAGAATCCGCGTTGAAAGCCGACGAGTTGGATATGCGGATTTTCATTCGCGAATTTCGGTCCTTTTATGAGCAAACGCTCGACGCGGCGAGTAAAGGCGAGCCGTTTTCCGCCGACGTGGACGAAAACTCCCCCGTCGAGAAGAAACTGGCGGCTGATTTCTTTAACTTAATGTCCGGATATCCGTTCGTCGCCGCCTCCTACAGCGCGTTTAACCGGCTCGTTTGCGTGACGAACCTGAAACAGCTCGGATTCGCCCTGCTCGCGTATCAGGCGGAGCACGGCGCGCTTCCGCCGGCGTTTACCGTCGACGCTTCCGGCAAGCCTCTGCACAGCTGGCGCGTTCTCGTTCTTCCGTATCTTGGCGACGACGCGAAAGCTCTTTTCGATAAGATTCGCCTCGACGAACCGTGGGATTCCGACTACAACAAACAGTTCCACGGGCAGATTCCAAACGTGTTCCGCTGCCCGGTTGACGGCGCCGCCGATAAGACGCCTTATTCCGTAATCTTAGGTGGGAACGGGCCTTTCGACGCGAGCGGCAAAGGCAAGAACGTACGGGAATTGCGGAAACAGAACGGCGTCGAAACGAACGTTCTGGCGCTGGTCGTGGAACGATTGGAACCGATCTGCTGGATGAAGCCTGACGCCGAACTGACGGCGCAAGACTGCTTGGAAGCGGCCGGAGGGAAGGGGAACGCGGCGTTTGGCGGCCGCCATTCCGAAGGCGTCAACTACTGCAACGCGGCCGGCGGGGTCCATTTCCTTCCAATCTACTCCGAAACGCAGGTAAAGGCGGCGATCGAAGGGAAAGCGCCCGCTGAAGATCAAGAGTAACGGCGCCCGTAGTAAAATCGGCGTCGATTCCGATTGACGCCTAAAAAAAGAACCGCGCGAGGACGCGTTAACGTCTTCGCGCGGTTTTGTGTTTTTGTGTGTCGCAACGCCGAACGTCAGAAGACGAATCCGCAAGCGACCGCGCCGGTTACGCCGTCGTCTTTGACGGAATTCTTGCCTTTGATATCGCCCGTTTCAACCCAGTCGTAGCGGATTTCCGGAAGAATGAAGAAGTGTTCAACCGGTTTGTAGGTCAGGCCGAACGAAACGTCGTGGATATTCTGACGCGCTTCGCCGGTCGTTCCGAGCGTTTTGCCTTCGTCTGAAAGCCACTGCGTATAGTATTCGTAGCGGACCGCCGCCTTGAGACAGCAGGTGATATCGTAGGTGAAGTAATTCGCGAAACCGAGCTGACTATAGCGGTTCGTGTTCGTCGCGCGATCCGACATGCAGCCGTAGTTCGAGACGAACGCGTAGTTGAATTTATCGGTCAGACCGACGCTCGCCGTGACCGTTTGGAGGTATTCGTCGCTGTCGCCGATCGGAAGACCGAACAGATCGTCGTAATATCCCCACGAGCAGCCGAGACGGTTTTCGCCAAGTTCGCTGTGATTCTGCGTGAGCTCGCTCGCGTAAGAAATCGAGAAGTTTTCCGCAAGATCAAGGTTGGCGCCGAACAGGAAGCCCGTGTCGCCTCGGCGGTTGTCGAAGCTGTTGTCGATACCGGAGATCAGACCGACGTCAATGCTGAACGTGTCCGTCGCCTGAAGCGTGAACAGACCGCCTGTATGCGTCGTCGGTTCGTGATTGAACATGTGCGAGTGGGTCGCGAACGGATTCGCGGACGCGTCGACCGATTCATAACCGATCGTCGTTCCGAACTTACCGCCTTTCAACGACAGTTTGCCGAACCCGATTTGACCGTACGCCTGATAGAGCGACGCGCAGTATCCGTCTCCGCTGACGCCCCATTTGCCGTCGAAACCGTCCGAAGACTGGAGGTTGTTGGTTCCGAAAAGCGCGTCGACGCGATAGCCCAGGTCGATACGTCCGGGATCGCCGCTCACTTCGCGCTCGCTCGTGAGCCATACTTGGTTCATGTTCCAGCGGTTGCCCGATTGACCGAAGCCGTCGGCCCAGGAGCCGACAATGCTTCCGCTGAAGAGCTTGTTCGCTTCCGGCGCTTCGTAGGCGCCGATATCGTACGAACCGTCGACCGCGTAAGGCGCAGTCGCGGCCGCAGGCGCCGCCGTCGCCGCGTCGCTCGTCTCCGGTATGGAGCGGAAGACGTAGTTATAGGCAAACGCCGAACTCCCTAGCGTCGTCGCTCCAATAAGAGACGCGAGTAATAAAATCCTTTTCATTGTGCTTTGCCTCTTTGTAATAGGGCGCAAACGCCCCGTAGAGCCGCAAGCGCACGCCTACGGACTGCGGGACAATCCATTTCTATCGGTTTATCGGGTCTTGCCGTCGGTCAGGGTTAGCTTTATCCCCTTTTTTTTGACTTTTTTTGCGTTTTTCGAGAAATTCCAATCAAAATGCTAGGAAATCCGACCTCTGCGTTCCTCGCGGCGCATTTTGATCGGCGTCCTCAGCGGCGAACAGCGGCTCCGAATCCCTCGACGCTTGACGGCGCTTTCCGTTCCCCTTATACTTTTGAGAGCGCGTCGGCGGTTCGGCGCGCTTTTTTCCATTTGAATTTAGGAGCGCGTCCTCGCATGAGCTCAAAGGTACGGCTGTCGTTTTATCTACTGATCCTTCTGGCGTTGATCGCCGCGACTTGCACGTCGGTTCAGGCTCCCGGGGCGGGGTTCTGGTCGACGTCGGGAATATGGTCCGTTTTACCGCCGCTTGTCGCTATTCTGCTGGCGGTTGCGACGAAAAACGTCGTCGTTTCCCTTCTTATCGGGCTCTTCTCCGCAGCTTATCTCATGGCGCTGCAGAAATACGGGGCGCCCGGTTCCGCCGCGCTTCATACCTTTAATATTGCGTCGGCAAAGATGCTTGAAGTCGTCGCGAAGCCCGGCAACGCGGGGATTTTGCTCCAGTGCGGCGCGATCGGCGGACTCGTCGCCCTCTTGGCCGCCAGCGGCGGAATTCGCGCGGTCGCCGAACTTTTCGTTAAACTGGCGCGCGGCCCGGCCAGTTCGCAGATCGTTACGTGGATTCTCGGTATCTTTATCTTTTTCGACGACTACGCGAACGTCCAGATCCGCGGCCCGATCGTGCGGCCGATTACCGACCGCAACCGCGTGTCGCGCGAGAAATTGTCCTTCATTCTGGACGCCACCGCCGCGCCTATTGCCGGAATCGCGCTGATTTCAACCTGGATTGGAACGGAGCTTACTTACATTGAATCCGGTCTGACCGACGCTGGGCTTGATACGACGTATCAGGCGTACGGGCTTTTCGTTTCGTCGATTCCGTACCGCTTCTACAATCTCCTCATGCTCGCGTTTATTCTGCTGAGCGCTTGGACGCTTCGCGACTTTGGAGCGATGTATAAGGCGGAAGTATTGGCGCGAAAAGGGTATCTGCGCGATATGAACCTGAATCTCGTTACGGTTGAAGAAGCGATGAACGGCGCAAGCGACGGCCTGACCGTCGACGACGCGACTGCGGACGCGATCGACGGCGTCGGCGCCGAGAAGGACGGCGACTATAGAGAAGGGCGGGGCGTGAACAAAAAGCGTCCGACGTCAAATCTCGTCTCCGCGCTCTTCGCGCTCGTTCCGCTCCTCGTCCTTGTTTTCGCCGCGTTCGGGTTCTTCTATACGTCCGGGCGCGCGGCGATTCTCGAATCGGGCGACGCCGGCAAGATAGCCGCGATCGAGCATATTTCCGCCTCTTCCGTTCGCGATATTCTCGGCGCCGCCGACGCCGCGATCTCGATCTTTCAGGCCGCGCTGCTGGCCGGAATCGTCGCCTTTATTATGAGCGTTCTGTCGAAACGGACGAGCGCGTCCGAAGCGGTCGGCGCATGGCTCAACGGCGTAAAGTCGCTCGTCTTTACGTTTGTCATTCTTATTCTGGCGTGGTCGCTCGCCTCGTGCATTGGCAAAGACGGTCTGGGGACCGCGAAATTTCTTGTCGGCGCGCTTTCCGACGAAACGCCCGTCTTCATGCTCCCGTCGCTCATTTTTGTCCTTGCGGCGATCGTTTCTTTTTCGACCGGAACTTCCTACGGCACCATGGCGATTATTACCCCGCTCGCGATTCCGTTCGCGAACGCGCTTGCGCCTGGCGATTACAGCTATTTGGTCGTCTGCACGAGCGCCGTGCTCACCGGCGCAATCTTCGGCGATCACAGCTCGCCTATTTCCGATACGACGATCCTCTCGGCGACGAGCGCAAGGTGCGGGCTGTTGGAGCACGTCGGCACGCAGCTCGAATACGCGCTGTGGGTCGGCGCGGTCGCCGTTCTGTTCGGATTCCTGCCCGTCGGGTGCGGACTGTCGATTAAACTGGCGCTCCCGCTCGCGCTGCTGGCGACCTTCGCGCTCTTGATGATACGCGGGAAGAGAGTCCCCGATTCAGGAGAATGACGCGATACGCGGGCTTGACCGAATCTGCCCAGAGAATCCCCAACCGCGCCGGCGCCTGTTCGCCGGCGCGGTTTTTTTATGGGGCGCGGGCCCTGAAATTTGCGGCTAAAAGAGCCTTGTGACAACCGGCGCCGTTAAATTTTTAAAAAAAATAAATTTCGTCGCTTGACGGTTTACAAATCTACGGTATATTTTCACGAGTCGTCTGCAAGCGCGGGCGGCGCGGCGGCGGCTCTGCCG
>CAMNJU010000114.1 GCA_946541595.1 uncultured Planctomycetales bacterium
TTTTTCGCCTTGGGAACCGGAATCGAAGGTAAGCTGCTTCATGGTAACGAGATCGATCGTACCGCGAAACGCGCCGGGCATATGCGGCGGACCGGCGCCGACCGGGATTGCGACGACGACCGGTTTGGCGTTGAGGCGCTCCTCGATATCGTCGACGACGGCGTAGAAATCGGCGCCCTCGCGATCCATCTTATTGATAAAGGCGATTCGTGGAACGTGGTATTTATCCGCCTGTCGCCAGACGGTTTCACTTTGCGCTTCGACGCCCTCGCGCGCGCTGAAAACGACGACGCCGCCGTCGAGAATACGGAGCGAACGTTCGACTTCCGCAGTGAAATCGACGTGTCCGGGCGTGTCGATGAGGTTGAAGACGTGGCCGTGCCAGTCGAAAGTTACGCACGCGGCGTTGATGGTAATTCCGCGCTCGCGTTCTTCCGGGTCAAAGTCGGTGACCGTAGTTCCTGCGTCGACCATGCCGACCTTATGAACGAACTGAGAGTAGAAGAGCATCTTCTCGGTAACGGTCGTCTTGCCTGCGTCGATATGGGCGATAACGCCGATATTTCGCAGTTTTTCCAGTGTTGAAGCAGATTTTCCTTTGGCCATGGAGACGTCTCCCTAATCTATGATCCCGTCGACGCGTTTAAACGCGTACGTTCTCCTATTGTAACGCGAAAAAGACGCCTCGACAAGAGGAGACGGCGCGCCGCCGCGAGAAAAATACCGCGTTCGTCTTCCCATAGCGCGCCGCGCGCGTATACTGTTTCTGTGCTTGAACGCGCACAAACGGTCCGCCTTTCGAAAAGGGAAAAAGAATGCGATTTACGAAGATGCACGGCGCCGGCAACGACTATGTATACGTCGATCTGTTTCAAGAAGAACTGCCTGCGGCTCCTGAAAAGCTCGCTCCGATTATTGCCGACCGCCATTTTGGAGTCGGGGGCGACGGACTCGTTCTGATTTGTCCGAGCGATATAGCGGACGCGCGTATGCGCATGTTTAATCTCGACGGATCTGAAAGCGAAATGTGCGGAAACGCGATACGGTGCGTCGCGAAATACGTCGCCGAGCGCAAGACGCCCCGGCCCGATCGTTTGCGCGTGGCGACCGGCGCGGGCGTGCTCGCGCTCGACTGTTATTACGACGCCGCGAAGGAAAAAGTCGAGCGCGTTCGCGTCGATATGGGCAAGCCGATTCTCAATCCGAGCGACGTCCCGACGACGCTGCGAGGCGAAGGGGAAGGACGTCCCGTTCTCGACCTGCCCGTAAAGGAACTGGGGCTCGATTTCTCGAGCGCGTTGGGAGCCGATTCGGACGCTTTGCGCGCGTTTGAATCGTCGCCGCTGTGCTGCGTGTCGATGGGGAATCCGCATTGCGTCGTTTTCGTCGACGCGGTGACAGACGCGTTGGTAACGTCTTGCGGCCCGATAATCGAGCGCTCGCTCATGAATTTTCCCAAACGTGTAAACGTCGAGTTTGTCGAATGTGTTTCTAGTTCCGAGCTTAAAATGCGCGTCTGGGAACGCGGTTCTGGCGAAACTCTTGCCTGTGGTACGGGGGCTTGCGCGTCAACCGTAGCCGCCATTCTGACGGGGCGCGCCGACAAGCGCGTTCGCGTTCATTTGCGAGGGGGCGATCTGGAAATCGAGTGGGACGAATCGAGCGGCGACGTCTTCATGACGGGACCGGCCGTCGAGGTTTTTACGGGCGCTCTTGACGAAGGGATTCTAACACAACTGGAACGGTAAAGCGAATGAACGGCCGTTAGACGGTTTGCGGCTTTACGCGACGTAGAAGAATTTTTTTGAGAAAATTTTATACAGCCTGAGGCCGTAATTTTCGTGTTTCGAAATATGTCGCGGATTTATTTTTCGATTTGTTGTGTTTTTGTGGAAATTTTTTTAAAATAAAAACGTCAAAACGCTTTAGCTCTCGTATGTCGTAGGAGCACAATGCGATCGACCGCCGTTGCTGAGTTTGTGACGGCGCCGGTTGTAGCGGTTTTTATGTTCTTACGGGGTATTTCTACGATAAAATAAGCAGAAGGGGGCGTCGCAAAAGCTCTTTTCTGGTAAAATGGGCACAGTAATTTCACAATTATCCTTGCGAGGGGATATTTGTTGTTGTTATTTTCCTACTTTTTGTACGAGGATTCAAAATGAACCTGAACACCCATTCTCGACGCGGTTTTACCCTCGTCGAACTGTTGGTCGTAATCGCGATCATCGGCATCTTGATTGGGCTGCTCCTTCCCGCCGTTCAGGCGGCGCGCGAGGCGGCCCGTCGGATGCAGTGTACGAACAACATGAAGCAGTTCGCGCTGGCGGTTCACAACTTTGTCGATGCGAACGGCACGCTTCCTTCTCAAGCCGCGTGGGGCAACGGCGTCAAGACCGGTCGTTTCGGCGTCCACTATCAGCTTCTGCCTTATATTGAACAGGCTCAGCTGAAGCAGGCGATCGATTCTCCCTCCGGCCCGACTCAGCCGTGGCTTCCTTCTGCCGACGGTTCCACCGCGTGGCAAATCCGTACCACGAAGGTAACGACCTTCCTTTGCCCGTCCGATCCGCAGGGCGGTCAGCTCGTTAAGCTCGGCGGCGCTCACAACCACGACGGCCGTCCGACCAATATCGTTTACTCGATGGCCGACTGCGTCGCCCGTCTGGACTCCGGCGGGGACAACGACTGCGCCATGTTCTATACGAGCTCCGGCGGCAATACGGTACAGAAGCCCCAACCTCGCGGGACCGGCGACTGCACGCACCGTTCGCTCTTCTTCTACGCGATGCGTCAGCCTTTGGAATTCTGCACCGACGGTACGAGCAATACGATTCTTTGCTCCGAAGCGTGCGCGGGCGAATGGTCTCACGAAAAGATTCGCGGTTCATGCTGCTACTATGCCGACTTCGACGCTGGCGCTTGGGTTTCCAAGCCGAGCTTGTGCATGAATACGCGCAACGCCAACAAACCGGACGAATACAATAAGCCCAACGTTCCGCATCCGCGTTGCGGCAACTGGCTTGACCGTCTCCCGATCCTGACCGCTTTCACGACGGTTATGCCGCCGAACGGGCCTTCCTGCATGAAGTACAATCGCGAGCAGGGGCAGGTTGAATTGCTCTCCGCGACGAGCTATCACTCTGGCGGCGTCAACGCCGGTTTGCTTGACGGTTCTGTTCGCTTCATCTCCGAAACGGTCGATACGAACGGCCTTGCCGATATCAAGACGGGCGTCAACCTTCAGGGCAAAAGCCCGCTTGGCGTTTGGGGCGCTCTTGGTTCCCCGAACGGCGGCGAAACGGTTTCTCTCTGATTTTAGCGTCAGACTTGCCTGGTAGAAAATCGGGCTCAGATCATGAGGTGTGAGCCCGTCGGAAGTTAGTAGAGCAGCGGACAGACGTTTCGTACGTTTGGGCCGCTGTTTTTTGATGCGCGCGCTCAAAAGGCCGTGCGGTTATTTTTGAAGTCAAGAGAGATTTTCACAATGAAAAAGTTTGCTCTTTACATTTCGTGTCTTTTAGTTCTTGCCGCGTTCGGCTGCAACAAGGGCGGCGGTCGTCCTGCCGACCTTCCGGAGGATATGTCGCCTTGCGCCGTTACGATTATTCAGGATGGGCAGCCGCTTGCCGGCGCTAGCGTTCAATTTGAATACGATACGCCCGTCAAGTACACTACCAGCGGAGTGACCGACGAAAAAGGCGTCGCCACTATGATGACGTACGGTCAGCCCGGAGCACAGCAGGGTACTGCGAAAGTTTGCGTCTCTAAACTCGTGACCGAGGGCGGATCAGAAGGCGAAGAATACGGCGATTCCGGATCCGTCGGACAGGATTTTGAAACGGTCGATACGAAGTATAAGAAAAAGGAGACGAGCGACTTGACGATTACCGTCGGTAAGGAAAACGTCGCCGAGACGTTCGACGTCGGCGCCGCCGTTCACGTGCCTGCGAAATGATTCAAGTCGTATGAACTCCGCTATAAAACGCGGAACTCATGCCGACAAAAGAATTACGAGCGCTTATTCCTTTGGTCTAAGCGCTCTTTTTATCTGCGTTTTGTCGACGCCGGCGCTGTCATTCAGCGCAGTTTTTTCTTGGGAAAGTTGCCAACCTACGGCAATCCAATAAAAAAGGCGCCTGTCCTTATGAGACAGGCGCCCGTCGTTGAGAAAGTTAGCTTTCGCAGGAAAACTGATTATTCCTCGAAAAGGTCGTCCACGTCTTCGCTGTCGTCTTCCGCAGATCCTCCGGTTACGTTGATTCTGAGAATCTCGCCCGCCGTCTTGAAGAAATTGTGATCGATTACGAAATCGACGTCGACGGTTCCGTCTTTGCATACTTCTTTGCAGACGAATTTAATCGTGCCCGCGTTTGCGGCGGCTTCGACGGAATCGAGCGCCGGCGGATTGACGTCTTCCATTTGAGACAGGATTTGATACGCGCCCTTAGCGATCGGAACGAGGTCGAGGAAGGATTCGACCGGAACCGGCTTTTTCTCTTTTGAGCCGGCGAGCGTCTTGGCGAACTCGGCGTCGAGCGTTTCGCCGTCGAGCCCGAAGAAGAAGACGAACGATTCCGAGTCGATTCCAATGCGCGCGGAGAGCGACTTACCGGCGAGGAAGTCAGGCGCGTCGTCTGAAATGTCGGAGATAGGAACGTTGACTTTGGTTACAGAGAATCCTTCTTTTTCTTCCGCGTTGACAGACGCGTACTTATCAAAGTCTTCAACGTCTTTCTTAATGCGTTCGGCGACAAGCTGCAATCCTTTTTTGACGTCGTCTGGCTTAGCGACTGAACCCGCCGTTTTAATAATAAACGGATCGATTCCCAACGCGAATCCGCAGTCAATCGAGTCGAGTTCAAGAGAAGCGAGCGCCTCGTCTTCGATGATCTGAACAACCTGTTTCGCGACGTCGAGATCTTCGGGACTGTCGAGCTGGACGTCGAGCGCGTTGAGGAGATTCTCGTGCATGGCGGTGTGAATTTGTTTCGCACGGATATCGTTGAGCGCTTTAATTTGCTTCTGCGCCTTGACAGAGAATAAGGCTAAATTATCCGTTTCGGCGAACGAATTCCAACGAGTCGTAAGATTGGCGCTGCCGTTGATGATTCCCTCGAGTTCGCTCCCGGACTTGCTCTTTACCGAGGCATTAACCGTGACGTTAGATTCGGCGTCGACGCAAACGGCTAATTTAACGTTTTCGACCGTGTCAATTAGCGTGGAATAGAAATCCAGCAGCGCCGCGACCGACTCGGTCGCTTCCGCGTCCGCGTCGGTAAGAGACTCGGCGATCTTTTGACGCACGTTTGCCAAGCCCGCTTCGATAAATTGTTTAGGAATGTTGTCGAGGGCGACGTCGACGGCGACAAGCGTCGTTTTGCCGTCTTGGGCCGCCGCAGTTTTATATCCTTCGTCGAGAGAAGTTACGGCGTCCTTGAACTTGGAATTGCAGACGTAGACGGTGGAGTCTTTGAGGAAGAGCTCGTCGAATTTTCCGTCTGTCTTGTCGTTAAGCTGTTCTTTGAGCTCGTTAATAGCGGCGTCGTCGAGGGAGTCGGGCGTAACGGGCAGATATGCGAACGGTATAATGTCGGAACCGTTTGTAAAGACGACGATTCCCTTCTGCTTCGCGGGATCAAGCGCGGCAAAGAGTTTGTTATTGGCGGAAAAGAGCGATTTGGCGCTGCGTACGGCCGCGTCGTACTTCATTTCGGCGGCGACTTTTTCGGCGGCGTTCCAGAGCGAATCGTTGTCGGCGACAGCGACGCTCGCGATGATTTTCGTCTGCGTGTCGTCAGCCTTAGCGACAGAGGCGGCGAACGACGTGAGAACGAGAAGAGCGGGTAAAACGCGGCCCAGAAGTTTGAACCGTATTCTGACGTCTGTCATGATGTTTCTCCTAAGTAACGAAGAAGGGGAAATAGCGCGAGCTTGACAGTCCGGCGGCGTAATTCGCACGGATTGGAGCGCGCAGATAGGCCGATGGTATAACATTTGACCGTATTAGTCAAGTTTTAAGACGGAAAAACAGCCTCTTTGTTACGCACTTGCTCTTTTTTTTCGAAATCGGTATGATCGGATTGCTCATAGGACGGGAGATTGCGCGCGTCTCGGTCGTTTGCGGCGCGCGGAACATGGACGTATCTTATTGAAACAGGCGTCAAAATGGCGGTTTTTTTGAAGAACGGCGCTTCGGACGCGCGGACTTGGATTCAGGGTTCGGGCAAGCCGGAACTCTTTTCGAATTTGTCCTCGCTGGAACGCGAATTAGCGCGCCGAGACGCGCGCTATGAGTCCGCGGACGGTTCGCGGGCGCTCTTTTTGCGTTTCGAGTCTTTCTTTTGCGAGAGTTGGCGCCGTACGGTCGGCGCGGAGTCAAACGGATCGAACGTTCTGCGGTTTGGCGTCGCGACTCTTGCGGAACTTGCGCTGGAGGAACCGAACGGTTCGGCCCTTTACGGCGCCGTTCTTTCTGACGGGCAGGGGCGGCGTTTCTGTTTTGCCGCGCCCGGAACGACGTTTCAGGTAATATACGACGCGCGGCTCGGTTTCGATCTTGCGCGTCTGTTGGCGTCTGAACGCGCTTTTCGCGAGCTCTATTCGCGACGCGAACTAACAGAACTCGAACGCTTGACTATCAAGCCCGACCTGTCTCTACTGGGCGCTTTCTTTCCGTTTTCTTTTGCGTTGGAGAAGGGAACCCCGGTTCCGAATTTTGAGCGCGCGCTCTGGTCGGTTCGCGCGTTTGAGCGGATTACGGACCGGACGTTCGACGCGAACGACGTATACTACTGGGAACGTCGAACGGTAGAAATTTCCGGTCGGACTCTGGAATGGATTATCGCCGTGCCTTTTTCTTATTCGGTTGGCCGTCCGAGGTCAAACGGTTTGGAACGGAGCGCGCCGGACGTTGACGCAGAGAACGGGGCCGAGGCCGGGACTACGGCGCTCTTTACGGTCGAAATCGGCGAGTGCGAAATTAGTTTAGACGAATGGCAGGCTCTGCGGCCAGGTTCCGCGTTTGCGACGGAGCTGCCCGCGCGCGAATTGTTTGAGGCGCGCGTCGACGGCAAGCCCGCGTTTTGGGTCAAGCCGGGCGTCTTTCACGGCCAGCCTGCAGTACAGATTAAGGCCCGAATTGACGGGGAGAGCGTCGAAAAAGAGAAGAAAATATAAATTTTGGCTCTTTACAAAGGTTCGGACTGTGTTATTATATGGACGCTAAGACGTTTTAGCGTTTCGGCGCTTGGCTCTTAGGGGGGCTGAATAGCTCAGTCGGTTAGAGCGACGGCTTCATAAGCCGTAGGTCACAGGTTCGAGTCCAGTTTCAGCCACTAGGCGTTTTACCTGCTTTTGGGGGTAAAACGCCTTTCTTTTTTCTTGTTGGCTGAATGGTTGAAAACGAAGCCCGGCTCTTTTCACCGGGAGCAAAAAGAAGGAATGAAACAGCCAAAACTCCGCCGCCGTAAAACGCCGGAAAGGGACCTTCGCCAAAAGCTCAGGAATATTACTTGCCGAGCTTTTGGCGGATATTCTGTCAGCCGCATTCTGCGTCAGTAACTTAGAACCGCTTCCGAATAGAGTTTGACGCCGTCCGTCGCGTTTGGATGGACATAATCGAGCATGTATCTTGAATGCGGATAGGCGTCCAAAATCGACTTAATGTAAGGATTGGGGTCGATAAAGAGATCGCCCTGCTCCTCGCAGAATTTCCGAAGCGCGTTTGAATATTCTTCGAACATTGTCAGCTTGTCCGGGTAGGATAGGGGCGTCGCAAGGTCGCCGTCTGTCGCGTACCACGGGGCAATGAAGACGAACTTTGCATTTGGCCGCGCACTTTGGATTTTTGATTTTAATTCGCCAATACGGGCGGCATAGTCTTCCGGCGTCATTGCGCAACGCTTCGGCTTGCGATATCGAACGTCGTTTGTTCCGATCGCGACGACAAACAGATCCGCGTCGTTCGCAATCAGCTCGGGCATATGTTCGCTAATGAGCGAACGGACCGTCGCGCCTCCGTAACCGCAATGGGCGACGTTTCCTTTTACGAGCGCTTCCAGCGGTTCCGACCACGGAACGCCGCCGTTGCGCCATCCTTCTTCGACGGAATCGCCAATGAAACAGACGTTTTCCGCGTCGGTCAGCGTTTGGTAAAAGACCCCTGTTTTCCACTGGTCCCTGATTTCAATCGCGGGAGTTTTATCGCGGTAAAAACCGTTTTCGTCGAAAGAGTAGCGTTTCTGACGCAAATTCAAATCGACGGTTTCCCCGAGCATAATCCCGGTAATGTGGCGCATCGCTTCGTCTACGCGTTTCATGTCGTCGACGGTTATGAGCTTTCCGACTTCCGGATCCGTCAGAATGGAATAAATGGGGATTGGACGGTAATTACCCGTTCGCTGGGCCGTAATCCACATGGGAACGATCGCGCCTCCGAGGATTCGCTTCTCCTTTTTGTCGATATTGACCTCAACGAGCGCCGCTAAGTCGCCGTTATGCTCCCGATAGATATTGGTAAAGTTGCCGGGACAGTATGCGGTAAAAGTCGTTCTGCCTTCAAATTGCGATACTTTTACCGGCTGGACCGAATGCGTATGATCGCCGAGAACAATATCGGCGCCAAGCTCTTTAAAGACTTTTTCCCAGTGCAGTTGCATACCGTTGGGATAGTCGGCGAATTGCGTTCCCCAATGCGGGAGCGCTACGATAAAGTCCGGTTTGTATGAGCGCGCCAGCTCAAAGTCCTTTTTGATTTCTTCGAGGACTGCCGGATAATCTTCCGATTTTTCGTCGACGATTAACGATGTGAAATACGATTTGTCTCCGCCTGCGGAAATCCCCGCCTTGCGGTATTTCTTTTGATCGTACGTATAAGCGAGGACGGCAAATTTTAGCCCGTCTTTTTCGATTACTTTAACTCGATTGACCTGTTTGTCTTCGGGCGACGAATAGGTTCCAAGATGATCAAGTTCCGCCGAATCCAAAACTTCGAGCGTTCGTTTGGCGCCGTCTTCTCCGCAGTCTAAAAAGTGGTTGTTCGCCGTTGTGACTAAGTCGAATCCCGCGTTCTTAACGGCATAGGCGAACTCGTCTGGGAAATTGACGCACAGCGCTTTTCCGTCGCCATAATTGCTCGTCGAATATCCGTTTTCTTTCTTGCCGGCGCATGGGCCCTCGAAGACTCCGATTGAATAATCGGCGTCCGCCAGATATTCTTTGACGTGTTCGAATACTTCGGAATAGTCGTAGGTTTCGCCATAATTTCCGAGCTTAACCGGATCTTCCAGCAGGAGCAGATCGCCGCAGAAGAGCAGCTTAAAGGCGTTTTCGTTCGCGAGAGCCTGTTCCGGGGCCGCGACTCTGTAAATTGGGAATTTTCGTTCGACGGCCGCCCGTTTCGACGTCGACTGCACGCGTTCGGCGATCGGTCGAACTGCGGGCAGCGCGAATAAGGCGATAGCGCAGAAGTAGACAAGTCTCCGCGTCCAAACGACGCCGCTTCGCCGGTCGTCTCCTTTGGCGACAAACGGTTCGACAAGCCAGTCCAACGTACGGTTCAAAATATTCGAAACGGGGTTGGAACCCAAAACGATCAGCAGTATAGCGGTCACGATGACGGACGCCGCGAGCAGACGCAGAGTCGGCGTCGAATCGAAGTATCGGTTCAGGAAAGAGACGATGGGACGGTGAATTAAGTAGACGGCAAGCGAGTTTTTACCGATCGTTGTGATTAAGGGAAGCCGCGTTTTGCAGGTTAGCGCGAGAACCCCTACAATACAGAGCGACGCTACGGTAAAAAACATAATTCGAATCGCAGGACCCGAAAGGCTGTTTGGGGCGTAATGACGACAGAGGAGGTCGCCCGAACTCACTTTGAAGACGCTTTGAGTCCAGTAAGCGAGCGCTGCGGCGACTGCGAGCGCCGCGCCGCCGCAGACTATCTTTAACACAACCGGGGCCGACGTTAATTTCGCCGCTTTTTCAAAGGACAGATAGTACCCCGCCAGGAAGAACGGATAGAAGCAGATAATGCGACTCAGCGCAAATTCATTGGTAATTTTTATCCAGAAGCCGGCAAGGATCGCCAACGCCGAGAAATACAGAATACTGTATTTGATTTTCGTAACCCACGGCGTTACGAATCGCCACACAATTAGCGCGAGGAGGTACCAAGCGGAATAGTAGGGGACCGTCAGTTTGGGCGGCGTTCCTCTTTTGAACGCTAATACCCAGTAGACCGCGGTTAAAAGAAAGAAAGCGAACCAAAGCCGCAACAGCGATTTGGCGCTTCGTGAATTGTCGCTCTTGCTAAAGAACCCGGAAACGAAGACAAACGCCGGCATATGGAAAAGGTAAATGGAGCCGACAATCAGCGAAACGCCGGGTCTGCTCCTAAACGCCCACAGGCAGTGCCCTAAGACGACGAGAGAGATTAAAAGGAATTTTACGTTGTCCCAGTAAGCAGAACGTTCACGGGGCGATGCGTTTGTCGACGTCATATCAAGCGCTCTTCTTCCAGTTTATAACGAAATCTGTACGTTCGAACCGCCCTTTTCAAAGCGATTTTCTTTTAAGGGACCGTCGGTCAGGCGAGCCGTTCAGGACGTCGCCGACATTGGCGTCATTTACTTTGGGCGCGTATTATTCTTTCGAACAGACTTGTCTAACGCAACCAATCTTGGGTCTCTTGTTTCACCGATCATACGACTGAACTTTCTTTGTAGCTAAAAATCTTTTTGCGTCAATAGCGCCAAAAAAACTAAATCTTTTTCCTTTAGGGCGTTTAACAAGACAGAATCAATACGTATCAAAAAAGTGAAATGTTTTTTGTCATTTTTCGATTCTGGGGCTGCGTTTTCCCATAACGTTTGTCATGTCTTGTGGAAAGGGCAAAAAAATTTGGAAAGGAAGCGAAACAATCCAAATGGAGGGGCGTCTAAAAGAACTGCCCGACCTGCCGTTTTTTCGGCGTGAAACGAGGTCGAAGACGAATGGAGCGTCATGAGTTTTGCTTCGTCGGTTCGTTTTGCCGACGATTTGGACGACAGTTTGGCGCCCCCCCCCTTGAATTGTGTTGCGATTAGTTAGAATGTTATCGTGGGTTAGTTTCGTCGTGTTTGCGACGAAACTTTCTGCCATGAACATGTTTTATTAAATCTCGGAGATTTTGTTATGAAGACGTTTGCTTTGAAGGGACGCGGCGATCGCGGCGGTTTTACGCTCGTAGAACTGCTCGTCGTTATCGCCATTATCGGTATTCTTATCGGTCTCCTTCTTCCG
>CAMNJU010000115.1 GCA_946541595.1 uncultured Planctomycetales bacterium
TCGCGTCTTTATTGCAAAGGGACGCAAGGAGGTTTTCCGCAGCGTCGCGATCTTTACCGCGCGGCATCTTGACAATGGAAGCGACGAATGAAGGCGCGTCCTCAGGAGTCGAAATTTCACGAGCTTTTTGGAGAAGCGCAAGACGGTCCGGGCAGTCGGTCGCCGTGGTTTTCGAGAAAATTCTAGGTCGAACATCTACGGCGCGATTCGCGAGAATAGTCGCCAAATCTTTAAACTGCTGGGCGTCTTTAGAGGCGTCGAGCGCTTTCAGAAGGGCGTCGTCAAATCCGTCGGCAACGACAAAGGAGCAAATGCGGATCGTGAGGTCGCGATCAGTAGCCAAACGTTTGACAAAAACGTCGGCGTCGTCAGCGGTCGCCATCTTTTCGAGAGCAAGGAACCCGGCCTTTTGGAGTTCGGGCGAATCCGAATTCAACGCCTTGATAGCGTAATCGCGATACTTTTTATTGTCACGCGCCGTAAGTCCCGCAAGAGTCTGTTCTTTAGCCCAGTCGTCGAGGTCGTCAAACTTGGCGAGCCATTCGTCGACTTCGGCGTCGGACGCCTTCGATATCTTAAGCGGGAAAACATTTTCCACACTGTCGCTCGGGATGGCCGGAGTGAGCCGTCCGACAAGCGCGGCCGCGGCTGCAGGGACGTCTTTGTTGTCTTGCAACGCCTTAAGAGCGGCGTCGCCAGGGATTTTGCCCAAGCAGACGGCGGCTCCGTCGACAATACGTTTGCTCGGCGACTTCAGCAGTTCGGCGACTGCTGGCACGTTTTTGTCAGTTCCAATGTAGCCGAGCTGCTCAAGGAGCCAGACTTTCGTTTCATCGCTCACGTCGGCCTTCATAGCGTCGATAATAAAATCGCAAAGTTCGCTCAGCGCGGCGTCGTCTTTCGCCGACTGAGCTTCCGCCATTTTCGCGCGAAATTCGTCCCGCGCCTTAAACATGGGCGTTTCCGAGTGCGGATTAACAAGCTCGCCGACATAGACGCCTCCGCGACCGGTAACGACGTCCCGTTCCAAGGTAAAGTCTCGGGAATTCATTCTTTGCAGAAGATCGCCGAAATCCGCCGCCATGAGATTGGCGGAAATCATCGACAGGGCGATCGCCAATGTAATCATATATTTCTTCATATGAACTAACCTTACTGTTCGTTCGTTATTGTTGTGTTACAGGAAGAACTGCCGTCAAATTGAATTCGCTCGGATCTTTCGATCAAAGTTCAATTTGATAAGGCGCGCGTTGGATTTTGGAAACCATTGCGGTCGCTTCGCGATCGTTTTCGAATTCCATCTTATCTTTGTCCCAAACGAGGTCTCTTTGGAGCTTATACGCAATAATACACATGTGACCGTAATCGGAAACGTTAGCTCCGTAGAATACGTCTTGGAAAGGTCGAGTTCGGTGGCGCACGCAATAGAGGAAGTCGTCTGCGATATTGTCAGCGCCGCCGCTGTAGCGACGTACGTCGACGGCATGCAGCGCGTGAATATCCTTGGTTTTACCGAAGATATAAACGCCTTCGGTACCGACGATCGTGATATTGGAACCGGCGCCCGGATAATCGCCGTGATAGAAATTAACGCCGTTTTCCATCTCGATTTTTACGCCGTTGAACGGGTTACGGTCGGTATTAGGCGCAAAGATTTTTTTCGGAGCGACATGGTCCATACCGCACGAATAGAGGGCGCCGCCAAAGTTGTGGCCGCCCCAGTCGCCCAGACCGCCGGTGCCAAAGGCCGAGTTGTAACGCCAGGTCATTGGGTCAATTGCACGTCGGCTGTATTCAAAATACGGAGCCTGACCGACCCAAGCGTCCCAATCGACTTCCGGCGGGCAAGGTTCAGGATCATAGGTTCGTTCAGACGGCGCGCCCCCGCAGTTGGCGTAAATCTCTTTAACTTCGCCAATAGCGCCGGACATAATAATCGGGGCAAGATAACGGCCGTAGTCCTCCATAACGCGCTGAGAACCGCTGGAGACTACCTTATCGTATTTTCTCGCGGCGGCGACGATTTGCCGACTCTCCATAAGCGTGAACGTCAGCGGTTTTTCACAGTACACGTCTTTACCGGCCTTGCACGCGTCAATAGTCATGCGGGTATGCCAATGGTCCGGCGCCGCGACAGATACTACGTCGAGCTCGGGAAGCTCGTACATTTCCTGATAGTACTGGAACCCCTTAACGGGATGACCGTCCATCTCTTTCGGAATGCGCCGCGTGTCGATATCGCAGCAAGCGACGAACCGAGCGCCGGGGCGGGAACCGATGTTGCTTCGTCGAGTTCCCCAACCGATCAAACCGACGTTAATCGTTTCGCTGGGAGGAAAGAAACCGTCTTTTCCAAGAACGCTTCCCGGAATAAACATAGGAAGCGCGCCAACCGCCGCAACGTTCAAAAAAGCGCGGCGCGAAATTTTGTTATTTTTGGTCATTTTGCATATTCCTTTTAATAACGCCGTAGACCGGCATGTATTAGAACTTTTGACAGTTCTCCAGCATACCGGCGCGTGAAATACTTTGCAATTTAACGGAGCAAGCGACATTAATTCATTCGATTCGGCGCCGCTCTACGTAATTAGAAGCCAACGCCGATCAAAGAAAACGCGTATTCCCACGTTCACTTAGTCGAAAATTTAATTTTGCAAGGCTTGTTGTCTACAATCGCCTTCGAGACCGAGACAAGAATGAAATTGTCGGTAATCACCGGCTCATACTCCTGTCCTTCGATAATCTCCACATTGCTTACCCGATTGGGAAGGAGTTGGAAAATGGGGCGATTGGAACGTTCCGAACCGTTAGCGTCGGCAAGTTTAAAAGATTCGTCGCCGACAGATGGATCAACCGTAAACGTCCAAACGGTAGAACCGTCTTCCGCTTTCTCTGATTCGAGCGTCTGCTTCCATCCGGATTCCTGAACGGCAAGAGCGTTCTGCCACGCGGGATCGCCGTAAAGAACGACAACGTTCGCGTCGTACTCAAGTCCCTCTCGCTTCATATCGGGAAGGAGTTCAGATTTAGGCGCGTTATTCTCTCTTGCTTTCTTGTCGTTAACGAGAAGATTCATTAACGCCTGATTATTGGCGTAGAAAGCTTCCGCAACGGTAAACCGTCCGGGCTGTTCAACATAGTAATCCATAACGCCCCAGCCCATGTAGCCGAACCAGGTAGGCACGACGTACCCCATGAACATATCGACGTTCGCGTGCCGAATCATCATGAGAACCATGCAGTCGCGCTTATTGATATTCCCCCAAAGGCAATTGCCGCACGCGAGATGAATCTTTGATCCGGAAGCCTCAACGAGAAACGGCTTATCATTGGAAGGGGCGCCGATTAACTTACCGTCTTGAGCGACAAAGAAGCCGTTTTTGTAAGCGTAGCCAATGCTCCAATTATTCTCAGAAGCGTGACCGGACGTTACGAACAATTGAGCGGAATTAAGGGCTTCAGCAATCGCGTGAGTCGTATCGTCGGGCGCGTCGTTGCGATCTTCTTCCTTGCCGTCCTTTTTAACACGCCAGTGATTCTTTTTGCCTTCGTCAAAAACGACGCAGGATTTGAAATATTTGGAGGCAATGGACGTCGCGCCGCACGCGGATTCAACCGTCATAGGTTTGACTTGGGTAAGGCGCAAAGCGTCGGCAGAATCGTAACCAGTGATAATCGCCCAGATAACGTCGCCATAGGGATCGTCGTCAAGCTCGCGGGTTTTATTCCAGACGGTCGCCAAACGCTCGACCGTCGCTTCTTCTGGTTTTACAACGAAACAGGCGTACTTCGGGAAAACCTCGCGCAATTTATCAAACGCGGAATCGTCGTCCCACTTAATGACGTCAACTTTAAATTCGTCCGCATATTTCGTTTGTAAAGCTTCGACGACTTTATTCCAGTCGGCGTCGTCGAGAACGCTCGGCGTAGCGACAATTGCGTACCCCTGTTTCGACGAACTTGAATCAACTTGCGCGTTATCGGCCGTAAATGCGGTCGAGCAGGTCAGAAGCAGACATGCCGCCGCTATAACCGAAAACGCTTTTGAGCGTGATAAGAAACTCATATCTTTATCCTCTGAAAGTTACACGAGGTCTCCTTGTGCAAGGAGGCTACGTTAGAAACAACTTAATAATATCGTTATTATAGCGTTTGTGGACGATTAGCCTCATTTCCTAAGAGAAACGCTCGACGTCGTCGCCGTACGCTGTGATTCACTCCTCAATAACCAAAATTTCGTAAATAGGAATCTCCGTAACTGAAAGCTTCGCTTGGTTATCCTCCCACGAGAAATCCAAATCTGTTCCCGAAGGTTCCAACCGAATTCTTTTCGGTTTAGCGTTAAGGTTAAGCATAACTTCAACGTTCTTGACCGGATCAATGGATTCGATAACGCCGGCGCTTTCGTGAGGACCGGACACATTCACAAGATGAACGCTTAAATCGCCGTCCTGCGTTTTGCGAACAGAGACGTCGAGCGGGTATTTTTGCGCGAATTGAACGATCGGTTTAGGAAACGCTTCCGCCATAGCTTTTTCAAGAAGCCGCGTGAACGTCGGCCCGTCCGCGACGGAAAATTCATCGGGAGAACCAACAGGAGTAGGGTAGACGATAATCTTACCGGCGCCCAGTTTGTAGAGATCTAAAAACCAAACGTCGTCTATCTGTTCAAGCGAAACTTTTTCCGCGGAGGTAAGCGCCTCGCTAAGCTCGCTCAAGGGTTCGTTGCCAATCAGAACGACGTTTCCGCCTTTTTTTACATAATCAAGAATCTTATTCTTCAATTCGTCAGACCATAACGCTCCGCGGTAAAACACAACGGCGGGCGCCGATTCGAGGTCTTGACAAAGCGTCTCGTCAATTTCGATCTCAACGGCGTAATTAAGCTTCAACAGTTGCTTCAAAATTGGCCGTTGCCAAGTTATCATCGGAAAAAGTGAACCGCCAGAAGCTGCTACATTCGCATAATGCTGACGCGTAGGACAATAGAGAACGACCTGCTGAACGCGGGACGAATACTGGCAAACATGCTGCCGCGCTCTGCAAAATTCGGCCGTTTCATGCATGGGGGGCAATTTATCAAGATTGACGGAACCGTCGGGATTCTGAGTTATATAAGCTTGGAACGCGCCCCCTTGAGCTAAGACGCAGGCAGCTTCCCGTGAGAGCTGAACGCCAGTCTTACGCCCTCCGTTGTTTGAATCTGTTCCGAGAGCAAAACTCCACGCCATGAGATCCCAAGGCATATTTTGCGTAGACATTAAACGGGACGAGTAACGCGCCGCCGTCACGGAATCGTTCGGTGAATAATCTCCCGATATGAAATTGACGTTTGCGGATACAGGATCAGGCATATGATCGGTAAACGCCCAATTGCTCGCCACTTGGAAATTTGGGGCTTTTGATTTAATCGCATCGACGTAATTGCGGAGGTACTGACGGAACGCCTCCTGATGGAAGGATCGCCATTCGAGCCATCCTTCCTGTCCAGGCCCTGTTGGAATATTTTCGATCCCGGTTTGAGCCTTAAACGCCTCTTTTGCCTTTTCTGAATAATCGAGTTCAGTCGCCCAGCATTCGCCGTCGATCCATACTCCGTCCGTCCCATAAACAAGAGCTTTTTCCAGAATTTGCGGTATCAGCAGTTTCGTCGCATAGTCTCCAAATACGGAAGTTTTTTCTTTGGAACGACTCCCATCGGAATAAGTAACCGCCCATTCCGGATGAAGCGCGACCGCTTCATTGTCCCAAACTCCAGAGTAATGGGTATAAAGAGCAACTCCGTTTCGAGCGGTCACTTCTCGCCAAATCTTCAACGAGTCCGCAACGACCCCGGGAGCGGGATTGCCGACTTTTGTCGGATAGCTTGTCAGACCAGGATGTCCCTTACTGTCAACCTGTATAAAATCCGGATGGAGCGAATCGATAATAGCTTGCACCATTTCAGGAGTTGTCGTCGCGCCAATATTGGGAGTCCCTTTTCCAGCATGAAAATCAAAGTGAACCCCAAAGAAAGATTCTGAGCGTTTAAGCCGCTGAGGGACGTCGCTGGCCGGGGTTGGCTCGTCGGCATGGGCTAAACCGACTTCCGCGCACAAAAACGCAAACGCCAACGCGACGCCGGCGCTTATTAACAAGCCACAACGTTTATGCGTAAATCTCATGAATAACCCAAACGTCCTTCCGGAATTTAAAGGTCTTTTTAAACGGTTAAAAAAAAGAAATAAAACACAGCCGGAAGACTTGTCCAGAACTAAAAGCAAACTATAGTTCTGAACAAGTCTTCGCAGTCGGTTATTCAAGACGGCGCAATTCCATTAATTGCGCCGCGCCAGAAGCAGAGGATCACTTCTTGACTTCGAACGGCGTGGCCGGCAAACCTTCGGCGCTATACAAATTGCACCCTTCGGGGAACATTTGCCAAGCGTAGCGAACAGCCGCGACGTCGACGCCTTCGGCAGATACGACGACTTTGTTTTTGTCAACGATCTCCGCGTCGGCCCAAACGTACTTTCCGTCCGCGCCGGCAACGGCAAAACGAGCAAGTTTCGCGTCAGTCTTGGTAAACGTTCGATCGTCAAGCTGACCGGCGACAAGCCCCGCGCCTACATGATCGAAGGTGACGGTCGCTTTTCCGTCGGCAAACTGGACGTCGGAAACCATAGGCGAGCAGCATTCGCCAACTTCCTTACCGTAGGTTTTAGCCAAAGCCCAAAGGGCAAGTCGGTTTCCAACAACCCACTTGTTGCGCGGGTGAATGTCTTTGATTTCACCGGCGTCAATAATGACCGCCTGACCGGTATTGGCAACCTCAAGACACATGGTCTGACCATTGCGGAGGTAGGGCCAATCGCCTGTTTCGTTCGGGTCGTCTTTAGGATCGGTAAACGGCGCAAGTTGAACCCAATAGAAGGGGAAATCGCCATTGCCGAAGACCTTACGCCATTCCAAAATCATGGCCTTTTGCTTGTAGTAATAGAATTCGCGTTCGCCGGCGTTTGTGCAGCCTTGATACCAGATAGCGCCGCGGAAATTGTAGCCTTTCCAGGGAGCGAGCATCGCGTTGTACATGCCGCCGCATTTGGCCCCGTCGCTAGCTTCCGGCCGCGCGGCAATGAGCTGCTTGCCAACTTCTACCGTTTCGGGAACTTGATTCCATCCGGCGTCCGGGATCCAGCTATTGATGTTGGAACCGCCCCAGTTAGAGTCAATGAGCCCAACGGGCACGTTCAGTTCCTTGTTCAAACGAACGGCAAAGTGGAATCCGCACGCCGTGCAGTCTTTCTGTTCGCCGCCTTTGCAAACACGCCAACCGCTGGTAGCGACGTCTTTGAGCTCTTCGCTCGTAACGACGTGATTAGGACGGTTGAACCGAATGAAGCTGTAATCCCCGTTGATTTCTTCTTCCGTACAGGCGAGACGGGGCTGGCCCCAAGAGTTGAGCGGCATTTCCATATTGGACTGTCCGCTGCAAATCCACACTTCTCCAACGAGAATATTCGTAAAAGTAAGGGTATTCTTACCCTTGATCACAAGGTCTTTTCCTTCAAAAGAAGCTTCCTGAGCGGGAAGTTCTACCTTCCAAGACCCTTTGTCGCAAGCGGTCGTCGTCGCGGAAGCGCCGTTAAACGTAACGGTAACTTCTTCGTTAGGATCGGCCCAACCCCAAACGCAAATCGGCTTTTCGCGCTGAAAAACGCCGTTGTCCGTAAAACATTTCGGAACCGAAACGTCCGCGCGGACAGAAGAAACACATGCGATAGCCACGAAGGCAAACGCAAAGAGGGTAAATAATGCTTTTTTCATCTAAGCGCACGCTTTCTAAAAGTGGGAAAGTAACACAGGAGCAAACGATTCGTTAGCAACAAACGAAATCGCGCTCACGAAAAGGTTTATCGTTGATTTAATAAAAAGCAACGATAAAGACAAAACGTATTTTTACGGATTTCAATCGCCTTTTACCGCGATTGAACCGACGTTATTTCGATTTATCGCGAGCCAGGAATTGCTGAAAGGCCGCGTCTTCATGAGCAAGCCGCCTTATTTTGAGGCGATCAAACGGATCTGTTTTTGACTCTGCCCCGTTTTCCTTAGAGGCGGCGATCCTCCGCGCTTCCCTGATCATGAGCGGAAGTTCGTTACTCAAATAGCTCTGGTACCAGTCGATGGAAGGGACGGTCATATTGTCCCACCATCCCTTCGGCACAACGCCGGAATTGACGTCGAGCGCGTGAGCCAAAGCGTCGGCAAAACTATCGGCAGCCTCCCTGTCGGTAAGCGTTTCAATCCTTTTAGCCATTTCAGTTACAACGCCGGCAACTATTGTTTCAAGCCTAAGAATAAACGCCAAGTAACGACTTTCGTAGTTGCGATCTGATAAATACAACAAAAACATAACGACGCGAATCCATTCTTTCCACAAACCACGGATTTCGAGTTGTCGCAAACTCGAATCTCAGAGGACGCCTGTTAATTATAAATGCCGGAGATAACGATTGCAAGAATTTATTTGAAAACTTATTTCTTGAAAAAGAAGTCGCCGACAATCGAACGGATAAAACTCAAAACGCTTGACTTTCCCTATGCGCCCCCTTACAATTTGAACAGAAAAGGGAACCGCATGATACGTCTTACAATTCTCGGCATGAGTTGCGCCGCCTGCTCCGCGCGCGTTGAAAGCGCGCTGTCAAAAGTTCGCGGCGTTTCCAGCGTTTCTGTCAACCTTCTGACCAATTCCGCTCAAGTGGAAGGCTCGCCGTCGTTAGACGAGCTCGTCGCTTCTGTGAGATCGGCAGGATATGACGCGCGGCGCGAAGATGAGGAGGAGACCGCTTTCAACACGGTCGCGGCGCCCGAAATTGCCGATTCCCGGCGTTCTGCTCTCCGCAAACAATTGGCGGCGTCCGCCGTTTTTCTTCTCGCGCTTTTCTATTGTGCGACTGGAACGGAAATGCTGAACTTACCCGTTCCGAAAACGATCGCCAATCCCGGTTCATTGGGGGTCGTTCAATTATGCCTTGCGAGCGTCGTCGTCTTTATCAATCGCCGTTTTTTTCTTAGCGGTTTCGCCAGTATAAAACGTCTGAATCCCAATATGGACGCGCTTGTCGCGCTCGGTTCGGGCATTTCTTTTTTTTACAGCTTGGGTATTTTACTAGCCGTTATTTACGCATACTCTGTCGGCGACGCTACAAAGGCAGCTGAACTTGGCGCCGGCTACTATTTTGAATCGTCGGCGGCGATTCTTGTTTTTGTGGGAATTGGCAAGGCGCTAGAAGAGCGCGCAAAGGGGAAGACAACGTCCGCGTTTGAATCCCTGTCAAAACTTGCGCCCGCTCAGGCAACCGTAATCAGAGACGGCGCCGAAGTAGAAATAGACGCGAAAGATATCGTCGTCGGCGACCTTTTCGTCGTTAGACCGGGTCAACGAATTCCAGCAGACGGAACCGTTTTCGAAGGAAACAGCGCAGTCGACGAGTCCGCCTTAACCGGCGAAAGCGTCCCCGTCGATAAGGCTTCGGGGTCTGACGTTTTCGCGGGCACGTTGAATTCGTTCGGTTTTCTTCGCTGCGCAGCTAAACGAATCGGCAAAGATACGACGCTTGCCAAAATTGTCCAACTTACTCTTGACGCGGCGGCCAGCAAGGCGCCCGTCGCGAGGCTAGTTGATAAAATCGCGCGGATCTTTGTTCCTGCCGTCATTGGATTAGCAGCTTTTACCGTTCTCTTTTGGATTCTGTCAGGCAAAGACTGGCAATACGCGTTAATACGAGGAATTACCGTATTAACGATCAGCTGCCCTTGCGCGCTAGGGCTTGCCACACCCGCCGCTATCATGGTGGGTATGGGCGTCGGCGCGCGACGCGGAATATTATTTAAGACGTCGGAATCGCTCGAGAATTGCGGAAAAGTCAAGACGGTGGCGTTCGACAAGACGGGCGTTGTTACGACAGGCCGCCCCGTCGTAACCGATTTCGTAACGGCGCCAGAAATCAGTATTCATGAATTCTTTGACGCCGTAGATTCGCTTGAATCCCAAAGCGAGCATCCGCTAGCGACGGCGGCTGTCAATTTCGTTCGCGAGCAATCGCTTGAACGGTCCGTCAATCCGACGTTGGGAGAATTTCAAATATTTCCGGGAAACGGTCTCTCGGGGATAATTGACGGCGAGACGCTAGTCGGCGGAAAGCCCGACTTCGTCAGCCAATTTGCGGCCATTCCCAACGTGATACTCGATAAGCTTAGTCTCTGGGAAGAAGACGGAAACACCGCCGTATGTTTCGCACGACAGAACCGTTTCCTAGGCGCAATGGCGTTGGCCGACACGGTCAAACCGGAATCGGGTTCCGCTATTTCAGATTTGAAACAGTCGGGATTTAACGTCGCGCTGATAACGGGCGACTCAAAACGCGTCGCCGAATCTATTGGCAAACAAGTCGGAATCGACGATATTGTCGCCGACGTTTTACCGGACGGTAAGGAAAAGAAAATTCAAGAACTCGCGCGCCTTGGGAGCGTCGCGTTTGTCGGCGACGGAATCAACGACGCGCCCGCGCTCGCTCGCGCTAACGTTGGAATTGCCGTCGGCGCGGGTTCCGACGTTGCGTTGGACGCCGCAGACGTCGTTCTCGTTTCGAACCGTCTGGACGACGTTTGCGCGGCGGTTCGTCTGAGTCAAAAGACAATGCAAAATATTCGTGAAAACCTGTTTTGGGCGTTTTGCTATAACGCGTTAGGCATGCCCCTCGCCGCAGGTTTTTTAACGCCGTTTTTCGGGTGGACGTTCAGTCCCGCTTTCGGCGCGTTCGCAATGAGCATGTCAAGTCTATGCGTCGTTTCAAACGCGTTGCGTTTAAATCTCGTTAAACTCGACAAGCCGAGACGACAGAAACGTCCCAATTCAGAAAAAGCCAGTTTAGTCAAAAAGGAAGAGGAATCGATTCCAATGAAAAAGACAATGAAAATAAGCGGAATGATGTGCGGTCACTGTGAAGCGCGCGTTAAGAAGACCTTGGAAGCTGTTCCATTTGTCGAGAGCGCGCAGGTTGATCATACGAAAGGGCTCGCGGTCGTAGAGCTTAAAGACGCGCCCAAGGACGCCGACGAAATTCTGAAAGAGAGCGTCGTCGCACAAGGATACGAAGTCACAGAAGTAGCGTGATTAAAAGGGCGAGAAGGGCGCCGCTCGCAGCGCGGCGCAGAGTCAAACGGAAGATCAACGTGATGTTTTCGAAAAAATTCTTTTGAGT
>CAMNJU010000116.1 GCA_946541595.1 uncultured Planctomycetales bacterium
GGATCGACAAGTTTACACCAAACGGAAAGTGCAGATGAAGCAATCTCTGTGTCAGACGTCTCTAAACATACCAATTTAACGGAATTGACAAGCTCGGTCATCTCTCTTCGGGAAATAACTTCAAGACAAGATAATATCACGTTTTTGATTGACGTATCTTGTCCACTTGCCTTTAGAAAAATTCCTTGTTCAATTCGCGCCGCATTTTCCTCGGAAAGAACGACCGCCTTTGAAACGGCGTCGACAGCTGCTTCTCTAACAGATGAGTTTTCGGAAGAGAAAAGATTATAACATGCAGCAAAAACAGAATCGCCTCGAAAATTGCCAAGCGCGCGGATAAGAACGGCTTTGGACACGCCCGTCTCCGTCTGCCGATCTATTATTTGAAGTAACCGTTCCGCCACGACCTCGCTCTTAGAACTACCGAGGGCCTCGACAACACGGTTCTTATATTCCAAGGACAGGGCTGGAAGCGCCGCTAGCGCCGCGTCAATTATTTCGACGTTATCTGTCGAAGTAAGAACAACGCAAACGATTTTAAATTTTGAAGAATCGCCGGACTTCAATAAGTCGGAAAAAAGAACCGCGTTCTCACTAAGCTGTATTTCATTTAGAAGTGCAATGTTCGTCGTTGATTCGTCAATATTAGCCTCACGTACGAACGAGAAACACGTTGCATCTTTCAAAATAGTTCCTGCGGAAAATAAACCGTCTGCTGCAGCAAGCCGAAGCGAAAGAGGCGAGTCAGAAATCACGGACTTTAAAACGCCTATCGCTTCAGGCGTCGCCATCCGGCCCAGAGTCCGTAGAGCGGCGCAACGCGCAATCTCTGACAAATTGGGATTTTGCGCTATTTCAGTTGCTCTTCCTACAGATTTAAGGTCGCGTAATTTTCCCAACGAATCTAAGCAACCGGCAACACAAACAGGATCGCTCAAAAGCGTTCCTTCCCGTAAGGCTGGCAACCCCTGCCCATCAGGAAGGGCTTCAAGCGCAGTTCGCGCCTGAGTATTGAGTTTGGGATTCGCAAGAGCCTTCCGTAACACAGAAACTTGTTCAACGTCGCCTGTTCTATATGCGTCAAACGTTTTTTCCACTTGCGAATACAGTTCCTCCGTTGTCTGGGCCAAACTAGTCGTAAAGGTCAAACAACCGCCGAAAACACACGTGAAAACCAAAGCGATAAAAAGCAAGTTCTTTTTCATGAAACCGCCCCTCATGTCGTTGTCAAAGGGTCCAAGGCACACGGGAAGCTCTTGTTCGTAAACGATTCGCTTCGTCGTCGTTAACAAACGTTTCCGTCGAAGGATCAAAGTTTAACTCGCGTTTTAAAAACCAACTCAGCGAGGCTGCATGGCACGCGACATGGGAGGAACGAATAACGTCGGCGTTGCAGACAGGCTGACGGCGCGTCTTAACACAATCTAGGAAATTCCGTATGTGATCGCGTGGATTTGTCCCCTCAATCTCGCTGGTATTATTATTAAGAGAATCATTGGAAAGAAGGGTTTTACCGCTGTCTCCGGTCTCAACCCATCCGTCAGTTCCTTCAAATCGAACGGGACACGTACCCAGTCCTAACCATCCGTCAGGTCTCATAACCAATTTCACGCCGTTATCATAGACGGCATACATACGGTCGCCTTCCGACCAGTATTTAACAGGCGTCGTACCGTCCGCGCCGATAGCCCATTGGCACAAATCAACAGTATGGGCGCCCCAATCCAAATGACGAAAACCGGAATCAAAATCAAAATAGCCGCGCCATGCCGACCATGTCGATTCGCCAATGCCTGCATAAGCTCCGTTATACGGACGCCAAGGAGCAGGGCCCAACCATAGATCCCAGTCAAACTCTTGCGAATCGGGTAAAGGCTGTTCCGGAAGCCAACCAGTTTTATGCTCTAAGTAATATATGGATGCATGAACGGTATGAATCTTTCCAAGCTTTCCAGAACGGGCCAGTTCGCAGGCATTCCGGAAATTGCTCACGCTGCGACGCTGCGTTCCGCCCTGAAAAACCGTTCCGTAAAGTTTCATCGTTTCGGCTAACTTACGGCACAGCTCGATAGAGATAGCGCAAGGTTTTTCGCTATAAACGTCCTTGCCCGCTCTGGCCGCATAGATTGCCATGTGGGCATGCCATCGGTCGCCGGTGGCGCTTAAAACAGCGTCTACGTCTTTACGGTCCAAAAGCTCGCGAAAATCGCGATACATCGCGACGTCTGTAGTATTTTGCGCTTCTTCCGCTTGTTTCTTAACTCTTTCACGCCGAGATTTCGCAACGTCGGCAATTGCGATAAACCTAACGTCAGGTTGATTCAAAAAGAATCCAAGGTCATATCCGCCTCGATGATTAATTCCAATTCCGCCTAAGAGAACCGTCTCGCTAGCGGGCTTTTTCCCATCAAGACCAATTGCACGCCCCGGAATTAAAGTTGGAACTGCCACTCCAACGGTTCCAAATGATAATGCTAATGCAGAAGCGCCGTTTTTAAGGAACCTCCGTCTCGAAATATGACGTTTCATCTCTATCTCCGCCCGTTCCGAAAAGGTGAATGTGAAAAACGTGTCCCTGAGGAAACTATTCTTCAGACGCAAGCCAAATTCCGTCAGGAAACCTCTGCTTGAAGGAACGTAATACAATCTTCTCGAAAGGACGCTTAATTCGGGTAAACCAATGTTCCTGTTCGGGCGAAATTGGCTTAGTCAAAATAGTTCGAATTCCAACTAAACGCCCCGCCATAATATCCGCAAAAATTTGGTCGCCAACTAGAACGGTTTTAGCGGGATCAAAGTGAAACTCAGCGATTGCACGGCGACAACCTTTTGGAAAAGGCTTACAGGCTTTCGCAATATATGGCGCGCCTATGAGTTCAGCAAACTTCCCTATTCTTTTCCCTACTCCGTTTGACAAAAGACAGAACTTGAAACCGGCGCTTTTGATTTTTTTTAACCATTCTCTAATTTCAGGTTCAGGTTCTTGATTCTCATACTGTTTTAGAGTACAATCGACGTCCAGCAGTAGGTTCTCAACGTCCAACTCCCTCAGACGTTCTGGCGTGAGTTCAGCGACGTTGTTAATGAGGAAATGCGGATAAAAAACATTCCACATTTTCGTTCCTTTCGGCGTTGTTTTAGTGCAATCACCCACTTGAATTCCAGACGTTACTGTCATGAAAAGCGTCTTGGACCAAGCAAGCCAATTCCAAGTCCTCGTATGATTGTATCCGATCATGAGGGCTGTTGCAATATTCCCAACGCCAAACTTAGACAATTGTCCTTTCTATTAAAACTCTCGGTTATTCCGATAGTTTTAATTCAGAGTAATTTAGCGTAAGAGGTTTACGTTGTTCCAAACGTTCAAAGAAGCTCTTTCCAAATCGACGCTCGTTTTTGACGGGGCTACGGGCACGGAAATTTATCGCAGGCATATTTTTACCAATCAGTGTTACGACGAGTTAAATATTCGGAATCGTAAGATGATTGAGGAAATTGCCGCCTCATATCGAGATTCAGGGGTCGACGTTCTGACAACTAACACATATGGCGCAAACCGTTTCGCTCTTGAACGCTACGGGTTAGCCTCGCAGGAGACTGCTATTAACCAAGCGGGCGCAGAAATTGCTCGCAGTGTCGCTTCTGGTTCAGAAAACGAGATTCGAACAGTCTATGTTGCGGGCTCCGTTGGATACCCGTCAGAAGAAACGCATGAGAAGCGTACGCGTCAGGAAATTGTCGACGGTTTCTCCGATCAAATACGTTCTCTCATAAGCTCAGGCGTCGATTTCATTCTGTTTGAGTCGCAACCTTCCAGACAAACGTCTGAAATCATGGTCGACGCAATACAACAAGTCGATCCCAACTTCCCTTTCGTGGTTTCGTATGCGCTCCAATCAACTTATTTCCGCGCCCCGAATTCAATCGAAACTCGAGCCAAACTGTATACGTCGCTTTTCGCGCCGTTCGACTGCGATAAAGTTCAGCCAATCGCATGGGGTTTAAATTGCGGTCTAGGTCCCAACGTTATGCTCGAGGCGGTTCAAGAATTGATCAAGACTCTCTCGTTGCCTCTAATTGTTCAGCCTAACGCTGGAGTTCCTCAACTGTTTGAAGGACGTCAACTTTATTACAGCTCGCCAGAATACCTTGCCACCTATGCGATGCGTTATGTCGATCTCGGCGCGGCGGCTGTTGGCGGATGCTGCGGCGTCACGCCCGAGGAAATGGCGGAAGTTGTGAAGATGGTCAAACCAACTTCTAACAGCCGCCGTTCCAAGATTGTTTTACTCGACGCGCAGCCCAACGTCGTCGAACAAGAGGAAACGCCTGTTCCTGAAAGAAGCGCTCTCGCCAAAAAACTAGCTAATTGCGAATGGGTAAAAACGGTTGAAGCCATTCCTCCTTGTGGGTACGATCTAAGCAGTTTTGTTGAAAAGGCGAAAACTTTGCAGGAAAACGGCGTCGACGCCGTAAATCTCCCCGACGGTCCTCGGGCGTCGGCGCGGATATCGTCAATCGTAGCCGCTCAACGCGTTTTGACAGAAGCTAAAATTGAACCGATTTTACACGTCTGCTGCCGTGATAGGAATCTTATCGGCTTACAGGCAGACCTCATCGGCTGCGCCGCTATGAACGTACGTAATATCCTGTTCATTACGGGGGATCCACCCAAGCTGGGTAATTATCCCAATGCAACTGGCGTTTTTGACAGCGACTCAATCGGGCTATGCGCGCTTCAAAATAGGCTAAATCACGGTTTAGATCTGGCTGGTCAATCGATCGGACGACCGACAGAAGCCTTCTTTGGATGTGGCGTTGATCCTTCGGCTCTTAACAGGGAGAGAGAGCTCGAAAGACTAAAGCGCAAGATTGAATCGGGCGCGCTTTTTGTAATTACCCAGCCGGTTTTTGACCCTGACGTTTTGCTTAAGTTCATCGACGATTTCGGCAATTTGCCCGTTCCGGTAATTGCCGGAATCTGGCCTTTTGTAAGTTACCGCAATGCGCTGTTCATGCGAAAAGAGGTGCCTGGCGTCGTAGTGCCGGAATCGATTATGGCAAGAATGGAAAAAGCTTCGACTCAATCAAAAGAGGCTCAGCTAGAAGTCGGAATTGAAATCGCCCGCGAATCGTTGGAACGTCTGCGATCTTGTGTTCAAGGAGTTCAGGTTAGCGCCCCGCTTGGCCGAATAGACGTAAGTTTAAAAGTCATGGAAGAATAACATTGATTGCCCGACCCTACCCTGCTATAATATGGCGGACAGACGGGCGTTTACCCGGTTTATCACAGTTTCCTTCAAAGGAGAAGAAATGCAACGACGAAATTTTTTGACAGGCGCCGCGGCAGCCGGCGTCGCGTTAGCGACTGGTTCGGTAAATGCAGACCTTATCATTCCCGGTCGTCGAAGAGGCAATCCCCGCCCTGAGGAAGACAATTCGGCAAACGTCCAAGGATACGTTTTGCTGGAAACGTATTTCTCCCAGTCGGTTGAAAAACGCCAAGCGCTTCTCGACGCCTTTGATAAAAAATTAATCCCCGAACGCAACGAGCTTGGTTTCGACAAAGTCGGCGTTTTCTATGTCGACGTCGATCTTATGAAAGACGATCGTGGTTACAACGCTCAACTGTATGATTCCGCAGTTTTCGTTGTTCAAGAGACGACGTCGATTGAAAGTTTTCTCAGTCTCCAAGACCGCAGCGCGCAGCGTGAGCCTCAATTTAATCTCTCCGACGACTTAGACTATATCGACGAAGAGATGGTCGTCGTTCGTTCAATCGCGTGCCAACCGCGCCTTGCCGTTCCTTACAGCAATAGCGAACGCCTCTTGCAATTGCGAACTTACAATTCCCCCAATTACGAACGTAATTTCGCAAAAGCTCACATGTTTGAAAACGCTGAACACGACCTATTCCGACGTTGTGGAATGCTAACGGTCTTCATGGGGACGGCGGTCTTTGGATCATGGGTTCCGAACGTAACCTATATGCTCAGCTTTGAAAACAACGAAGCGCGTCGCGAAGGTTGGAGCAAATTCGGACAGAGTCCTGAATGGGGAAAACTGAGTAAAGACCCGCAATACGCTCGTACCGCGACCCGTATTAGGAATCTCTTCCTGCGCCCGTCGCAAGAATCTCAAATCTGACCTCAAGTCAATGTACTCACACGGAGGAAACACGATTCGTTTATACATGGACAAAATACGTTGTTTTGTCGGTCAATTGATCGTGGTTTCTCTTTTCCGATGAACGTTTTACCAGAAAGGGTATTTAATAATGGATTTGCAACGTCGGAAATTTTTGCAGACGTCGATCGCAACGCTTGGCGGCGCCGCCAGCGCGAGTATTTCCTCTTCGTCTGCCAACACTCTTCCGGAAACCGCGAAGAAGCCGCCTAAGAATCCGTTTTCCTCCGATCCAGTGGCACGGGTAAAACTCTTTGGAGACGTGGAAACAAGCCGCATCGGAATGGGAACGGGAATGTCGGGCTGGAATCATTCTAGCCAGCTAACCCGTATGGACCGAAAGAAAGGCGAAAGTCTCATCAGACATTGTTACGATAGCGGTCTTCGTTTCTTTGATTGCGCGGATATGTATGGCACACACGAAATTATATCCTCCACCTTGCAAGATAAACCCAGAGACAGCTACACGCTTTCCACTAAGATGTGGTTCCCAAACAACGGGGATCAGCCGATTGATACGGTAGCCACAGTCAAGAAGTTTCTGCAGGAATTGAAAACCGATTACCTTGATCTGTTTCAACTCCACTGCATGATGAAGCCAGATTGGGAGAATGACTATAAGCGTTACATGGAGGATCTCGAAAAGTGCAAAGAAGAAGGTCTCATTCGTGGACACGGCGTTTCCTGTCATTCTTTCGGAGCCTTAAAAAACGCGGCAGTTAATCCTTGGGTCGACGCCGTTCATGTAAGACTAAACTCGATGGGAACTCGAATGGAGGGTTCTTTTGAAGAGAACGTCGAGGTCTGCCAGACGGCGCAAGATAACGGCAAAGGCGTCATCTGCATGAAATTGGTAGGCGAAGGAACGATGAAAAAGCTTGAAGAGCGCAGAGAATCAATCGATAAAGTCGTCCGTTCGCAAATAATAGACGTGTATATCGTTGGGTTTGAAGAAGAATGGCAAGTCGACGAGCTTATTACCAATATTGGCGATTCTCTTAAGGCAATGGAAGCTGAAATGAAGGCCTAAATTCCCCAACAGCCGACTTATTCCAATGAATGATTCATTTTTAGCCTTTTAGCGTTGGTTTGGATCAGGACGGAAATGTTAAGAGCGCGTTCCGAGAGATATTTCAACTTTGAACGCGCTCTATTTTCAGTTACCGACAATATATATCTGAAGAAGTAATAACTATGCAAAGACGTGATTTTTTACGGATGGTCGCGTTCGCCGCGTTTTCGTCGCGATACTGCTCCATTGAAAGTCTGTTGGCCGCCGACGTCAAGACTGACGACAACATTGTGGCTATCTTTTCCGACACTCATCTGCACAATCCTGAAACGGTTCAGCAAGTGGTTCGTTTTAATCAAAGCGTAGCCAAAATATTAGCAATGAATCCGCGCCCTGCAAATTTGCTTATCTACGGCGACGTCGCATATAATGAAGGCAAAATTGAGGATTACGAACTGTTCCGCAAGTTAATTAAGCCCATTGAGCAGGCGGGAATCAAGTGGGCAATCGCAATGGGTAACCATGATCGAATTATGAATTATCGCACGGTATTCCCGGAAAGGTTTGAAAAGGAGCAGCCCGTAAAGGACTGTTATATCAATATTGTAGAAACGCCTAGAGCCGATTTCATCTTATTGGATTCCTATTTAAAAGGACAAGTTCGCGGCGATATTTGCGACGAGCAAAGATCATGGCTTACGGAAACCCTTAAAAAGTACACGGAAAAACCGGTATTCGTGGGCTGTCATCATCCGGAAGCGGAAACCAAGCTCGCGGATATACTAAAAGCATGTCCAAAATTCGTGGCATACCTCCACGGGCACCATCACTATTACCGAACCCCTGTTCAAGACGGTATGCAGACCATTTGCTTCCCCTCGGTTGGACATTGGGGCGACATGGGCTTCATGACGGTCTTTCTTTCAGAAAAGGAAGCAACGTTCGTCCCCAACATCGACGCTTACCAATGGTCAAAATATGGCTATGTAAAAACGCCGGAGGAAGACATCGAGAAATATCTCGCGATGTTAAACGAGAATTCGCCTGTACTCCCCTTACCATAATTTCCACTTTGTAATCATCCGACAAAAAAACGCAAAGAATAGAAAATTTTCTATTCTTTGCGTTTTTTATGCCAAGTTGCGCACGAAGCGCAACTTGACGGCTATAACCAACTAAGCTGCCGTACTATCAGGACAGTTTAGTAACGCCAGGCTGACCGATCCAGTAGTTGCCATCCTTGTCGCGTTCAGCGGGCGAGGGACTGTCCAAACGAAGATCGTCAATATTCGGAACGAGTTCGCGAGTAGAGTTCCAAACGTCTTCCATCTTGACGTAATCGCCGGTCTCCATAGCCGTACGTCCGAGAATAGCGGTTTTCGTCGCGTTGAGGGCGTACTCGACTTCGTTCCAAGGCTGGTTGTTGCGAATGGCCTTAAAGAGGAGATCGTGCTCAGTTTGATACGAGTCGTTCTGGGGAGAAGACGGCTTCCAGAGAACCTTACGAGTTTCGGTATTGCGAATGTCGCACCCTTCGTAAATAGCAGGATCGCCAACGCCTTCGCCGACTTGCGCGCAGCCTTTCGTCCCCTGAACGTTCGCTTGGAACATACCCCAGCAGTTAGGAATGGTACGAGTATGCAGATTCATTCTGCGGCCATCCTTGAAGACATATTCAATTGCGCCGCAATCAATCAACTGATCTTGCATTCGCCGCATACCCTTGTCATGAGGATCGACGAGACGTCCGCCGGAACCAAACGCGGCAACCGGATAATCGTCCATGCACCAGCAGCAAATGTCGATGTTATGGATCAACGCGTCGACAATAAAACCGCCGCTCGTCCAGTCAAAGCAGAAGATATTGCTGATTTCGTTCTGAAGGTCGGTATAACCCTCGTGCAGATTCAGCATGTGCGGTCCCTGAAGACGATAGACCCACGTCGTAAGAACGTCGCCCAATTTACCGTCACGAATCGCATTTACAGTCTCTTCGGTACGGAAATAATGACGGTTGTTCAAACCTACGCCAACTTGAATTCCCTTTTTCTTAGCGACTTCGTTAGCCGCTTGGAGCCGCTTCAGACCGGGGATATCGACGCCCAGAGGTTTCTCGGCGAAGATGTTGATGTGGTTCTTATGGGTCGCGGCGTATTCGAACGTAATGGGGCGGAACCCCTGAGGAGTCGTCAATACGACGACGTCGCCGTCGCCCAAGCAATCGATCGCGGATTTGAAACCGTCAAGATCATGGAAAGTACGTTCCGGAGGACAGTCGACACGATCTTCACCTTGCGTATCCTTTACCATCTGAACCGCGTTTTTCGCACGGTGTTCAAAAGCGTCCGCGACGGCAAACAGTTTGGTGTTCTTATCGGCGTTCATCGCCTGTTGGATAGCGCCGCTTCCACGGGAACCGCACCCAACCCAGGCAATTTTAATCGTATTGTCTTCACCGGCATGAACGCGCGGCGCAGACGACAAGGTCGGAACAGCCGTTGCAGCCGCCAATAAGCCCGATGATTTCAGGAAAGAACGACGCGAAACGTTACTCATATAAGATCTCCTTGATTCGTCACCGAAATAAAACGATTCGAGAACGAGCGAAAAGCCCACTCTTCGCAAGCGTCTGAAATACTGGCGATCAGACGCGTTAAAAATTCACTTTTTGCTCCGAAAACGGAGTTAACCCATTTTAACAAATAGATATGTTCGCCGCAAGAAAAAAACAACAATTTTTCAAAAATTTATCAATTGTTGTCTTTCAACTCTACTACGATAATGTGTTACCCGCAATTAAAAGTCTGAATACGGTGCACTGAATAAAGTCAAATGGCATAAGAATGTTATAAAACGTTGACTTCCAAACCTAGCTTCTATATAATCAGCACGTTGTCGAGTTTTTTCCAAAAAATTCTGAAAGGGAATATACTATGGAACAGTTCGTCTCCTCGCGTCGTGATTTTGTAAAATATGCCTCGGTCCTTGCTGCATGCGGTCCATATGCGCTTTTCTCACTGAAGTCACAAACTTCGTTTGGACAAGAAAGGAAAAGACAAGCGCTTCCAAATCCAAGTCCCCACAAGTTACCTCGTTGGCGAGGCTTTAATCTATTAGAGAAATTCAACGGAATGAACAATCCGTTCCGTGAAGACGATTTTCGCAACATCAGCGATTTAGGGTTCAACTTTGTCCGTTTACCGATGGATTACCGAGCATGGATTGTCAACGGAGACAAAAGGAAATTCAACGAAAAGACGTTGTCAGAAATTGATAAGGCTCTTGAATACGGGGTTAAATACGGTATCCACGTCAACTTAAATTTTCACAGAGCTCCCGGTTATACGGTCGCAAACCCTCCGGAATCGCCGCTCGTCTGGCATGACAAGGAAACGCTTGATATTTGCAAATTGCATTGGCAAACTTTTGCCGAACGTTATCGAGCTTTTTCTAACGACCAACTCAGCTTCAACCTGTTCAACGAACCCGCAAATTGCACTGAGCAGGAATACTTCAACGTCGTAAAGCTTCTCGCTGAAGCCATTCACGAAAAAAGTCCCGGCCGTTTGATTATTTGCGACGGTATAAACTGGGGAGGCAGCCCTTGTCTTTCCTTTAAGGAACTGAATGTCGCTCAGGCGACACGTGGATACGCTCCAACCGAAATATCACATTTTGGGGCCTCTTGGGTCAACAGCAAAGATTTTCCTGAGCCACAATGGCCTTCCAGTTCCTTCAACGCGCTGTTACCATCGGTTACTAAAACAGGAATGGCAGAGGGCCTGAGAAAGCCTCTATTGATAAAAGGCCCTTTCCCCAAAGACGCAACGCTTCATTTCCATCTCGGTACCGTTTCTGTTTCTTCGGAAATCGTTGTTGAATGTGACGGTAAGGAATCCTATCGTCATCTTTTCGAATCTAAGGCTGGAAAGGGAGAATGGAAGGAATCGATCTATAACGAACAATACGGAGTCTACCAAAA